>NZ_JBHXLC010000008.1:0-196116 GCF_042721555.1 Gottfriedia sp. NPDC058432
ATGACATAAAGGAAAGCGGATTACGGGAAAACTGTACGATCCGTTTGATTGAGCGGACGGAGGGAGGCTATTGCCGACCTCCTTCGACTCTACACCAATAATTATCATGACAACACAACATGATATAGGAAAGGACCTCTACTTTGTTCATGTGTTTAGAAGGAGGTAAGAGTGAGTGAATGCTAGAAAACTAGCTAACTACACCGATGAAAAAGCTCAAGAACTTTTGAAAACACTATATCTATGTGCCAAGGAGAAACCTAATCGTAAATTTCATGCATTATACGATAAAATCTATCGCCCTGACATTCTATTAGAAGCATGGAAACGTGTAAAGAGTAAGAAAGGAAGTGGAGGAATAGATGGACAAACGATTGATGAGATCGTTACAAAATATGGAGAAAGTAAATTCTTAAATGAACTGTATGCACAGCTTAAAGAGAATAATTACAATCCTAATCCAGTTTTGAGGACCTATATTCCAAAAGACGATGGAAAGAAAAGACCTCTAGGGATTCCTACTATAAAAGACAGAGTGGTGCAAATGGCAACAAAGATGGTCATTGAACCTATTTTTGAAGCTGATTTTCAAGATTGTTCATTTGGATTCCGTCCTAAAAGAAACGCCCATCAAGCGATGGCGAAAATAAGGAAAGCAGGCAGAAATAGTTCTTGGGTAGTCGACGTCGATATCCAAGGTTACTTTGATAACATTAATCAAGATAAACTGATGAAGCTAGTTGAACAGAAAATCAATGACCGCCGAGTTTTAAAGTTAATCCGAAAATGGTTACAAGCAGGAATAATGGAAGAAGGAACAATAAGAAATCCCATAACTGGGACACCGCAAGGTGGGGTAATCTCTCCATTACTCGCTAATATATATTTGAACACATTGGATAAACTCTGGATGAAGAAATTCCATCATTTAGGGGAGCTAGTTCGTTACGCAGATGACCTTGTAATTTTAACTAGAACAAAACAACAAGCTTTAGAAAGTATACATATTTTACAAATAATCATGAACAAACTGGACTTAACAATCAATCGTGAAAAATCGAAGTTAATAAATCTGTTTGATAACAAAGAAGGTTTTGATTTCTTAGGATTCCACAACCGAAAATTTAAGGTCTTACTAAAAGGTGGAAAAACCTATTACGCAATGTCACACATTCCGAAGAAAAATGCGATGAAAAAGATGAGAGCAAAGATTAAAGCATATACAGAACCTAGAAACAAACTGTATTTAGACATAAAAGAACTAATAAAAGGATTAAATAGGAGGCTTCAAGGCTTTAAGAATTATTACAAAATATCCTCGAAAGCAGCAAAGTGGCTAAATATAATCGACTGGTATGTGCTAGAAAGGCTCACACTTTTCTATAACAAGAAAAGAAACAACAGTAACAACCATGGTAACTTTAAGAGAATTCGAGGAGAGATAGAACATTTAATTGTGAAATTAGCAAGGAATTAACCGTAAAGCATGAGAAAGAAGAACATCGGAAAGCCGTATGAGGGAAAACTTCATGTACGGTTTGATGAGGGGGAGCTGAAATTAAAAGAGATAGCGTAAGCTATCCCTTTGAAATCAGTTCTCTACTCTACAAGTAAATGGCAGATTAATTCAATAAGGAATTTGCAAACATATAGTTAAAAATGGAAAAATATGTTAATGTTAGTAGTATCAACTTAGGAAAATCTTATTAGTGAATATAATAAATTGAGTAACTAAGGGAGAATAAAAATGAAAAAAATTCTTTTGTTTTCAGTAAGTTTTATCCTATTATTTGTTGCTTTAAATGTATTCTTAGGTATGCTTTTAACGGTATTTTATCAGCCTGATATAGCTAATCAATGGAGTGATATTTCAAAATTGCCACATGAGGTTGTTTTTGTGGAAAGTTCTTCTGTATCTCCATTCATTATTACAATGTTATCAGTTATTATCGCATTTGTTATACAAAACCGTTTTGCTAAAGCTAATTAAAATATAATTGAATTAACTAACTAACTAACTAATGCAATAGTTGAAGATCAAGTTGCAAATTTGTGGCTTTTTTTATTGAAGTAAATGGCAGTTTAGTTAAACAAGGGAATTAATAATTTATTGTCGAATAATAGTAAGTTAAATATAGATTTTTAGAATATTGAATATACTTATAGTTCATAAAAGAATTACTTAAAGGAGATGAGTTTTTATTAGAAAAAAAATACTTTCATCATTCAGCATATTAATACTAATAATCATAAATTTAACAGGATGTAACACAGTCAAAGGAAGTACCAATGAGAATCAAACTTCAAAGGTAAATAAGGCAGTAGTCTCTACAAATGATTTAGCAGATGGTTATATAATAGAACAATTAGACATTGAAGAAATAGAGTATTCCTTTATTAAACAAGGAATTGCAAATAATAAAAGAAATGGTGTTTATGCAATTCATGACAAAGGGGGAAAAGAATTATATTTTTTCTTTAACGGAATTGACATGAATTATTGGAATATTAAATTCGGGTTGGATGAACATAAATTAACAATTTCATATAACTCAAAAGCAGATAAAGGTTTAAGAATACAATCATTGTTTGTTTTGAAATCGAAAATAAATATTGATGCAAATTTAACTATTAGTTTAAAAAATAACGGACAAGAAACAGTCTTTGACAATGTAAGGTAATATTTAAAATGATAAAAACACATCAATTCATTGAGTGCTTTCAATGTTTTAAAACTAAACTTTATGCAACTAACGCACTGCTATAGTTGCATAAGCGTTCCAAAAAGTTGTCTAATAGACAGCATCTTTTTTATTTCAAATATCAACATTTTAAGTTAACAGAGACTAGAATTAAAAAAGAATGCCTAATTAGACATTCTTAGGGGATTCTTAATTTGATAAATTTAACTACGTAACTTTCTACTTTTTGAACTTACAAGTTCCACCATCTGTCACTACGACGACCATTATTATCGCGTCTTTCATTGTCGCAACGATCTACTGCGCGACAGAATTCTTCTTGATTAACCGTGATTTTCGCATTAAATGTAACCTCGTTATTTCTTCTATTATTTCTATTATTATTTCTTTCGTCATTTCTATTATTATTTCTTTCGTTATTACAATTGCAACTCATTATAACACTACCTTTTCCTTTAATTTAATCTCGATATCTTATGATTGGACAAGCAAAATGATATGGACAAGTGTTTGATTTTAATAAAAATATGATGCAATTCCATGGATTTATTTAGCATTGGAAAAAACGGCTAAATAGGGGTTTGGAGTTTAATTTTAAATTTACGAAAAAGGAAGTCGCTCAAGAGAGGGGCTTCTTTTTTTGTACATGAAAAGAGTCTTCTTTTTATATAGCTTTCATAAATATATATGGATTAAAAAATATATTTCGTCCAATAAATCATGTGAAATTAATCGCTTGATTTTCTTTAAAAATGTTTCTATATACAAAAAAAGTAAGGCGAGCTTCTAACTACTTTAAATAATGTAAGGTTTAATTAGTTTATTTTAATTGGAGGTAATGGCGAATGTTAGGTGCAATCGAAGCAGGTGGAACAAAGTTTGTTTGTGCAATAGGAGATGAAAATGGCAATTTAATTGAGCGTATTCAATTTCCAACAACTGTGCCAGAAGAAACGATTTCACAAGTAATCGAATTTTTTAAGAACTATCCCATAGAAGCAATTGGTATTGGATCATTTGGGCCGATCGATGTGAACGAAGCGAGCTCTACTTACGGATCGATTACATCAACTCCTAAAATGGCTTGGCAAGGCTTTCCTTTTGTACAAGCTATAAAGCATTTTTCTGTTCCAATTGGTTTTAATACGGATGTAAATGCTGCTGCCCTAGGTGAAGCCACCTTTGGTGCAGCAAAAGGGTTAGATAGCTGTTTATATATAACAATTGGTACGGGTATAGGGGCTGGAGCTGTCGTAAATGGTTATTTACTTCAAGGCATCACACACCCTGAAATGGGACATATATTAGTGAGACGTCATCCGCATGATGAGTTTGTAGGGAACTGTCCATACCATCGTGATTGCTTAGAAGGCTTAGCATCTGGACCTGCAATTGAAGCGCGATGGGGGAATATAGGTTCAAATCTAATCGATCGAAAAGAGGTTTGGGATTTAGAAGGATATTACATTGCCCAAGCACTTATGCAATACATATTAATTCTTTCGCCTAAGAAAATCATACTTGGTGGAGGCGTAATGAATCAAATGCAAGTTTTTGAAAGTGTTTACAAATATTTAAATGAGCTAGTTTGCGATTATGTTAGTTTACCAGAGTTGAATGAGTATATTGTACCACCTGGTTTAGGTAATAACTCTGGAATTATTGGAGCTCTTATGCTTGCACAAAATGCATTAAATAAAAATGCACTAGTTTAAATAGCCTATTGGAGGAAATTAGCATGCAACCCTTATTTTTAAAACCAGTATTTAAAGAACGAATTTGGGGTGGGACAGCTTTAAAATCAGATTTTAACTATAACATACCAAATGAAAATACAGGTGAATGCTGGGCAATCTCAGCTCACCCTAATGGGGCGTCAATTATTGAAAATGGCCCATTTGCAGGTATTGCATTAAATGAATTATGGAAAAAGCAACCGGAATTATTTGGTCATCCAAAGGAAGAAGTTTTCCCACTATTAACGAAAATATTAGATGCCAATATGGATTTATCTGTTCAAGTTCATCCTGAAGATTCTTATGCAAAAGTTAATGAAAATGGTGATCTCGGAAAAACAGAATGCTGGTATATTCTTGACTGTAAAGAAGACGCACATATGATATTTGGCCATAATGCCAAAACAAAAGAAGAACTAATTAGCCAAATTAACGAAGGTGAATGGTCAGATTTACTTCGCCGAGTAAAGATTAAGCCAGGTGATTTTTTCTATGTCCCAAGTGGAACCATTCATGCATTATGTGAAGGAACTCTCGTATTAGAAACACAACAAAGCTCTGATACAACTTATCGGGTATACGATTATGATCGAAAAGACCATGAAGGAAATTTAAGGGAGCTTCATTTAAATAAAGCAATCGATGTAACAACAGTTCCTCATCAAGAAACAGAAGTGGAATTAAAGTCGGAAGAAAAAGAAAATATAAAGATTAATACATTTGTAGATTCGGAATTTTTCACCGTATATAAATGGGATGTTACTGGAAAAGCTTATTTAACCTATAATGATCAATATTTACTTTTAAGTGTAATAAACGGTAAAGGAAAACTGATCCATAGCGGAGAAGAATATAATTTATCAAAAGGCTCGAACTTCATCATTCCTGTTGGATTTGGGGAATTTGTTTTAGATGGAGATTGTGAAATAATTGTTTCGCATACTTAAGAATTAAGGCATTCCTTCAGAAGGTTTTCAGACTGAATGCAAGCGCTTGCTTTGCGAGGTAAATGAGTACCGCAGGCAGAGAAGAAAGCGGGTGTTTGTTAAAAAAATAAAGGCAGCTTAATAGCTGCCTGCATTTTAAAATTCAACTTCGCTAGTAGTTTTAGGATCAGCTAACCAGCGCAATGTCTGATTATGGTGCTTAATAATTTGCTCAGCCTTAAGCTCATCTGAATTCCATGTACTATGAGCATCCGTTACAAGTGTAACCTCATAGCCATTTCCAAAGGCGTTTCTAGTCGTTGTATCAACACAGATTTCTGTTTGAATTCCCGCCATGACTAAATGATTAATTTCCTGCTTTGTCAGCTCTTCTTTTAAACCCGTCTTAAAAAAAGAGTCTGGTGTTGTTTTATGTATAATGATATCTCCATCAATTGGAGCAATATCTGACTGAATTTCCCAACCAGGTGTACCGTATTCAAGTGGAGAACCTTCTTCAGAATGTTGTATATAAAATATTGGCGTATTCGTAGCCCTTGCTTTATCGATCAATTTGTTTAGATTATTTAATAACGTTTCCCCGTTATATACGGGATTAGATTCGGAGAACATAAAAGCCTGCACATCAATTACTAAAAGAGCTGTATTTCTCATTTATAAATCTCCCCTTTCAAAAATGGATATTTTTTAAACCTTATAGTAGAAAATATATCATTATTAACAGTAGAGGAGAAGGGTATTTTCAGGAAAATTTCTGCTTGTTGTAATTATAAACTATTTTCCGGACAGTTGGATACCGTGCCAACTGCTTACATCACATTGGCCAAATTCATTACTACCTGCAGCATCAACCGTGCCATCTGATTTAAGTCCGAGAGTATGTGTGCAACCCGCCGAAATCGCTACAATATCGAACCAGTCACTTACATTACATTGGTCATGCCTATTCAAACCTGTACCAATAACAGAGCCGTCTGATTTTAGTCCAATCGTATGATTACTACCCGCCGAAATCGCTACAATGTCTTGCCATTCGCTTACATCGCATTGACCATCTTTATTCAATCCCACAGCAACAACCGTGCCGTTCGATTTAAGCCCGACGGTATGAAGATAACCCGCAGAAACCGCCACAATATCATGCCAGCCAGTTACTTTACATTGACCATACCGATTGTTACCTACAGTTGTAACTGTGCCATCCGGTTTCAGTCCGACAGTATGCCAATCACCAGCCGCAATCGCCACTATGTTGTGCCAATCACTTACATTGCACTGACCATCGTTGTTTCGACCTACAGCAATAACCGTGCCATCTGATTTAAGCCCGACTGATCGACGCCAACCAGCCGAAATCGCCACAATATCAAACCATCCACTAACATTGCATTGTTCATGCTTATTCCATCCGACAGCCACAACAGTTCCGTCTGATTTAAGCCCAATGGTATGAGAATTACCTGTGTGAGCGTTACCCGCCGCAACCGCCACAATTTCGCGCCAATCGTTTACTTCTAGTTTGCCATATTGATCATCACCTACAGCTGTAACAGTACCATCTAATTTAAGCCCGACGGTATGACGATAACCAGCTGCTATAGGAGATTTAGGCCATGTTTTTACTTTTAACTCTGCTTCGTTCGGGGAAGTATGATCCATGTTTTTATCACTCCAATTACTAACAGGATTTAAATCGTAATTCTGACTAAAATCTTTAGATTTAATCATAACTTCTAATCTACAATCTTTAGCCCCATCAATGATGCAAATTGAATGGCTTGATTTGATGAAACTTTACAGCCGTTTAAATTACTAATTGAAACTGTTAATTCATTAAAAGTAGAACTACTAATATCGATACCTTTGAGTGATGTTTGTTCGAAATTTGCTCCATCAATATCACATCTATTAAAATCAACTTTCTTGAATTTACAATCATAAAAATCAGTACTTTTTAGAACAGAGTCACGAAAAATTACTTTTTCTAATTTTGAATCTCCGAATAGTGACAAATTTAAAACTGAATTTTCAAACTGTACATTTCCAATGCTAGATTCAGTAAAATTTGCGCCTAATAATTTACAATTTTTAAAGACAACTTTGTGGATGGAAGAATTTCTCATATTGCAATTTGATAAATCACAGTCTTCAAAATATACATCAGTCATACTGATATTTTTAAAATCTGTATTCGTGAATTTACAATTCTTGATTACCGCTTTATATAAATATACTCGATCTACAACTTCATTTTCAAAAACAGAGCCAGAGATCTCACACATTCCTAATTCTGGGTCCTCTTCATAAAAAATGTCATAAAAATTTCTAGCTATTAATTCTTTGGGGATAGTAGGTGTATCGATTTTCATAGTGATTCCTCTCTTTAAATAAAAATTCATTAGATTTGCTACTCATTACTATAAAGAACTTTGAGTTTTAAAAAAAGACTTTTAATTTTTTTTAGTCTGTGTCCAAAACCGCTTGTTTTTTTCTCTGTAATTTAAGAAGAGAGTATCATTTCGATTTTGAAAAGCTATTAATCTAAATCTATTAAAACTTCCATATTTATACTAGGATACTTGTCCAATCTACTTCTATTATTTTGAATAAATTATATTAAAATATCAGGAGGTGATTTTATGCATTCAATTCGTCCAGTTGCAAATGCTAGTGTAAATCAAAGACAAGGATCTTTTAATAGATTAGAAAATGCACAAGCGGAAGTTCAAAGATTAGTAATTCGCGATTCACACACAATTACAGTTGCTCAGACTGAAGCTCAAGCTTTAGTTTTAGTACAAGCTTCACTTCAAGCTGCAATTGAAGCTGTGATTCTTTTATTTGCTGATGATCCAAGAATTAGTCAACTACAAAAAGTTGCTCAATCCTTAGAAAATCTTCAATTACAATCCCAATCTGTTGTCATTGAAAATTCAGATGGAATTGTCGTAACACAAACTGAACTGCAAATTGAAGTAGTCATTCAAGCTGCAATTCAATTATTAGCACAAGTAGTAGCAAAACTCGGCTAATAAAATTTGGAGAAGAAAAGGACAAGCGTATTAAGTCCTAAACTCATATTCAAATAATTTATTAAAAGATTTTTTGCTAGGGTTTATGACTTTTTTTGAAGTTGATGGTAGTCTTCCGACTTCAAAGAAAGTTAACCTGATTTTGATTTTAATACCATCTATTTTTATCAATCCGACAAAAATAGATGGTATTTTAGTGTTCATCTATCATTAATTATTAAAAATAAAACAAAAGTATCGCTTCACGCTATATACTCTTTGTTTTAAAATAGTAGAAATAATAAAAATTTTAATAAGGGGTAAGGTAGATGAATATTACAACAACTGAAGTAAACGGACAACTAATTGCAATCGCCAATGCAGATTCAGTAATACTTATTGATGAACAAAGTGCTTTAGATCTGATTATGACAATAAGTTATGATCATAAAAGTAATCGTATAGCACTTAACAAAGAGGCGATTTCAGAAGATTTTTTCAATCTTAGTACGAAACTTGCTGGTGCGGTGCTTCAAAAGTTCGTTAACTACAATATTAAGTTTGCGATTATAGGTGACTTTTCTAATTATACAAGTAAGGCTCTAAAAGATTTCATTTATGAGTGTAATAAAGGGAATAATGTATTTTTTGTTTCATCAGAACAAGAAGCAATTGATAAATTATCTAATGCAAAATAATCACTCCTTTTGACAAAAGATAAAATAATCATCGTTATTCCAAACGTGGAGATGATCCGCACGATATCCGCGAAGCCATAGTACACCATTAATCCGTCTAATGTAAAAACCTTTCGGAAAATCTTCATCTTCAGATAATGCCTCAGATGCAATTGTAATTGAACCGGATGGAGCTTGATGTTGCTTTACAGAATTCCCTATAAAACCTTCTGGTTGATCTAAATATGATAGTCTTAAGTAAGGTCCTAGCTCAAGAGGGCACAATTCCAAATTCAGTTCCTTTGCTTTTTTATAAATTTGAGGTGTTGTTGCCCCTTCTAAAAATCCAAGATCGCCAACCGTTAGTTCAACCGTTTGAAGGCTGTACTTTGTATTTGATACAGGAAAGTGATCATCTTTTAATAGCATCTCACCATATTCATTCATCGAGATAGAGGATTGTTGTAAATTCTCGATTAATTGAGATTTCGTAAGTCCACCAACATCTACTACTCTAGTAATAAATGGACAATTAGGGTATATTTTTTCATTTTCAATATGCATTTTGTTCACTCCTACTACATATTTATTGTGCTAAAAATATTCTATAGTTCTCGTTAAATTTCCTTGTTAAACTAAGAGATAATAATAGGTCATGATTTTTTTGATGAACAAATGAGTAAAAACTTTAAAGATATTGGAGTTGAATGATGATGAAAACAATTGGGCTGATTGGTGGTATGAGTTGGGAGTCTTCATTACTGTATTATCAAATTATGAACGAACGTGTGAAAGAAAAGCTTGGCGGTCATCATTCCGCAAAAAGCTTACTGTATTCAGTCGATTTTCAAGAAATTAAAACGCTCCAGTTTGAGGAGCGATGGGATGAGTTAACGAAAATTATGATTGAAGTTGCTAAAAAGCTGGAGAGTAGTGGAGCAGAATGTCTTGTAATTTGTACGAATACAATGCATAAGATGGCAAAGGAAGTTGAAGAATCGGTCAAAATTCCTTTATTACATATTGCTGATGCAACTGCTAAAGAAATTGTAAATAATGGAATTAAAAAAGTTGCCTTGTTAGGGACTGCATTTACAATGGAGCATGATTTTTATAAAGGAAGATTAATTGAACAGTTTGGTTTAGATGTTATTGTCCCAAATGAAGATGAAAGAAAACTTGTACATAATATTATTTATGAGGAACTTTGTCTTGGAATTGTGAAAGAGGAATCTAAGCAAGTTTATTTGAACATAATCGATCATTTAATTGGGCAAGGAGCTAAAGCTGTTATTCTCGGTTGTACTGAAATAACGATGTTAATCTCTCAGGAAAATTGCAGTATTCCTGTCTTTGATACGACAAGAATTCATGCTGAAAGTGCTGTAGATTTTGCTTTAGGTATTAAATAATAAAAGAAACCCACAAGGTATTAAATATTTCCTTGTGGGTTTTTATATTTTACAAACACTGTACTAATTAAAGCGGAGAGTATAGTAATTAACCTTCAATAGGGAAATCGTTGCTTGTTTGAGCAAGTGTTTTCTCTTTCCGAATCATGAATAAATTGAAGACAATATAATAAGCAAACATGATTAGCATTAGCCCAGCAGACCATCCAGAAGCCATACTTTGTAATTTGTTAGTTAAATCATCATTTTGTAATCCATTTAGTTTTTCAATTGAATAAATATCATAAATTCGATAAACCAAGCGACCGAAGAATAGTAGAGTAACAGTACCGCTAATCCAAATATTTGTATGATAGAACCATGCTCCATTTCTATTTTCAAAATTTGTTTTAATTGTAGCGAAATAAGCAAGCCCAATGCCAATTAAAATACCAATCACATCTGATGTTAAAATAATTGGTTTTATACCACCTTGAAATAGTATTAATGCGCCAATTAAAAAGAAGATAACTGTACTTATACGCATTCTCTTCTTATTCAATTGCTGCCATCCGATACTTCGACGGATTCTTTTAAAGATGCGATAAACTAAAAGTAAAATAATGATTCCGATAAAAATATATTGTTGATTCATTGTTTTTCTCCTTAATTTGTATTGTATGTTCATATGATATTCTTTTATTTATTTTGAATCGACTTCTATTTGATAGAAATTCATTCATAAAGTCTATAACTAGAGATAGAGGAAAACAGGAAGAATATTGATTAAAATTAAGAGTGAATCTTTTAAATGGTAAATGAGAGGAGTAAGTTTATTTTGAATAAGAACAATGTCTTCTTATTAAGACCAATTATAGGTGCCACTATTATTTTAATTTTCATGAGCACAGGGAAGTTATTTAGTGGACCACCTCTTAAAACGGCACTTTATTTAACGATTTGGGTTACTTTAACTTGTATTTTATTGATCCCTAAAGATAAATGGTCGAATGCAAATTTAGTTATTGCGTTTAGTATTATGGTGATTGAAGCATTGGTCGGATTAATTTTGTTTAAAGAAATAAATGTTTTGTATTTTTTAGCTTTTATGTTTCATGTAACGATTATCAGGTCATCTTTATCGAGGACTCCGATTACATCCATAATCGTTATGATCGTCATTGCTTTAATCTATACGCGATTCGGACACCAAGATTTATTAAACGTTTTAACCTATATTTTGATCTCAATTATTATTTATTTAAATATTCGAAGTAGAATGCAGCGAAATGAAATGTATGCATTGAATAAACAACATGTCGTTAATTTAGAAAAAGCATATAGTCAGCTACAAGAAGCGTCTTCTACTGTTATGCAAAATGGAATTTTAGAAGAGAGAAATCGAATTGCTAGGGATATTCATGATGCTGTGGGACATAGTTTAACTTCCATTATCGTTCAAATGCAAGCTGTACAATATATGATAAAAAAAGATCCAAATCAAGCCGAACAAAGTTTAAAGGATATGTTAGTAGTTGCCCGAAAAGGTTTAGATGATATACGTAAATCGGTTCATTCACTTGCCGATGATCTTCCTCAATCTGCAATTGGCACATTAGAAACTTTACTGACACATATGGAATCCTCATCTTCTATTCAATATTCCTTCAAAGCGGAGATAGGTGATGTTGAATTAGATGTCGAGGTATACAAAATACTGTTTAGAATTTTACAAGAATCAATTACAAATGTTATACGGCATTCTCAAGCTACAAAATTAGATGTTGTACTACGAAAGGAATCTAAAGGCATCAATATGACTATTAGGGATAATGGGGATTTAGAAGATGCTCAAAAAATTAGTGAAGGATTTGGATTAAAATCAATGAGAGAAAGACTAGAGAAAATGAATGGTAGTCTTTCCTATTCAGTTATTTTTCCACATGGCTTTGAAATTGTTGCAAAAATACCTTTGTGACGAAGGGAAGGGTGAGAAAATATGTCATATGAAAAAATAAAGGTCTTACTAGTTGATGACCAAACGATGATTAGGCAAGGCTTTAGTTATGTAATCAATCTACAAGATGATATGAACTTAATTGGTGAGGCATCTGACGGAATAGAAGCAATCAAGTTAGCAAAAGAAAAACGCCCAGATGTCATATTGATGGATATACAAATGCCTTATCTTTCGGGTATTGATGCTACAAAAGAAATAATGAAACAATTACCTACGACGAAAATTGTTATTTTAACTACATTTGATGATCAAGAATATATTTACCAAGGAATTCGATCGGGAGCAATAGGATTTTTATTAAAGGATGCTGAAGTTGAGGAAATGCTTGATGCGATTCGCTCAGCCTATCGAGGTGAAGCTATTTTTAAAACAACTCTTGCAGCAAATGCACTTTCTAGAGCGATTGTTTCTGGTTTTGCTATCCCAGGTAAAAAAGGTGAATCAATGCTAATCGAAAAACTAACGGATCGTGAACAAGAAATCCTCCAGGAAATGGCCTATGGACTTCGAAATGATCAAATCGGTAAGAAATTATTTATAACGGAAGGTACTGTTAAATCACACGTCCATCGTATATTACAAAAATTTGACTGTGAAGACCGAACGCAAGTAGTCGTAACGGCGCTTAGGAATGGAATGGTGAAGTAAGAAGGAAAGGATTTAGGAAAGTAAATAAAAAGTAGATGTTATTTCTAGCTGAGATAACACCTACTTTATTTGGACCGAAATCTACATAAATGAAATTTTTGATAATGGCTTGTATTACTTTTAAAATCAATTCGGAGGAAAAAATGGAAAGGATAATTTAGGAAAGAAGTTTCGAATTGAATTGTGCTAATTTTAGATTAAATTTAGGGCTAGAAGAAATTATTGGGATGACTTTAAAATCAGTAATAAAATGCTGTAAAAGATCTTCTTTATATAGACTCGGTAATAAATGTGATCATAAAATACATCTAATTAAATAGATATAATATTAAATGGTAGAAAGGAAGAGTTTGTTCTAGTCGATGACCTATTTTGTACAAGATTTTTTATGATAAAAAAAGAGGAAAATAAAAAAAAACTACGAACTATTATTATTAATTCAGTTAATCGAAGTACTTCTTCATAAAAAATTGGATATGTATTTTATTAAGTATGTTTGTTAACAATACAGAAATTAAATAAAATTTACTAAAGAGGTGTATTCAATGAGCGTCCATGACCCAAACGAATTTGATGAATTGATCCCAAATGATACCGATTTAAATTTTATTAAGAAGTTTCCAGAAGTTGAAGAAGCGATTGGAATTGATGAAATTCTGAAGTGGTTAGAAGATTAACAAAATCAGATAATTTGAAAATAAAAAAGTACTTTCTAAATTTTTAGAAGGTGCTTTTTTTCATTTTCAATTAATTTAGAATAAACCTAGTCAAAGAGGATGACTTTTTTTGATTGCAGTTTGATTATTTCGGAATATAAATGACTGATGTTTTAAGCTTTGGTTATAAAAAATTGATAAAAGCGAACGGAAAAGCAATAGGAAAAAAGTTAGGTAGAAAATTTAGTGAATAAATAGTAAGAACCAATGCAAGAGAGAGTATTTTGCTACTTTCATTTTTAATTTAAGTCTTATATAGGATTAAGAGCATGTAATTTTACCTATAGTATGATCTATTGAAAGGTATTGCTTTCCTATATATAGAAGTAGTCTAAGTGAACAATTTGTAAGGGCTTTCATTTTAGGTTTTTGCTTTAATTAACGTTTGATCAATACGCACTTAATTAAGGAGGCTAATTAGAAATGAAGAAAAATCAGTTTGATACAAAGTTGATTCACGAAGGCTACAAAACTAGTGAGTATCACGGGAGTTTAACTCCTCCATTATTTCATACGTCTACCTATACATTTCCAACTGCACAACATGGAGAACAGTCCTTTGCCGGAGAAAAAGATGATTTTATTTACTCAAGATTAGGAAATCCAACCGTTCAAATTTTGGAAGAACGAATGGCTGCGTTAGAAGAAGGAGAGGTAGCGTTAGCATTTGGTTCTGGAATGGCTGCTGTATCTGCTACAATTTTCTCGTTAATTAGCACTGGGGACCATATTTTATGTTCAAAAGGCATATACGGATGTACGTATGGATTTTTAGAAATGTTGGAGAGTAAATTTGGAATTGAACATAACTTTTGTGAAATGGATACTGAAGAAGAAATCCATAACTTAATCCAAGAAAACACGAAAGTTATATTTATTGAAACACCGATCAACCCTACAATGAAAGTCATTGATATTGAAATGGTTGTCGAAGTTGCGAAAAATAATAATATTACAGTAGTAGTTGATAATACTTTTTGCTCACCTTATTTACAAAAGCCATTAACACTAGGCTGTGACATTGTGCTACATAGTGCAACGAAATATATTAGTGGTCATGGTGATGTAGTTGCAGGAATTGTTGTTTGTAAAACAAAAGAGCTAGCTGATCGAATGACCCCTATCCGAAAAGACATAGGTGCGATTATGTCACCATTTGATGCATGGCTGTTGCTTCGAGGATTAAAGACATTAGCAGTTCGAATGGACCGTCAATGTGAAAATGCAAAAAAGGTCGTTTCATTTTTACAATCGCATCCAATGATAAAGGAAGTATTCTACCCGGGAGACTTTAAAAATCAAAATTATTTTATTGCTAGTAAGCAAATGAAAAAAGGTGGGGGAGTCTTCGCATTTACATTTGACGGGACAAAGGAAGAAACTCAGGAATTTATTAACCATTTGGACATGATAAAAATAGCGGTAAGTCTAGGGGATACAGAAACATTAGTTCAGCATCCAGCGACGATGACACATGCAGTTGTTCCAAAAGAGTTACGAGAAAAAATGGGCATAACAGAAAATATGCTACGCATGTCAGTCGGGTTAGAAGCATGGGAAGATATTGTAGCTGACTTACAACAAGCTTTACTTAAATCTAATAGCAATACAGTATGTTAATCTTGATTTGATAAAAAAGTACTTTCTAATTTTTTCTTAGAAAGTACTTTTTATTTTAGCTCTAAAATTTAAATGGATAATTAACAATATCATTAACCCCCATAAATTTGATACTACATTTTAAGAAACAAATATTACACATCGAAACGTCAATTTCATTACTTAAAAAACTTAATAGGACGAGAAGTCTTTCAAAAGGAAGATTTTTATGATTATTGACATAAATAGGGGGTATATCTAGTCAAAATCGTAATAATTATATAACAATGTCGATATGAAATTGTATGTTTGCTTTGATTTTTTGGCTAAATTGACTGCTTAGACTAAACGATTCACTTTAAGGCACTAGTTTATGGTGAAAAGTAGCCCGTAATACGGATAGCAGTATAGGTATATTTCTAGTTTAATTGCATTTTTCATACTTTTAATTGCAGTTCTAGAATTTTTAATTGCAATTCCGGGATTTTAATTGCAGATTTGCCATTTTTAATTGCGATTCTGGGAATTTAATTGCACTTACTTGAAATTACGATTTAATCCATAACCAAATCAATTAAAAAAAAATCCAGCAAGTCCCCATAAAAATGGACCACTAGATTTTTAAACAAAACCTACTTATTCAAAGAATCAATAATCGGATAAAGCTCTTCTAAATGAGTAATTTCATATGTAGGTACAACTTCATTTCGTTCCTTATGATGCCTATTAATCCACACGTTTTTCATTCCAATTCTGCTTGAGCCTAAAATATCTGTCATAAGATTATCTCCGACCATAATGACCTCTTCTTTTGAAAGTTCCATTAATGATAAGGCATGTTCAAAAATACTTGGGTCAGGTTTACCTTTTCCGAAGTCTCCAGAAATTAGTATTTGATCAAAATACTCTTTAATCTTTGGTGTAATTGAAAGCTTCGTATGTTGCAAATCAGGAGAGCCGTTTGTTAGTAAGAGCAGTTTATATTGTTCATTTAATCGATCTAGCACATCAAATGTTTCATCGTATACAAAAGGGTTTCCTTTTCGTTCTTCAGGGAATGTTTCGGCTAATAAATGACCAAATTCTGGATCATCTATTCCAAATGCTTTTAAGCCAAGCGTCCATGCATTTTTTCGATAGGCAGGAGAATTCGCCTTCATTTTTGGAAATTGATCATGATCATCTAAAAAATTCCCCCATAGTCCTTCGAATGGATTGATGCCAATTAATTTTGTGAATTCGTATGTATCGTATGATTCATAAAGCTTTCTAGCCGAATCACGAACGGCATTTTCAAATTCAGTTGGGTCAATACCGTATTTTTCTGTAGCTAGTTTACATGTATTTGCAAATGCAACTTGAACACTTTTTTGGTCCCAAAGTAATGTGTCATCCAAATCAAATATGATTCCTTTAATCATAAATAATAGCCCCTTCCAAATATGAACTGTCTAAATTATCCACTATCGTACTAGGAAAATATGAATTAGTAAATAGAAAGCTACTAAAATTTTACTTTTTTTTAGATACATTTAATGATTATTTATTTTAAATTAATAATTTAGTACAAATGACGATTAAATGGAATATAATACCTTGTTGATTTTGTTTTAATTAATGATGAAAAGAGTGAGTATATGTCATTTGAGGATTTTGTAAACTGTCATTCAATGCAAATTAACTCGAAGGCGGTCTTTGATAAACAAAATAAATTAATGCGATATTCGCTTACAAGAACTTGGGATGAATCGAAAAAGAAAGCTACGCTTGTATTACTTAATCCTTGTCGAGCAGATCATCTAAAGAGTGATTATATATTGGCGAGATGTCTTAACTTTTTTATAGATTATAAGAAAGGTAACTTCGGCTCGCTAGAACTAGTAAATCTTTTTGCATTAATGGAACCGGATTCAACAAAGCTAAAAGGGAAAGAATGCGAAGTTGGCGAACATAACGATGAAGCAATAAAATTAGCGATTAGTAACGCAGACATTATTATAGTAGCTTGGGGTTCAAGTAAACGATTTAAGTGGCGAATAAAAGAAGTTCTAGACCTGCTAGAACCTTATAAAGATAAATTATTTAATTTTTGTGATGACTCAAATCGGAAAGATATATTGATTCACCCAGTTATTTTAGCGGAACGACATTGGTTAGAAAAATTAAATTTTGAAGCACTTTACGAATGGACTACAAAAGATTAATCTTAATGATATTTCTGAAGGCAACTCATTTTGGGTTGTTTTTTTTATTGCTTGAAAATTCAAATACTTATATTTGTAAAAATTGTTATAATAAATTGAGCATATAGTTTTAGTTCAAGGTAGAAAGCTACCTCTTAAATTAAATACTAAACTTTACTAAAATTGCAGACTTCTTAGAAACTCAATTATTACTTGAGTCCATTTTCCATTAATTCAAGTAACACTTGATTTTAACTATTCAATTAACTAGATACAATGAAATTAACTTTTAAATAGAGGTGATATAAATGTTTGATATGAAAAAAGTAGGTAGACAAATCGCTCAATTAAGAAAAGCAAACAAGATTACACAGATGAAGCTAGCTGATCAATTAGGTGTTAGCTTTCAAGCAATTAGTAATTGGGAACGAGGAGAGACAATGCCTGATATTTCGAAATTACCTGAGCTTGCAGAAATTTTTAATGTAAGCATTGATGAAATTTTAGGAAATGAAAAAGGCGTTAAATTGATCAATAATTTAATTGAAAAAGATAATGCGGATTCTTCAATTGAGTTAGAAGTTGAAAAAGAAGAATTTTTAAATGTTGCACCGATTCTTAATATCGATCAAGCAGACATCGTTTTTAGAAATGTTGAGAATCACCTTACAATTACTGATACATCGGATATTGCTCCCTTTGTTAGTGAAGATATAATTGATGAATGTGCAAAGAAGGAATTTGATTCGAATGGAATCAAAGAATTATCACGCATGGCACCTTATATTAGTAATGATGTAATTGATGAATTTGCGGAGAAAGAGTTTGAGTCAAATGGAATTGAAGAATTAACTTGGGTTGCACCGTTTATTAGTACAGAATTAATGGACGAATTAGCGAAGAAAGAGTTTGAAACGAATGGTATAAAAGCTTTAACAACTTTGGCACCATTCATCAGCGAAGAAGTAATGAATGAATGCGCAAAGAAAGAGTTTGAAACAAGTGGTATAAAAGGATTAACTCAGGTGGCACCATTTATCAGTAACGATATCATTGATGAATGTGCAAAGAAAGAGTTTGAAACAAATGGTATAAAAGGATTAACTCAAGTAGCACCATTTATTAGCGATGAGATCATCGATGAGCTTGCAATGAAAGAGTTTGAGCTAAATGGCATAAAAGAAATAACATCAATGGCAGCATTTATCGGTGACGAAATAATCGATGAATGTGCAAAGAAAGAGTTTGAAACAAATGGTATAAAAGGATTAACTCAGGTGGCACCATTTATCAGTGATGAAATAATAAATGAATGCACAAGAAAGAGTTATGAATTAAATGGGATTAAGTCATTAGCACCGATTTGTCCTTTTATTGAAGGTGACCTACTTAATGAACTTGCTTTAGATGCTATATCAAAACATGGCATTAATGAGATTATTTCAGTGATCCCATTTTTAAATTCAAAAATTGTAAAGAATGCAGTAATTAAATAGCTTTCAAACTGAACTTGTATTTACTTTCAGGGGTCGCAATTAGGACCCTTTTTTATTTTTTCTAGACATTTTATTAATAAATAAGGATATTTTCTGGACAATTCAGTAATATCCTTTATCATATAAATAGTAAAAATAATGAAAAGGTGACTTTATGAAAAAATTACTTGTAATCGTGGCTTTAGCAGTCTGTCTAATTATCTCTGCACAAACAAATCCATCAAAAGGAGAGTTTGTCACTTGGGCAAAGGATCAGCTTAAATTGGAATCAAAAAATAAATACATTGATTTTGGAATTGACTTATTAGGGGAAAAACTTATTAGTAAGGTTACAACTAAAAAAGATTATGTCTTTTTTTCAGTTTACGAGGTTAAGGCTTTAGACAAGGAAATAAAAGTGGTCGGTTTATTTAATCACTTTATTCCAATTTCAAAAAAATAAATTATGAAGAGTTAGTGGAAAACTTTGATTGCTTGTATATAATAGAATAATAAAGTTAAAAGAGGTGGAAAGAATGAGCAAATCAAAAGCAAGAAAATTACGAGACAAACTAGTTAGAGAAGGTAAACGAAATCCAGAATTAAGTAGAAGTTCATTTGCGATGTTAGATTTAAATACCCGTAGAACAAAAACGAAACAAGAAAAATTAAATCAAGTTAAACATAAAAAACAGTCCTTTGGAAAAGATGATTTTCAAACAAAGGACTGTTTTTATTTAGATGCTGATCTTATTGTTGTGTAACAGGCGCTTTTTTTACTTTATTAGCGAATTTAACTGTTAGATTTGTTTTATATACGTCGGCCGCAGCTTCAAATTGATTGTAAGTATTATTAAATTTTTTAAAAACGTTAGTTGCATTTACAAGAGCAATTTTTGCTTTTGCTACATCTCTTTTTTCAATTGCATTATCTAAGCTTTCATTATCTTCTATATCATAGAGCTCATCAAAACCATCTTTAAAATACTTATCAAACATAGAATCTAGATCTTTTTCGATTTGACGATGTGTTGTGTAATCCATATCAAGAACATCATATGCATAGCTAATAATTTCTTGTTCTTTAGATGTCATCCCATAAAAGCGTTGATTTACTAAAGCATATTCAGTTTCATAGTTTTTATATTCAGCAGGTAATTGCTTACGAATATAAATTTCATTTTCAGTATAAATTTGATCCTCGATATCGTATACATATGACTCGATCATATCATATGTGTGGTTTTGGTAATTTCTAACTGCCATCAATTTATTTTTTTGAGTTGTAAAGTATGTTTTAGCACCCTTTGAATCTACTTTTTTAATATATGTATTAAACTGTGCTGTTACTTTTTTCATATCTACTGCAGCATTGTCTTTACGCGCTTTATCAATTCTTGTTTTAAAGCTCGCTGTTTTTTTCACTAGTTCGTCTTTACCTGTATATCCGTATTTATTAAATAAAGTAACATCAGTTTGTAGTTCTTTATAATAATCATAAACTTCTTGATCTGTATAATAGATTTCACTTTTTAAGTTGCTAAGAACTTTTATGTAAGAGCTGACTTGTTTTTTTAAATCATTTTGAGCTTGGACAACTTTAGTATTAGTTGCAGCTTGGGTTTCAGTTGGAAGCATACTTAATAGAATACCTGCAGATAGAGTTGTTGCAGTTGCTATAGTTGCGATTTTCTTAAATTTATTCATTTCGGTCTCCTAATATTAAAATTTTTCACACTATTAGTATATTACATGTTACAAAAATATTAAATATATATTAATAAGATTAAATATGTTTTAAATTACCTTTAAATGAAGTTATACCAGTTCACTCCACTTAAAGGTAAATAAATTAAGTGCTACAATCATAAACTAGTAAAATCTATTTTTAGTCTCGAGAGGCATTTACAATTAACTGTGCCATTCTTCTTGGGTATACTTTTGCAGTTGACATATGATCGCCACTTCCTTGTATAAAACGATAAACTCCCAATCTACTAGCCATATGAGGATACCAACCAGAATTTTCGCCTGTAGGTACTACTGTATCTTCTTGTAAATTAATAAAGCTTCTTGGAGTGGATAATTGGTAAAACGTTTTTAAATCTAGTTTTTCAACAAGGGGAGTTGCCGGTTCAGGTGTTGTCGCACTATAAATTTGCCTCGCCGTTTGTAAATCAGCCAAGTTAACAAATACATCTCGGAAATATTGGAATGGTAGTTTGATTGTATTATCAGAAGATTGCGCAGCTAAGTCTAATAGGAATTTTTGGGCTTGAAGTGGAAATTGATCTGTAAGGCTTTCACCGTCATTTAAAACAAAAGCATTCCAAAAAACTAATCGTTTAATTCGATCGTGAAGCTGTTCAGCGACTTTTTGAATGACAGTACCACCAAAGCTGTGACCTATCAAAATAATATTATTAAGCTTATTAGACGTTATATAATGAACTACTTGCTTTGTAATGATCTCATGATTTACATTTTTATCTTTATCTGTACCATGCCCAGGCAACTGTGGTGTGTGAACAATATGTCCCATTTTTAGTAGTTCTCGTGTGATTCCGTGCCAGAAGAATGGATCAACCCATGAGCCGTGAACTAAAACGAAAGTAGCTTGAGCATGCTGACGATAAAAAATGTCAGATTGGTCAATTGAATGATGCTGTTGATGTATAGGATATGATTGATATTCGTTATACCAATATTGGTGATAATCATAGTAAGGATTATTTTGATTTGGATTCATATTTTGATTCCTGTAGTTTATAGGTTGAATCATTTCATGGGATTTTTTACTGGTCATGCTAATTAGTCCCTCCTCGTTAATCTTTCTCATCGTATGCACCTATTCGTTAGAAGGTGCCCACTTAACTAATGGAAATATAAGTAAGTAAAGAGGGGGAAATAATATTTTAGGAGGAGAATATTATCAAAAAAGCTGTTATTTTATTAATACTATTGTTAATTGTTTGTACAAGTGTTTACTTTGCGTTGAAGGATAAAGTTTTCCAAGATTCATCACATTCGAAGCCAAATAAAAATACAAATCATCAAACGGAAACGGATACTAATCATTCGAATCAACTTTCAACAAAAGAAATTTTAAATAATATAATTTCAAGCGCTAAACAAGGAGAAATTCCAAACCAAAAAAATATAGAAGTAGGAAAGACTTCCTTAAAAGATATAACGGAGCAATTTGGGGAATCTACCCAAAAAGATGAGGTTGCTAATAGTACGTACTTAACTTATCAAAAACAGGGATTTGCTGTAGGGTATGATCATCAAAATCGAATTTATGAAGTAAGATCATATAATTCTAATTTACAACAAGTTCACTATGACGATATTATGAAACAATTAAAAAAGCCAAGTAAGATTAAATATTATAAAGATCAACAAGTTGATCAAATTATTTTAGTTTATGAACTACCAAATCAAATTGAACTGAAGTTTATTTTACCAAGACCAACTAGTGAAAATAATAATCCTACATTGCATCATACGTCAGTATCAATTATTGACCAGCTTATTCCTAATACTGGCACTAAACTAGATCAGCTTTTAAATGCAATGACACTTCAAGAAAAAATAGGTCAAATGATTATTTCAGGTTTTTATGGACCGAATTACTCAAATAGTTTAAAAGAACTAGTTGAACAATATTATATTGGTGGATTTATTTTTTACAATGAAAATCTAACGAATAACAGTCAATCGGTTAAACTTGTAAATTCAATAAAGGCTGCTAATCGAAATAATCTTTTACCGATCTTATTCGGAGTTGACCAAGAAGGTGGAAGGGTATCACGTTTACCAGGAAATCTAGGTCAAATACCGTCAAACGAAATAATTGGAAAGAAAAATAATGGACAGTTCTCATATGAAATAGGACAAATACTAGGAGAACAGCTACAAGCTTTTGGTTTAAATATGGATTTTGCTCCTGTTTTAGATGTAAATAGTAATACTAAAAATCCGGTCATTGGTGATCGTTCATTTAGTAATAATCCAGCAACTGTAAGTAAATTAGGAATACAAACAATGAAAGGAATTCAATCAGAGAAAATCATTCCAGTTGTAAAACATTTTCCTGGCCACGGTGACACTTCGGTTGATTCCCATTTAGAGTTACCTGTTGTAAACAAATCGTATACTGATTTAAAATCGTTAGAATTAATACCATTTAAGGACGCTATTAATCAAAACGCAGATGCTGTTATGATTGCCCATATTTTATTACCAAAAATCGATCCTAAATATCCTGCTTCAATGTCTAAAAAGGTCATTTCATCAATGTTAAGGAATGATTTAAAATATGATGGAGTGGTTATGACGGATGATATGACGATGGATGCAATTGGAAAAAATTATAATTTGGAAAAAGCAGCGGTTACTTCCATTTTAGCTGGAAGTGATATCATTATGGTTGCTCATGATCCTAACAAAGTAAAAGCTGTATATAAAGAAATCGAAACAGCCGTGAAAAACAAAACAATTTCAGAAGAACGTATAAACGAGAGTGTAAAAAGAATCATTTTACTAAAACAAAAATATAAATTAGACAATAATCAAGTAAAGCCGATGGACCTTCAAAAGCTCGTTGAAAAAACAAACAAATTAGTAAAAAATTAGCAAAAAAAGGAAATTACCACCTTTTGTCGAATAAATAGTCTAAAAAGGTGGTGTTCTTTCTGGCTAGTAAGATTTCAGATGCAGGATTAATGCTATTGGCTATTTTTAAAGAACTTCAAGAAAAAGAGCCAGACTTTGAAAAAGGGCTTCATAATGAAGTAGGAGTAGCTATTGATGATGTCGAACCTGCATTAATTGAATTGGAAATGCAAGGATTTATAAACGGTTTAACTTGGATTAAGAGTGATATAGATCAAAAAGAAAATGCTTCATTATTTAATATTTCAATAACACCTACAGGATTAGCTAGAGTAATAGAATTATTAAGATAATATGTATACATAAAATGACTACCTCAAATGTTACGAGGAGTATAGTTTATTTCCTTTTAGAAAAGTCTGTGAAACAGCCATATATTTTTATCGATTATAAACTTTCTTAAATAAACATACCAAATTACGCTGAAAAAAAGAGCCTAAAAATATTCTCTTAGGCTCTTTTTTTTATTTAGAAACAGTCGTGTTAATTGTATAACTTATGATACCAGAACGGTTTCGTGCGTAAATACTTAATTTTGTTCCAAGCTTTTGTTTAGGAATTTTGACCGTATATGTTCCTTTGTTAGATGTGGTGGTTGAACCAATCGTTTTCGAACCAGATTTCACATAAACCGTTGTAGATGGTTCGGATTTACCTGTTACAGAAGTTGAGTTGATGCTAACTTTGTTAACCGTTGGTGTCTTAGGAGCAGTAACCACCTTGACTAATGTACTTTTACTGGTATTTTTTGAAGCATCCGTCGCTGTAATGGATAGTGTTGTGTTGGACGATTGCTTGGAAATTGCTATCTTAAAAGTACCAGTATTTGTTGCTTTACCAGTATTTAGTACTTTAGTTCCTTTTTTAATCGTAATCAGTGCATTCGCTTCTGATTTTCCTGAAACGGTTGCTGAAATATTACTGATTCGATTGACTGTTGGTGCATTAGGAGCAATTGTATCCTTAATTTTTGATACCGTGACTTTGCTTCGATTCCCAACTAGATCAGTCGCTGTTGATTGGATCGTTTTATTTTGAGCAATGTTTTTCAATGTAACTGTAAATTGACCGTATTTATTAGCTTTCGTCGTAACTGTTTTTCCGGTAGACGGTTGGCTAGCCAATGGAACAGTAGTTGCCATTGTGCTAAGAGATTTTGTGTTAACCATCGAATCGACCGAAAATGCAGTCGAACGAGAAGTGGTTGTTGGGATTAAAGAATCCGTCGACAGATTGATTGTAGCATTCGGTTCGGCTGTTCCTTTTACAATGTTGGTAGCATTATCGATACTCGTAATCACTGGCGGCTTTGGTGCAACAGTGTCACGAAGTACGTTTTCAACAACAGTGTCTGTCCCATATGGTGCTTCGGCTGGAAACAGATCTTCTAAGAAATACATAAAATGAACCGTAGTATTCGCTCGTAATGGAGTGATTAATGGAACAGAAAATGTTCCATCCGGTTTTGTTATAACTTCATAAGGATAATCTGCCGCATTAATCTGTAATTTAATATTTGGTGGTGCAGTCCCTGTGATGATCAACGATGAATCGTATAATGAGTTCACATGAATACGCGAATCAGGTTCAGACACAACATTTACCGATAAATAATCGACCAATCCCTGATAAGTTGCTTTTATAATCGTACCACCTGATTTTTTTGCGATAAGTTTATTGGATGCATCAATCGATACAATTGATGGGTCAATTGGCGTTAAGGTAACTTCATTTGGGTCAAGGAATGTGATTTCGTTCTTCTCATTTATATATTGCAACCCATAATAGGTCGATTGGTTTTCTTTTAATTGAATATACGGATCTTTAAACTCAATCCGTTTAGTCAAAGGCTGACTTATTGGATAGTTTTGTACCTCAATATATTCAGGATCTTCGTAGTTTTTGTCATTTGTGTTTTTAGCATAAGCGATTTTATCCATGTTTTGAGAAAATACAACATTGTCAATATCATTTCCAACTGTGCGTAAATAAGCACCTGTTGTTGCGTTGAAAAATTTAATCTTATGGAAATAATGGAAAATTAATTCATTATTTTTACCGTAACTAATTGCACGAGAAGTTGTTCTATTATTTTTGGCTGATTCGTTGATGTACACATTAAAAACAGTTGAAGACTTTTCAAAATTACGATTCACATCGTATTGCACAAATGGATTTGCGAGTCCTGAATCATTTGTTAATGATAGCGTATTGCCATCAGGACTAAAAATCATTTGACGAATCGGATAATACCGAGTCGTTTTAAACGGATTTTCAAACGATTTTATGACTTTTTTTGTTTCGTAATTGATAATTTCAACGGTCGAATCATCTGTGACAGCAACAATTGGTTCTGTTGGATGGATACTTACACGTAATCCGTATTTATAATCAAATGATTTTTCAAACAGTACGGTTTTTGTTGCATCATCATATATGGTTAACCCATATGTTCCATCTGATAATTCATGTGTTATACCCATGATTCGTTCATCGGACCCTTTAAATGAAATTTGGGCGATATAATAAGGTAATGTAAATAATTTGTCCCCTGTCTGAACATCGAAAAACTGTGTGTTTTCGCCTTCATTTGAATACAAATAAGAACCATTAGGACTATAATTAAGATAGCGAACAGGCATATGGTTTAGTAATGCTCCTGTTTTTGTATCGTACATTCCAAAGTTCACAAAAACTCGATTCCCGTCCGGTGAAAGAGTTGGGCTGTTACCAGGACTTGCAAAAATCAAAGAAGGATTCGGTTCAGTCTCAGCAAAGACTGCTTTTTGTTGAGTAAGCGTAGCATTCGTACAAAAAAATAGTAGTAGACACAGTATGGATAAACTCGTTTTTTTAATCATATATTCTCCTTAAATAAATAGTCACTACTCGATTATATAGTGCTAATGTCAATAAAGATATGAGAATATTCGTAATCGAAGGGCAAGTTGAAAAATACAAATGATGTTTTTGCTTTTAAAACGTTTCAAAAAAATTTATAAAAGGTTACGATTGTAACATATTGAAAGAATATACTTGGTCGAAGGAGTGGGGGGATAAAATTCACTTGCAAGAAATAAACATCATTTCCATTTCTAAAAGAAAAAAGGAGGGAATAAAAATGAAAATTAAAAAAGTAAACCCCGAATCTGTTGCTTCACCTGTTGGCCAATATAGTCATGTCACAATTGTCCCAAGACATGCAGAGCTAGTAGTTTTATCAGGTCAAGTAGGAAACGACAAAAACGGAGTATTTCCAATTGATATCGAAAGTCAATTTGTCAATGCACTTGAGAATATAAAAAACATCCTTGAGAGCGAGAAAGTCGAGCTTAATAATCTTTTTAAACTCAACTTCTGGCTAACGGAGAAAATCGATCGTCAATTCTTTCTAGACTGTTGGACTCAATTTCATTCCGGTAACCCACCTGCAACAACTTATGCTTATGTATCAGCTTTAGCAAATCCAGACATTAAAATAGAAGTAGAAGCATGGGCAGCAAGATAATCAACTTAGTTCGTTACAATCAATCGTTATTGAATTAAAACTATGGATGGTAATGATTGGTATAACATAGCGAACTTTGGGAAACTTAAGTGGAGGTAATTCGGTTCGAAAGCGAGATGAAAAATTGAAATGGATG
The DNA here is from genome assembly GCF_042721555.1 of Gottfriedia sp. NPDC058432. NCBI lineage: Bacteria > Bacillati > Bacillota > Bacilli > Caryophanales > Bacillaceae > Gottfriedia > Gottfriedia sp. NPDC058432. The sequence goes on from NZ_JBHXLC010000008.1 coordinate 27,427, forward strand.
AATTCGAGTCTCAATTAAATCCCACTGTAAGAAAAAATATAACAAAAACACTAACACAACTTAATATGAAAATCGAAGGCATGATTGGAAGAATTGAAAATAAAGGATGCGGCATATTAACTGAATTTGAAAATATCCATCGCGTCTTTAATAATTTACAAATGGATGCAGCCTCATTTTATTTAAATTCATATCTATCTCCGTATACTGATATCTTTGATGAATTGGCAATTACAGTTCAGCACTTATCAAAACGTAAACATGGCGGATTAATTGTAGTAAAAAGAGACGACTCACTTGAAGAGTTGATGAGTTCAGGGATACATGTCGGTGCAAAACTATCCCCAGCATTATTAGAATCAATTTTTTATCCAGGTAGCCCGTTACATGACGGAGCAGTACTGGTTGAAAATAACATGATCATTTCAGCAGGTAATGTACTTCCACTATCTAAAATTACATACGATAATAAAAAACTTGGAACAAGGCACCGAGCAGCAGTTGGAATTTCAGAACAAAGCGATGCACTTGCTCTAGTTGTATCAGAAGAAACAGGAAATATATCTTTTGCTTATAAAGGAAGCTTATATCCTGTTAAATATGGGGCACCTATTAATTAAAACCGAAACGATCAATTAGATCGTTTTTTTTTTTGTTGAAAAATGAGATTGTCAATTAGTGTCCAATTCCAATATGACCGTTATGAGGAATTAAATTACAAGTTTAAGCAAAAGTACTACCTCATGGCCATTTTAAAGATTGAAAATTTTTAATATCAACTCGCTGAACGATCATTTAGATCATTCTTTTTGTTTTTATAATAATTTTACTTTTTTCAGATTTTATGGATTGAATTGTTTTTGAAATCATATTATGATTATACTTAATTATTCCGATACGAAAGGTTGGTTTTTGGTATGTCTAATCCAAAAATAAATACAATTCCATTACCTTTAGTTCGTACAAATCAATGGACCATCTTTATATCTGTAATATTAACATGGATTACTGGTCAGTACTGGCTACTACTTATTCCTTTAATCAGCGGACTAAGTGGATTACTTTTTGATTTTCATCCAATCATAAAATTTGCTAAACGTTTTTTAAAAAAGAAACCATCGAGCTATCCGCAAGAGGATAAAGGTCAACAAAATTTTAATCAAACAATTGCAGTAACCTGTTTATCTCTAGCATTTATTGGTGCATTAGTTGGTTGGAACGTATTATTTTATGTGTTTTCAATTATGGTCGCATTAGCTTCGTTTATCGCAATAAACGGATTTTGCATTGGTTGCTATATTCATTTTCAATGGAACCAATATAAATATCGAAAAAGCTTAAGGTAAATTAAATAAAAATCAGAGTCTTCTCATTAAATGAGAGGACTTTTTTTATGATTTCAAAACAATAATCTGATAGAAATAGAAGTTGAATATAAAAAAATGGAAGGAAACTCGTAACAAAAAATTCATGGGTTTATTTCAAATATCTAACTGATGTATGATATGATATAATAATAAGTCTTTTATGGTGGTGATTTGGATGGAAAAAGCTCATTTCTTAGAAGAACTTATGAGATTTATTTCAAATATGGATCGTGATAATTCTGTTGTTCAATTTTCTGTTCCAGGCAAAGGACGATTTACACTTGTCCTTCAAGAAGAAGAACAATCTATTAAAGCAGACGTCGAAGCAAATCCTGAAATAGAAATTATGATTAGAAAAAGTCAGGATGAGTACAAAAAGGGTTTAGGGGTGTCAACATCTGAGTTTTTAAAATCAATTTCCTCTAAAGACTTCATCTAATGATTTTTAGAAATGTTATATGGCCGCTTAATGTACGAAATAAACTTACCCAATTTAGAAGTATAAGATTCACTCCAGAAGAAACATTTGATTTTATTTCACAAATAGTCTTGGAAACAGAAGATTTATTAAAAAATGAAGTCATTGGAAAAACATATACTGAAGAACATGGAAATTATAAAGGAATATCAAGAGTCGTAATAAAAAAATTTCGAATTTATTTTGAAATGGTCAATAACGATATAGTTATTGTAGCAATCGTATTTCCGGGTGAAAAATAATAAAAATCAGAGCCTTCTCATAAATGAGAGGGCTTTTTTTATGATTTGAATACATAATTCGGTATACTAGAAATAGTATTTGAAAATGTAACGTTCTCCAAGGTTTTTAAAGCAAATTAGAAATTGAGGATTTACTATAAAATTAAACGAAATAGATGAATTATTGCTTCAGGAAGGAGATTTAAAATGATTCAATGGAAAGAAGACATTGTTATAAATGAAAATATCGAAAAAGTATGGAGTCTATTTTTAGATAAAAACATTAAGAAAATAATGCCAAAAGTTGAAGAACATAATTTAATCGATAAAAATGAAAATGAAGTAGGTGCAAAGCATCAGCAAAGTTATAGAGAAGGAAAACGTGTAGAATCTTATATTGTTGAAACTTTGGCTTACGAGGATACTGAATCATATAAAAAAAAGCAAATCCATTTTGTTTTAGCAAATGCGTTTGTAACGAATCTGACATTTACATTAGAAAAAATCGACGATTTACATACAAAATTTATTTATGAAGGCACGAATGCCGGAGTAAATTTTATCGGACGAGCTATGTTAAAGCTAGCTAATCCAAAGGGGAATAATTTAAAGGCAGTACATGATTTTTTACAAAGAGTCGAACAAGAAGCTTTAAAGGCGTAGGATTAATAGGAATTTATAAAACAACAAAAAGGAGAGCATTCCATACTCTCCTTTTTTATTATTTATTTGATACTTTACTTAATAATTCATATGAATATAAACGCGCTGCATGATCGAAAACTGAACCATTTACCATGATTTCATCAGCTTTTGTTATATTTAAAACTGTTTGTAGCTTTTCAGTAACGGTTTCGATTGTACCAATAGCAGATAGTTTCATTTGATTTTCAAGTGTTTCTTTTTCATATGGACTCCAAATTTCATCCATATCGTCAACTGGTGGTTTTAAAAGAGAAGGTTTACCACCTCGAATTAAGTTTAAAAATGATTGTTGTTGTGTGGTGAAAAGTCTTTTTGCTTCTTGATTTGTGTCAGCAACGACAACATTTAAGCCAATCATTGCATATGGTTCATCTAAACTTTTAGATGGTTTAAAGTTATTGTGATACAACTGCATTGCTTGAACTGTATAATCTGGTGCGAAGTGTGCTGCAAATGCAAATGGTAAACCTAATTCAGCAGCTAACTGAGCACTAAAGCCACTTGATCCTAATAGCCAAATTGGTATATTTAAACCTTCGCCAGGCACAGCTTGAACCGTTAAACTGCCTAATCCACCTGGCGGATTAAAGTAATTACGTAATTCCTCTAATTGAGCAGGGAAGTCTTCATGGCTGCGTAAATCTCTACGTAACGCTCTCGTTGTTGACATATCACTACCAGGAGCACGACCTAATCCAAGATCAACACGACCTGGATGTAGTGATTCTAATGTACCAAATTGTTCTGCTATGACTAATGGAGCATGATTTGGTAACATGATTCCTCCAGAACCAACTCGAATCGTTGATGTTCCACTTGCAATATGTCCAATTACAACTGAAGTAGCTGAACTTGCAACTGCAGGCATATTATGATGCTCGGCAAACCAGTAACGGTGATATCCCCATTTTTCAGCATGCTGTGCTAAATCAAGACTATTTTTAAAAGCATCAGCAGGAGTGCTTCCTTCAACAACCGGTGCTAAGTCTAATACAGATAAAGGTATTTCACTTAAATTCTTAGCAACTTTATCTTGGAAACGATTATTCATCATAAAATTTTCCTCCTAAAAAAACATTTTTCAATATATGGAAATAACGAGACGTTTTCATTAGATAAACTGTGTTTTAATTATATACAGTATGCTAAGATTATAGAAAATCTTAAGGCATAATACAAGTTTTTGAACTTGGAAATATTTATTCAGGGAAACTTCATTTGGTAACAAGAAGCACTTTTGGTAAAAAGAAAAAAATTTGTAAATAAATGTATAGAATAAATTTTAAGAATCATACTATCTTTAATCTGATAAACAACATCAGAGCATCCAAAAGACAAAGGAGTCGACAACATGGCAAACAGAAGATCTTCAAATCAATATGCTTCACCAAATGCAAATTCAGCAATTGAGCAAATGAAGTTCGAAATAGCTTCTGAATTTGGAGTGCACTTAGGACCAGACACAACTTCACGCGCTAACGGTTCAGTTGGTGGAGAAATTACGAAGCGTCTAGTTCAAATGGCAGAACAAAGCCTAGGCGGATATGCTCGTTAAATAAAAAATGAGGATGGAAAGCAAACTTTCTATCCTTTTTTTATTGTCTAAAAACAAAGATCCATCCAGTAAATCGTTATCTACTTACATTTAAAAAAGTCTAAAAACTACTATATACTTGCAAGGGATACAAAAACGGGGGATAATAATATCACTGGATGGTGATAAAAATGTCAAGTTGTAAAAATTCCGTTACACCTAAGTGGTTCGGATTTGCTATTCAGGCATTAGTTTTACTAGCAACAACAGAAGGGGTTACACCAAGTAAAGCAATCGCAAAACATATTAGATCAGGTGTTTCATTTATGAGAAGAATTATGGCTCCCCTCGTAAAGGAAAAAATAGTAGAAGCAAGAGAAGGACGAGATGGTGGCTATTTATTAGCTAAGTCACCTGAGGAAATTACCTTAAAACAAGTCTACATTGCCCTACAAATGACAGAACCTCTATCAACCGCACTAATTGAATCCACATCTGACTGTACTAGTGGACGTGTAATGAACAATGTATTTTCAGACTTTGCAATTGAAGCAGAAGAACACTTACTTGGCTTTTTATGTAACTATACTTTGGCTGATTTTGTAAGACGTGCCAGTCATAAAACAATCGAATCACTTTGAAAATATCGTACATTTGGATGTACGATATTTTTATATTGTTTGGGATAGTGTGTCTGTTAGGAGGCGAGTACAATAAAATTTAGAATCGCAATTAAATTTAGAGAATGCTAATTAAAATAGTGTAATCGCAAATAAATTTCAGGAATCACAATTAAAATTGTAGAATCGCAATTAAATTTGGAGAATGGTAATTAAAATAGTGCCATCGCAAATAAATTTCGATAATCGCAATGAAATTAGTCATTTCGCAATGAAATTTTGAGAATTACAAATAAAAATAGCGAAATCGCAAATAAACCATACGAAGTGTATAGTTTACAGGGGAAAATATCAAATTTTTATTTCGAGAGAAGTGATTTCTCTCAGATCATGATCGATTGGACTTTTTTTAATGATATAAATTAAAAATTGCTTCTTTTCTTATGAAATGTGAGGTGTTTTAATTGGAGCAAAATGATCATTATCAAAATTTATTAAAAAGGCTTTGTAAAGCTAATAATATCTCTCCCCGAAAACCTAGATTTGAAAGTATTGATGGTTTCGTAATTATCCATGTAAAAAATCATTTGAAAGAAGGAGTAGATTTAGAAAGCTTTAAAATATTAAATCTTATTTATCAAACAGTTGTACCTTTAGGCATAAAGTTCAATCAACAATTATTTTTATATCCAAATGGGGATCGATTAGATAGAGTTACGATCTCTTTTAGCAGAAATGATTATATGGTTTTAAACAAGAAACTGGAAACAGGAGATATTAATAATGAGTAAAAATAGTTTTAATTAATTATTTTTACAAAGCAACAATAAAGTGATTTTACGAATTCTTTTAAATATTTATATGGGATACTATAAAAGTAACAAAAAAAATTTAGAAAATTTTGGAGAAAAGTGAAAAATGTATGAATTTTATTAGATTTCAATAAATCATCTGTCAATGGTATGCGGACGAGGTGATAAATTCCTCCACGCTTTCTTCCATTAGAAATTTAGTCCCTTACGAGTTTCAGCTAGCCCTCAAATTTTAACCTTGAGAGTATGGATAAACAAAAATCAAAAAATGCACTTGTAATGAGAACAGTTATAGCATATACTGTACTTAAATCAACACACTTACAAAAAGTAACCAACTAATTTTAACCGCACTATTTTTTTAAGTATTACTGTTTCTAAGCTAAGAACAGTAATGATTCAGTAAAAACCTCTAAAATTAACTGTACTTAATATAAGTTCAGTAAAAACAAACAACAAAAGGGAGAGATTTTTAAATGAAATGGTTTACTCGAATTATTCAAGGGATTTTAATTATTGCATTTCTACTGTCTGGATCTGTGAAATTAAGTGGAAATACTCAGATGTTACATGATTTTAAAGAGGTTTATGGTTATTCAAAAGGTATGATGTATACGATTGGTTCATTTGAGGTGTTAGGGGCAATTGGTTTATTAGTTGGTTATTGGAAGTTGGTTTTAGGTAAACTTGCTTCAGTCGGATTGGCGATTATTATGGTAGGTGCTGTATTTACTCATTTACATGCGGGTCAAGGCATGAGTGTTGCAATGGCTCCGTTCATTCTGTTAGTGTTAACATTAATTGTACTATTTTCTAGAGGAGGTAAATTAAAATGAATTTTCATCAAAAGCCAAAAGTTTATGCTCCAACTGTTGAATTAAAAGTTGCAAATTTAGAGCGTTCATTAACGTTTTATCAAGAGGTTATTGGATTAAAAGTGTTGGATCATTCAACTACAAATGCTAGTTTAACAGCGGATGGGGTAAATGTATTAATTAAATTAGTGCAACCAGACAATGTTACACCTAGAAATGAGCAAAATACAGGATTATATCATTTTGCGTTATTAGTACCTACTCGAAAAGATTTAGGTATCGTGCTAAAGCATCTGATTGAAACTAGAAATCCACTTCAAGGTGGTTCGGATCATTTAGTCAGTGAAGCGATCTATTTAGCGGACCCGGATATGAATGGTATTGAAATTTATGCAGATCGTCCGTCAGAGAATTGGCAATGGCATAATGAGTATGTCGTTATGGATAGTAAACGATTAGACGTAGAGGGACTTTTAGCACTTACTGAGGATGAAGCTTTTACTGGTCTACCATCAGGAACAATTATGGGTCATATCCATTTGCAAGTTTCTGATTTAAATAGCACAGAGAAGTTTTATTGTGAAGGGCTTGGATTTGATGTTGTAACGAAATATGGAAGCCAGGCATTATTTATTTCAACTGGACGTTATCATCATCACATCGGTTTAAATACTTGGCATAGTGCAGGAGGAGTTGAACCTTCTGATAGCAGTGCAGGATTAAAGAATTTTACATTGTTATATCCAAGTGAAGAAGAAAAATCGGTGGTAGTAAATCGTTTAAAGAATATGGGAGCTTTTGTTTTTGAAGAAAATGGAGTTACATTTACAAAGGACCCTTCAGGCATAACAATCCAACTATTAGTTGGTTAATGAAAAACAAAATACAAAAAATTTGAGTATGAGACTGATTGACTCGCTTGTCTTTCAAGGCGAGAAGTCTGGTGAGGAGTGGAATTACCCTAGACGGTAATGAGCACCGCTCAGCAGGCGAAGTAACGAAGAAAGCGAGCGTTTGGCGGGCAGTCTAAGAGACATTTTCAACTACTATGTTGTGAATGTCTCTTTTTTTTCGTTTCGCTTTTTTTAGTTGCATTCTATCATATTTTTTCAATAAAAATAATATATTTGAACAACATGTACATTTACTAACTATGGGAGACGGGAAGAAAAAGGGAGAGTGAAAAAGTGTTACATATTGTGGTTTGTATAAAACAAGTGCCAGATACGAAGATCATTAAGATGAATCCTAAAACGAATACGATGGACCGTGCAAGCGCTCCAGCAATATTAAATCCGTATGATGCTCATGCGGTAGAGGAAGCTGTTCGAATTAAGAATAAATATGGTGGAACAGTTTCGGTTATTACCATGGGGCCACCACCTGCTGTAAAAGCTATAAGAAAATGTATTGAAATTGGTGCAGATGAAGGGTATATGATTTCAGACCGTGCATTCGCTGGGGCAGATACGTTAGCGACAAGCTATGCTTTGACGAAAGCGATTGAGAAAATAGGACAAATTCAAGCGATTGATTTAATCATTTGTGGAAAGATGACAATTGACGGTGATACTGGACAAGTTGGACCAGGTATAGCACGTCGTTTAGATATACCACCGTTAACATCTGTTAAGAAGGTCCAAGAAATTAATAAAGGTGATGGATATGCAATTGTTCATCGAAAAATAGAAGATGGCCATGAAGTGATTAAAACGAGTTTACCTTGTCTATTTGCAGTTGAGAAGGAAATAAATGAAGTTCCTTATTCATCACTTACAAATATGATAAAAGCTGCAAGGTATAACCCGACAATATGGGCCGTGAAGGATTTAGAAGATATCGATATTAAACAACTAGGTTTAAAAGGTTCACCAACAATTGTATCGAAAGTATGGGCTCCACCAAAGGCTAAAGGTGGTACGGTATTTGAAGGAACTTCATTAGAAAAAGTAAATGAACTAATGAAGATTTTAAATGAGAAGAAAGAGTTATTTGAAGTGAAAGGAGGGGTATAAATGGATTTCTCAGAGTACAAAGGTATTTGGGTGTTTATTGAAGAAAACGATAAAGTCATAGCACCCGTGTCACTTGAATTGCTAGGAGCTGGTAAAGAATTAGCAGAAAAACGTGGCTGCGAATTAGCAGGATTATTAATTGGTGAAAATGTGAAATCGTTAGCCCCTACGTTATTTGAATACGGTGCTGACATCGTTTATGTATATGATGACCCAATTTTTAAGGATTATCGTACTGAATCTTATATGAAAGCAGTACTTGAATGTTGTAACAAATATAAGCCTGAAATCTTATTATATGGAGCTACTTCTAAAGGGAAGGATTTAGCAAGTGCAGTTGCAACTGACTTACCTACAGGTTTAACAGCCGATACAACTGTATTAGATGTTGAAGAAGATACAGGGCTATTATTAGCTAGTCGACCTGCTTTTGGTGGAAATATAATGGCAACTATTCTTTGTAAGAAATATAGACCTCAAATGGCGACAGTTCGTCCAAAGGTTATGAAAGCGCTCGCTCCTATTCCTGGCGCTGAGGGAGTTGTGATCGAAGAGGAAATTGATTTAAAAGAAGAAGATATTCGTACAAAAGTTTTAGAGATTGTACGTGCAACAACTAAGAAGGTTCGCATTGATGAAGCGGATATCATCGTAGCGGGTGGCAAAGGATTAGGTAGTAAAGACGGATTTCAGTTGATTCATATGTTTGCTGAATCGATTGGAGCGGCTGTTGGTGCAAGTCGTGATGTAGTTGAAGCTGGCTGGGTTGAACATCATCATCAAGTTGGTCAGACTGGCTTAACGGTTACACCAAAAATTTATTTTGCAATTGGGATATCTGGCGCAATCCAACATATTGTTGGGATGCAAAATTCAGGTCTCATTATTGCAATCAATAAAGATCCAAATGCGGCAATTTTTCAATCTTGTCATTACGGCATCGTAGGAGACGCATTTGAAATTGTACCAATGCTGATTAACCAATTCCAAGAAAGTTTTTCTTTAAAGGAGGAAAATCACGATCATGCCGGAAAAATTTGATGTAATTGTCGTTGGAGCAGGCCCAGCAGGAATTTCATGTGCATACGAACTCGCAAAAAATGGTGTTAATGTTGTCCTTATTGAAAGAGGAGAGTATCCAGGTTCGAAAAATGTTATGGGTGGCGTATTGTATCGTAAAATGATGGAGGATGTTATACCTGAATTTTGGAAGGATGCACCAATTGAGCGTGTGATTGTAGAGCAGCGAGTTATGATGCTTGATAAACAATCCGCTACTACCTTTGGATATAAAGGTCTTGAATTTGCTGAGGAACCTTATAATAATTTTACTGTTCTGCGCTCAAAATTTGATCAATGGTTTGCTCAAAAAGCAGTAGAACAAGGTGCATTATTAATTAATGAAACAGTTGTTCTCGAGTGTATTGTTGAAAACGATATGGTTGTTGGGGTAAGGACGGATCGACCAGACGGTGATTTATATGCCGATGTGGTAGTTCTAGCTGATGGAGTAAATTCACTTTTAGGAAAATCTTTAGGTTTCCATAAAGAATGGAGACCAGATGAAGTCGCTTTGGCTACAATGGAAATTTTAAAGCTGGATAGTAAAATAATTCAAGATCGATTCGGTCTTGAAGGTAACCAAGGGGTAGCAATTGAGCTATTTGGAGATGCGACAAAAGGCATAGTTGGCACAGGATTTTTATATACAAATAAAGATTCTCTTAGCATTGGGGTCGGTACATTATTATCAGGAATGATTGAAAATAAATTGAAACCTTATGATTTACTTGAATATGTTAAGAATCATCCGATGATTAGACCGTATATTCAAGGAAGCGAACCACAAGAATACCTTGCTCATTTAATTCCTGAAGGTGGGTACAAATCGATTCCTAAATTGGTAGGAAACGGAGTGTTGGTAATTGGTGATGCAGCACAGTTAGTAAACGCAATTCATCGTGAAGGTTCAAATATGGCAATGACATCTGGAAGATTAGCAGCAGAGACCATTATCGAAGCAAAAGCGATTGATAACTACTCTGATGTTGCTTTAAAACCATACGCTGATAAATTACTAAATAGCTTCGTAGGACAGGATTTGAAAAAATATAAAGATGCAACACATCATTTTGAAAAATTCCCTCAATATTTCGAGCAATATATTCCACTATTAAATAAATCTGCCAGCCAAATGTTTACAGTAGATGGTAAATCTAAATGGGAAAAACAAAAGAATATTATGAGTAATATAGGAGGAGCAAAGGCTAAAATTAAGCTTGCGAAAGATGTATACAAAGCATGGAAGGTGATGAAATAAATGAGTGAGACAAAAAAAGAAAGTACAATCGAAGAAAAGCAGTATCTCGTTCGTTTTAATGCCGATACAAAATCGCACTTAACTGTACTAGATTCCGATATTTGTATGACAAAATGTCCTGATAAAATCTGTACGATTTTTTGCCCTGCAGAAGTTTATAAATGGGAAAATATTCGAATGCATGTTGGATACGAGGGATGTCATGAATGTGGAAGCTGTAGAATAGGCTGTCCTCATCAAAATATTAAATGGGAATATCCGAAAGGTGGGCACGGAATTATATTTAGATTGGGGTGATCTGAAATGTTCTCGATAGGCAACTATGTTATGTTTAGCTTAGATGGTGCTGTGGGAACGGTTATGGAAACTAAAGATAATCATTGCTTAGTAGCTTGGGAGGATCGTGTTTGTAGCTGGGCAAGTTTCGATCTACTAAGGAAAATTAGCTGCGCAGAATTAATTCAACTCTTCACTCCAAAATAATTCACCTATTTTTAAATGTAAAAAACCTATAAAATATGGGGGCTATATGGGAGGTAACTAAAACCACCTATATAGCCCCCAATTACATATTAGAGCATCACATTAACCCGTATACCATAAAAACAATTCTAAATGTTCCTTTTTCTATTTTCACTTTTTTAGGTTCTATGATAGATTTTTTTTCAGATTTCGGTTTACATATTTTACAGGATTTTTTTAAGTTATCACTGTTTTTAGGTATAGATAATTTTGTTTTTTCTTTTTGACTAGTTTCTAGTTTAGAGTGTTCAGTTTTATTAACTATCTTGGTTGGTTTAGTACTTATGTCTTTTTCTGTTGCTTCATTATATTCTGCTTCATTTGAAGGATCTGTAAAAGAGGTAAAAATAAATATAACAAATAAGGCCCCAGTAATAATAAAATTCTTTAAAGCCTTTCCGTTCATTTTAAAGAAAGAGATCATCCCCAAAATAATAAAAAAAAGGATTCCAATAAGACATAAAAATTCAATAAACGTGTACAATAGATAGCCTCCCTATATTTCGCCACATAATAAATATTCGTTATAGAGGACTAAATAACCTTTTTGAAGTGAAATAAACCATTACTAAAGTTTAGGAGTGTTCCGTTAAACAAAATAATAAGTACTATTTTCCTATACTTAACAATTTATTTTTAGTGCTTTAGTTGTTATTGTTTGATAACTAAATAACACCCGTAGATAAAAATGTTGTATACCTATTATCAAAGGAATAATTTTTTCCTAGAAAAAATAGACCACTAATATGAGCTCGATCATTTATAAGGAAGACTCCTATTAATATAGAAGTCTTTACATAATTTTTTAATAACGTCAGTCCACTTAAATTAAAAAGTTCCCCAAATTGTCCCCTAGTTATTTAATTTAGAATACATCATTATACAAATCTAGGGGACATTAATAGTAGTAAAAAATGTTAATGTACCAGCATTCCAAAACTATATACTTATAACATTTACATGCTAATGTTATTAATAGATATAGGATCTAACGACTATATCTTTTTTATTTTGAAGTTTAAGGGAAACGTTGAAACGAATATTAAGGATAAAGGAATTAATATTTACTAAAACTATACAATTCGAACCATATGAATGAATAAATTCAACCGTATAATTAAATTCATTAATTAAATACGAATATTATCATTGACTAAATAATAGATTGAATTTATATTTAATTTTAAATATTTGAATAATTAGGGGTGCTTAAATGGGAAATGCATTAGTGTTTCAGTCAGATTTTGGATTACTAGATGGAGCAGTTAGCGCTATGTATGGTGTTTCTTGTAATGTAAATCAAGATATAAAGATTTACGACTTGACCCATGATATACCTCAATACAATATTTGGGAAGCTTCATATAGACTTGTACAAACAATGAATTACTGGCCAGTTGGAACAGTATTTGTTTCAGTTGTAGACCCAGGTGTAGGGTCAGATCGTAGAAGCATAGTGGCTCGCACAAATACGAATCACTTCATTATTACACCTGATAACGGAACATTAACACATGTTGGCAAAATATATGGGATCAACCAATTAAGAGTCATTGACGAAGAAATTAATAGACTTCCAAATTCAAGTGAATCTTATACTTTCCATGGAAGAGATATATTTGCTTATACAGGTGCAAGATTAGCTTCTGGAATAATTGACTTCGAAAATATTGGTCCAGAAGTAGATTCAAATTCATACATACAATTACCTATTAAAGAATGCCATAGTGAAAACAATTCGATAACAGGAACAATTGATATACTTGATGTTCGTTATGGTAGTATTTGGACGAATATTGGTCGATCAGATTTTCTCAAACAAGGCGTTTCTCATGGGGATTTTGTCGAAGTGCTAATTACATACCAAGGAAGAAAAGTATACAAACAAGCCGTAAAATATGGAAAATCATTTGCTGATGTAGCAATTGGAGAACCAATTTTATATGCAAACAGTCTGGATCAAATGGCAGTTGCTGTAAATCAAGGTTCGTTTACTGATGAATACGGAATTGATACCGGGATCGAATGGGAAATAACACTTATAAGCAAGTAGGAAAAGCTTAAGAGTATCAAACATTTAGAGCTAGTAGAAAAGAGCTAATTTTAGTAATTTTTCAATTGAATTTTAACTTAGAAGTTTACTTATATTTAAGTGGGCTTCTCTTTTTGTTGTGAATTTTAATCGGAAAATTGGAACTTTCGAAGTAGAATTTATAAGTTTACGTGAAATGTTTCACGTGAAAAACATTTTTGACTCTATTAAATTTCTTATATTTAGGGGATTTGTTTAATTAAAAGTAAAATTTAAGTGAACGTTTTCACAAATTATTCACAGACAATGGTATTTTTCTTTACTATAATTGGCCTTAACTTCAAGATAGATGTTTAGTTCTTTTTTGAAATATCTTTAATGAAGAATTTTATTTAAGGGGTTTTGATTAAATGAAGGTTTCAAAAATTGTAGCAATTGGTGTAGTAAGTTTTTCAACACTCGTAGGAGCGGCAAACACTTCCTTTGCAGCTGTCGCGTCTCAAGCAAATTCAAAAGCAGCTATTAATTTTACAGAAGGTTCTGGTCCAGTAACTCCAGTAGATCCAACTGACCCAGCAACTCCATTAGAGCCAATTGGACCTACTGATCCAACAGATCCTCCTACAGGTGAGACAGGTTCGTTAACATTGGACTTTGTTTCTTCAGTTCAATTTGGTTCGAAAGAAGTTTCAAGTAGTGATCAGGTTTATTCTTCTACATCTAAAAAGCCTTTTATCCAAGTTTCTGATCGACGAGGTACTGGTGCAGGGTGGAAAGTGACAGCTAAAGCTAGTAAATTTACAAACGGTGCAAGTGAATCACTACCTGGAGCGGTTCTTACATTTAAAAATGGATCAGTTGTAACACCAGGAAGTGGAACTGGCCCAACGCCTGCTCAAACGATTACATTAAATACAGATGGATTAACTGAATCATCAGTTGTTACTGCTGAAGCAGGTACGGGACTTGGTACTTGGTTAACTAGATGGTTAGGCCCAAATCCAGATGTTAATGATGGTGCAGTAAATAATAATGTTACTTTAAAAATTCCTGGTGGAACAGCAACAGTAGGTAATCATGAAGCAATTGTTACTTGGACACTAGTCGATGCTCCTGGAGTATAATTAAATCTACATAAAAAAGTTAATTGATTTTTAGCCTGATTAGAGTATTTTCTATCAGGCTTTTTATATTTTTCTACTAAAAAATTCTGTATAATTTAAACTGTCGTTTAGGACAGCTTAGAAACTAAAGGTGGAGATTTTATTGGAATCATATTCTAAATTAGCAAGTAGATCAAGTAGGTTATTAGCAATATTGGTTGATGGATTTATAAGTTTTCTTTTTATTTTTGCCATTTCTATTATTACTGGAATGACAAAGTTTTCAACATTTTTTGATCCTACTAGAGTAGACAAATTTGATATTTGGACTTCTCTACTATCCATTATTAGTGTCATTATATTTTATATTTTGATCCCTACATTTGTTTGGAAAGGGCAAACATTAGGAAAGCGTTGGTTAAATATTGTAATCGTTAAGAACGATGATCAGGAAGTAAATTTAAAGACGATGTTTTTAAGAGAAATTTTTTTCGTTTTAGGATACATTAAAATACCATATTTTTCGTTAGTTGTAGGTTTTGTTGCATTTGTCGATCCTTTTTTCATTTTTTCTGCAGATCGCAAAACACTACATGATTTAATTGCTAAAACTAAAGTAATTGATGTATAAAAAAGAAAGCTCAATTCGAGCTTTCTTTTTTATTTTAAAATTTTCATCTGGCTTATATGGGCACGTGTTTCTTCAGTACCTAATTCATAAATCATTGCATAAGCTTGTTTTAAAAAATAGTCATAACCATCGTTGTTTTCTTGACTCCAATTTGTGATTGGAATGATGAAAGCAGTTTGTATACCTGCTGCTTCATCATAACTGTCAATC
Organism: Gottfriedia sp. NPDC058432; assembly: GCF_042721555.1. Lineage (NCBI taxonomy): Bacteria > Bacillati > Bacillota > Bacilli > Caryophanales > Bacillaceae > Gottfriedia > Gottfriedia sp. NPDC058432. Next base: position 42,812 of record NZ_JBHXLC010000008.1, read on the forward strand.
TGATGGAAAATTCTTTCGAGTCTATGTTTTTCATCAATTGTAGCATCGATTTCTAACTCATAAGGTGCGTCCCCTTGATTCGGAACAATTGTTTTTGCTTGAACGGATACATAATATCTCCTTTTTTCCATAAAGATCTCCCTTTTACGTATTTTTGGTTATCATTTTTATTATCTTCACCGACCAGTGCTTTATTCAAAATTAATAATCAGCGCTAATAGCCCTAAAAAGGAATTTCATAAATAATATTGAAATATAAATTTGATATTAAGATAATTTAGGTATGGATAAGGGGGGATTTTATGAAGGGACTATATCGAGAATTTTTTCTTCATTTCGATATTATTGTGATGGGGGTACTTTTTTTAATTGGGATTATTTATAGTATAGGATTTCATTTTTCTTGGTTTACTGTCTTAATTTTCATTATAGGAATAATCTTTTTTATGTTTAGTGAGTATGTAACTCATCGTTTTATTTTCCACATTAAGGCACCAAAAAATAAACTATTTCTTAAATTTATGAAAAGAATTCATTATGATCATCATACGTATCCAGATGATTTGAAATTGTTATTTTTACCGATATGGTACAGCATTCCGAATTTAGGATCACTTTGTATCATTTATTTTTTGATATCTAGAAATCTAATTCAAACGATCGCATTTGGCTCAGGTTTAGTTTTAATGTTACTAGTGTACGAATGGAAGCATTATGTAGCTCACAGGCCAATTAAACCAATAACGAAAGTTGGCCGACAGATTAAAAAGCTACATATCTTGCATCATTTTAAAAATGAAAACTTTTGGTATGGCGTATCAACACCTATTTTTGATGGCATCTTTGGTACGTTGAAGGATGAGAAGGAAGTAGTAACAAGTAATACCGCGAAAGCCTTAGAAGAAAGAATGTAAGCAGAAAGTAAAAGAGTTATCTTGGAGGAATAATGTTTTACTTATTATCTTTTTTAATTGGTGGTTGTTACGGTATTATTGCTGGTTGTACGTTTTATATAATTAAAATGATTAAGGAAAATGCCTAGTGTTTACGCTAGGTTTTTTTGTCGGTTTTAAACACCTTTTATTTATGAAACAGCCTATTTTAATGAACTTTTACTAAAAAATTAATATTTTATTAAAATTGAAAAAAGGGTAAATATTTGATTGGATGGCCTACTATACTGAAAATAAGGGGGAATGATTGTGTCATTGGATCGAACTCAATTAGAAAATGTTTTAAGACAGATAAAAGAAAAGAGAAATTCAAATGACTAAACTAAATTATAAAAAAATTATGCTCTTAGGATTTGGATTTTTTGCAATCAGTCTTACTTGGTCCGTCTATAATGCTTTTATGCCAAAACTTTTAAGTGATTATATAAAGTCATCTGCTTTAATCGGATTTATTATGACGTTTGATAATTATTTTGCATTATTTTTACAACCTGCCGTTGGAATGTATAGTGATCGTTTAGATACACGATTTGGTAGAAGAATGCCATTTCTAATGATCGGTATGCCTCTTGCAGCAATATTTACCTTTTTAATTCCAGTGCATAAAACACTTTTTATGTTAATCTTTTTTATTGTGTTTATGAATTTAAGTATGAGTATTTTCCGTTCTCCTGTTATAGCACTTATGCCTGATTTAACAAGAGTTGAACAAAGAAGTAAGGCGAATAGTGTCATTAATTTTATGGGTGGAATTGGTGCTTTAATAGCATTCTTTATTGGTTCAATTTTATGGGATCTAAATAAAGGATTTCCTTTTTACTTAGCAGGATTTTTAATGTTAGTTAGTTTTCTAATTCTTTTTTTCTTTATTAGAGAAAAAAGAGATGTTCTAAATTATGAGCAAGCTGAAGAAAAGGTGAAATTAAGAGAAGGTTTCCGTTCAGCCATTCAGAATAAAAGTGTATTATTTCTATTATTAGCAATTCTGAGTTGGTTCACGGGATTTAATGGAATTGAGACCTTTTTTACACGTTATGGAGAAGTTTATTTAGGGGTAAAAGTAAGTGCAGCGGCATTTTCATTTGCTTTCCTCTCATTAGCATTTTTAATCTTTGCAATTCCTGCTGGGTTCATTGGAACAAAAATTGGTAAGAAACGCAGCATATTAATTGGTATATTTGGAATCATGATTGGGTTTATTGTTTTATTTTTCTTAAAGGATTTATTATACATTCGAATAGTCTTTTTGGTTATGGGATGTTTTTGGGCATTAGTAAACATTAATTCATATCCTTTTTTAGCTGAGATGGCACCGATTGGGTTTATTGGAACTTTCACAGGTTTATATTATTTATTCTCATCGATTGCCAATATTATTTCACCCCCATTTTTAGGTGCAATTATGGATCTAATTGGATTCAAATTCATGTTCTTGTATGGTTTTTTCTTTATTACAGTATCATTCTTTATGATGCTTAAAGTAAAAGACAATCATAAAACAGTCGAAAAAAATTCAAATGCATCTATTTAAATTTGATGCTTTGAATTTTTTTTAATAGTTATTAAATCGTTTCACATAATTAAAATTAAAAAACAAATAATAATGAATGCTTATTTCAGTGTCTTTAAAAGAGTAATTTTGAAAAAAACAAAAGTTAGGAGCACTACAAAATGACAACTAATATCAATAAATTGATTGATCATACAGTTTTAAAACCTGAAACAACTAAATCTCAAATTGAAAAATTATGTCAAGAAGCAAAAGAACATAATTTTGCTTCGGTTTGTGTGAATCCAACTTGGGTCAGTCATTGTGCAAGTTTGTTAAAGGGCTCTGAAGTTTTGGTTTGTACTGTTATTGGATTTCCTTTAGGCGCGAATACAAAAGAAACAAAAGCGTTTGAAACTAAGAATGCAATTGAAAATGGAGCCGGGGAAGTAGATATGGTGATCAATATCGGAGCTTTAAAAGATAAGGACTATGATACTGTTGAACAAGATATAGCAGCAGTTGTAAATGCAGCAAAAGGTAAAGCGTTAGTAAAAGTAATTATCGAAACAAGCTTGTTAACGAATGAAGAAAAAGAAATGGCTTCTAAGCTTTCTGTAAAAGCCGGAGCAGATTTCGTTAAAACATCTACAGGATTTTCAACTGGTGGTGCAACTGTAGAGGATGTAGCATTAATGAGAAAAACAGTTGGGCCTGATATTGGAGTTAAAGCATCAGGAGGAGTACGCGATCTAGCAAGTGTAAATGAAATGGTTAAAGCTGGGGCAACTCGAATTGGTACAAGTAATGGAATCACGATTGTCCAAGGAAACGTAGCGACAGAAGGCTATTGATTCCTTTTAATGGTAAAGGGTGTTAAGTTTCAAACTTGACATTTACCTGTTGACCTATCAATAGTTTATGTATTATAATCGTAAAAGACATGTGGAAAAGGGTTTCTTTTTTTACAGTGTTTTATTGATTGTAAGTGGTAGCTTGGAGGGAGGGAAAAGTAAGATGTCTAAAACAGTCGTTCGTAAAAACGAATCTTTAGAAGATGCTCTTCGTCGTTTTAAACGTTCAGTTTCTAAAACTGGTACGCTACAAGAAGCAAGAAAACGCGAATTTTATGAAAAGCCAAGTGTAAAACGTAAGAAAAAATCAGAGGCAGCGAGAAAACGTAAATTCTAAGAGAGGGTGTTACTATGAGTCTTCTCGAACGTTTGAATTCAGATATGAAACAAGCGATGAAGGAAAAAAACAAAGACAAGTTAGCAGTTATTCGAATGGTGAAAGCGTCATTACAAAATGAAGTAATTAGCTTAGGGAATAATGTGACATTGTCAGCTGATCAAGAGTTAACAATTTTAACTCGTGAAGTGAAACAACGTAAAGACTCCCTCCTGGAATTCGAAAAAGCTGGTCGTCAAGACCTTGTGGATAAATTAAAGCAAGAGTTACTGATTCTAAACGAATACTTGCCTCAACAATTATCTGAAGAGGAACTTCTTGAAATTGTACGTGCTACAATTTCAGAAGTCGGTGCTACATCAAAAGCTGACATGGGGAAAGTTATGAGTGCAGTTATGCCTAAAGTAAAAGGACAAGCTGATGGCTCTTCTGTGAATAAAGCTGTAGCAAGTCTGTTAAAATAAACGTCTATTTTTAGACGTTTATTTTTTTTTGTTTTTGGGATGAGTGGCTGTATATGGAATTGCGATTGTTAAAGAGTGTGCAAATAAAATGATTGAAACTGCAATTAAATTCCTTGGAAGTGCAAATAAAATCTTCGAAAATACAATTAAAATCTTCGAAACTGCAAATAAAAAAATCAAAACTGCAATTAACTCCTCAAAAATGATTACTTCACTCGAATAAATCACATTAGTTTGCTAACTTTTTACGATAACAATACCGTTCACTAAAAAAAACTTAATTTCTTATAAAACTGTTAAGTATTCTCCTCCACCAGCCTACATCTGCACCATTTTCAGTCTTGGTGTAAACTTTATCCTTTAATTGCGCTCCACACATATCCAGTTAGTGTGTCCTGAACTAGTTTAAGATCCTGCACTTAACCAATTTGACTTGAAAGTAAATTTAATTGAAATTTGCATAATCCAGTTTGGAGAAAACGCAACCGAGAATAGCTATTTGCTCTCGTTTTTTTGCAATATAAATTAATGGAAAAAATATTAATTTTTTAGTCTAAATTTAACTAAGTGTGTGATTTATATCACATATAGAATTAATTGTATTCGGTATGATGAATTTAGATGAACAATGCATTTGTTTATCATCCACTTGTAAAGGAGAGATGGGAATAATGACACCGTTCGGGGATTTACACAATGATTTAGGTGGAATAGCATTTGCTTTAGGTTGGTTAATAATAGTCGTACCATTCGCGTTTACATTAATCTTTATTACGAAAGAGATGGCAATAGGTGACGAAGAACGATTACAAGATGAGATTAAACAAGGGGTTCATGATTATGCTAGAACAAATAAAGAACTATTCATAACAGAAACATATGATACACCACAAATTGATACATCTATGACTAAAAGGTCGTTACCAATTAAGTTGTTAGGTATTATAGTAAGTGTACTCATCACCTATGTTACAGTCAAAGGGATTTACGGTGATGGGAATAGTGATCTAACTTCAATAGGTCTTGTAGTAATGTGGAGTCTATTCTTTCTCACACAAGGGGTTCTTTGGTGGGTTACTACTTCACAAGGAAAACAAGATGTTTATCAAGATGTTACAATCCAAAGAAGAATGTAAAAACGTAAATAAAATATTTCAACCGAGAATAGTATTTGTTCTCGGTTTTATTTTTGTATCAAAAGATTTGGCTGTAACTTCAATGACATAACTAAAAAAATAACGTCTTAATATTTTGGTTGAATATGCGCACCCCATTTAGACGCCAGTACCCATAAATCTCAATTTCCTCACTAAAATTTAAAATCAATAAACCCCACTTTTATAAAATCCAAATATTCATCTTAAATTTCCATTGCCTTTTTCTTTTTATATCATACCTTCTCAGAAATCATCATAAATATGATATGAAAGGGGGAGGAGTCTATCTTGAAAAGATTAGCGCATAATTTAAAAACATGGATGTCAAGTAAGATGGACTTACCACCAGATGTACTATTGGAATTGCCACGTATTACGATGTTAGGTCAACTACATATTTATATTGAAAACCATAGAGGGTTACTTGTGTACTCAGACAATGAATTGCGTTTGTTAATGAAGCAGGGGCAGTTGTTGATTAAAGGGAAAGATTTTGTTTTGAAGACGATGTTGCCTGAGGAGATTTTGTTGGAAGGCGAAATTGAGCATGTGTATTTTATTAATGAATAGCATCTAGAACTTACACCATGATCAGTCTAATGACATGGGGGATTAGGATGAAAAACCAATGGACTTCAAATCTTACAGGGATGGTTCAAGTAAAAGTGATTGGGCTTGGACCAGAACGTTTTTTAAATGAGTGTATGCGTAAGGGGATTCCACTTCGTGAGGTGAAGAAAAGTGGAACAAATTCGATTACGTTTACAATTGAGTTGAAAGATTATAAACGGATCAAGAATATTCCTCGGAAAAAAGAATATAAAGTATATTTTATTGGCCGGAAGGGGCTTCCTTTTGAAGTTAGACGAGCTTGGAAGTATTTTGGATTTGTTATGGGTGTTGTTGGCTTTTTATTAGTTTTATTTTTACTTTCAAATATGGTTTGGAGAATAGATATAAAAGGTGCTTCACCTGAAGTTGAGTATAAACTTCGGAAAGATTTAACTCAGATGGGAGTTAAGACTGGCGCATCTCAATTTACTTTACCTAGAATGCAAATAATCCAGAAAAAGCTACAAGATGAGAATCCAACATTAACCTGGATTGGTGTACAATTAAATGGGACTACCTTTCATTTTGAGGTAGTTGAAAAGCACATACCTAAACCTGAGAAGGCATTAAGTCCACGTCATATTATTGCAAGTGAAGAAGCTGTTATTTCAAGCATGTTTGTTGAAAAAGGGAAACCTCTTGTAGTAAAGAATGATTTTGTGAAAAAAGGTCAAATATTAGTATCTGGAATAATCGGTACGGAAGAACATCCTATTTTAGTACCAGCTGTTGGCAAAATCATGGGGGAAGTTTGGCGAGAGGAAATTATTAGTGTCCCCTTAGATACTCCTTTTACGGTGCTTACAGGAGAAAGAAAAACTAGTTATTATATTGGAACTAAGGAAAATAAAATAAAATTTTGGGGATTTGATAAGAATAAATATAAGTCTTTTGAAGATGAAAGTAGTTCGTATCAATTTAAATTTATAAAATGGAAATTGCCGATCTTTTTTAGTAAAAAAACAATTCTGGAAAGTGAAAAATATGTTAGAACATACTCTAAAGTGCAGGCTGCACAACTTGGAAAAGAAATTGGTAAGAAGGAATTAATGAAAAAGTTAAGTCCGGATGCCAAGATTTTACAAGAAAAAGTTTTGCACGAGTCAATAGACAATGGTAAAGTTAATTTAAGAATGTATTATAAAGTTTTAGAAGATATCACAAAAACGAAAACTATTGTTCAAGGGGACTAAAGTAATGCCAGAACAACTACTAACGATTAATCAACAACTAGAGGATCCAAACGAAGCAATTGCCTTATTTGGTACAAACGATAAGCATCTAGAAATAATTGAGAATTTGCTTGATGTTAAGATTGTGTCTCGTGGTCAATCTGTACAAGTTTCAGGTACGAATGAAGATGTGAAAACTGTTGAGCAAATCATTCAAGCTCTTTTAGAGGTTATTCGAAATGGAGTGAGTATTACATCGAGGGATGTTACATACTCAATTCAGATGGCTAAAGAAGGAAGGCTGTCATCATTTGCTAGGTTGTATGACGAAGAAATTATTAAGAATTCAAAAGGAAAACCTATTCGAGTTAAGACTTTTGGGCAAAGACATTATCTTCGTGCAATTCAATCAAATGATTTAGTATTTGGAATTGGACCTGCTGGTACAGGTAAAACATATCTTGCAGTTGTCATGGCTGTTCAAGCATTAAAAAATAATAAAGTAAGTAAAATTATTTTAACAAGACCTGCTGTGGAAGCTGGAGAAAGTTTAGGATTTTTACCAGGAGATTTAAAGGAAAAGGTTGACCCGTATTTAAGACCACTGTATGATGCTCTACACGATGTTTTAGGGCAAGAGCATACTGTGCGTTTAATTGAACGAGGAACAATTGAAATTGCACCTTTAGCTTATATGAGGGGACGTACTTTAGAAGATGCCTTTGTCATTTTGGATGAAGCTCAAAATACGACAATGGCTCAAATGAAGATGTTTTTGACCCGTTTAGGATTTGGCTCTAAAATGGTTATTACAGGTGACCCTTCACAAATTGATTTACCTAAAGGAGTAAAGTCGGGTTTAGTATCAGCTCAACATACACTTAAAGGTGTAGAGGGCATTGGTATGACGATCTTGGAACAAACTGACGTAGTTCGTCACCCACTTGTACAAAAGATTATTCAAGCTTATGATTTAGCAAAAGAATGATTCGTAGTGACCCTACATTGATAGGGTCATTTCGTATTTTTATGATGAGGTGCATTTCTAGAAAGGGGAAACAATGAATAGTTTGCAAGCTTTAATTCAGCGTTTTAAGAATCAAACTCTTGTCATATTACTATGTACCATTGCATTCAGCTTATTAAGTTTTCTTCTTTTAGTTAGTCATGTTAGACCGGTAAAATACGACATTCAGCTATTATCAATTGCTGATGATAATATTTATTCACCTATCACGATTGAGGATAAAGGAGCTACAGCTAAAAAGCGACAAGAGGCTGAATCAAGAGTTGAGGATGTATATAAATACGAGGAAAGTTATACACAAAAGCGTATTGACATAGTAAATTCAATTTTTGATATTGTAACAGAAGTGAAAAACAAAAATGCAAAGAGTGATAATCCTACAGGACAAGCATTAATTGATAAAGAAACAAGTGATGTAAAGAAAAAACTGCCTGACGACATTCGTAAAAACTTAGAAGATAGTGTATTTAGTACTTTAGTTAAATCGTCAGATGAACAGTTAAATATTACTAAAGCTTCGTTAAATACAGCTATTAATAATGTTATGTCTGAGGAAATTACTACGAGCCAAATCGAAGAATCTCGTGGAAAGCTGCGAAATGAATTATCATATGTAAGCGTTAATCCTTCACTAAAGGATGCGATGATCTCAATTGGCGATTTTGCTATTGTTCCAAACTACTTTTATGATGTCGAAGCGACAAAAGAGAGAAGACGTCTAGAAAGTGAAAATGTAGATAGTGTCTATATTTTACAAGGACAAGTCTTAGTAAAAGCCGGAGAAACAATTACAAAGGAAAAATATGATCAATTAAAATTAGTTGGTTTAATAAAAAACAAACAGTCGATTCAACCGTATATTGGATTAATTTTATTAATTGGAGTATTGGCGTACTTCGTATTGAAGCAAACGGCAACTTTAAAAGATAAAGGGAATATATACATCGTTACATACTATAGCATTGTAATTTTTACAATCTTAATTTTGAAAATTGTAAGCTTGTTTCAAAAAGTTGAGTTTTCTGGCCTTGTATATGTAGCTCCAGTTGCGATTGGGACTTTGTTAATAAAGTTTTTATTAGGTAATCGATATTTAATGGTTTCGTCGATTATTTTCTCTATTTGCGGTAGTTTAATGTTTAATGAAGATGTAAATGGCGCAATTAATTACTCGACTGGAATCTATATTTTATTTAGTTCAATCGCCGTTTTATTTTTAAATGAGGTTAAAAATAAGCGTTCAATGATTCTCCATGCTGGATTTTTAATTTCGCTTGTTAATATTGCTACTCTGTTTTCTTTGATTTTAATTCGGAATGGTCAATATTCATCTGTAGAAATTGGGATTTATTTATTAATGGGACTTACTTCTGGAGTTTTATCAAGTGTCATTACGATGGGGATTTTACCTTTTGTAGAAGATTCGTTTGGGATGGTGTCCTCATTTAAACTTGTTGAGTTGGGTAGTCCAAATCATCCTTTATTAAGAAAAATTTTATTAGAGGCTCCGGGTACATATCATCATAGTATAATGGTTGCAAATTTAGCTGAAGGTGCTTGTGAAGCGATCGGTGCAAATGGTTTGTTAGCTAGAGTTGGAGCATATTATCATGATATAGGTAAAACGAATAATCCAGGATTCTTTATAGAAAATCAAATGGGTGGTCATAATCCCCATGATCGTATTAAACCGATTCAAAGTAAAGATATCATTTTAAGGCATGTAAGTGATGGTGTAACAATACTAAAAAAATATAATTTGCCAAAAGATATTATTGATATTGCAGCAGAGCATCATGGTACAACTTTATTAAAGTATTTTTATTACAAAGAAAAAGAGACGAATCCTGATGTTAAAGAAATTGATTTTAGATATCCTGGTCCAAAGGCTCATTCAAAGGAATCGGCAATTGTAGGAATTGCTGATAGTGTTGAAGCGGCAGTTCGTTCGTTAAAAGACCCTGATATGGAAAAAATCGAGGTATTAGTTTCTTCGATTATGCATGATCGCTTGAATGATGGTCAGTTTGCAATGTGTGAATTAAATTTAAAAGAATTATATATTGTTGAGAAATCATTGTGTGAGACTTTAAAAGGAACTTTCCATTCAAGAATACAGTATCCAGATGAAAGATAAGGTGAAATAATGGTTCAATTAGAAATAGATTTTATAGATGAAACAAATGAAGTGACTAACGAACAGCAATCTGATATAAAGGGTTTACTAGAGTGTGCACTTGAATATGAGGGTGTAACTGGTGAAGTTGAAATTGCAGTTTCATTTGTAGATGATGAAAGAATTCATGAAATTAATAAAGAGTATCGAGAGAAAGATCGTGCTACTGATGTAATTTCATTTCCAATGGAAGAATTAGGGGAAGGAGAAATTGAAATCATTGGTGTGGACTTACCGCGTACTTTAGGTGATATTGTCATTTCAATTCCTACTACTAAGAGACAAGCTGAGGAGTATGGTCATTCGTTCCGCCGTGAATTAGGTTTTTTAGCAGTGCACGGATGTTTACATTTACTAGGTTATGATCATATGAATGAAGCCGATGAGAAAGTGATGTTTACAAAACAAAAGGAAATATTAGAAAAATATGGCCTTGAAAGACTCTAAAAAAAGAGCGACATTATTTAGATCTTTTGGTTTTGCATTTAGTGGTATTTTTAAAGTCATTAAAGAAGAAAGAAATATAAAAATCCATTTATTTGCAGCCCTTATTTCAATCGGCCTTGCATTTTATTTACATATTAGTCGAATAGATTGGTTAATTCTTCTACTTATTATTACAATGGTCATTTCGCTAGAGCTTGTAAATTCTTCAATTGAGGCAGTTGTAGATTTAGCATCACCTAATAAACATCCTTTAGCAAAAAAAGCGAAGGATGTGGCAGCTGGTGCAGTGTTAGTCGCTGCAATTGTTTCAATCATTATAGGTGCTTTGCTATTTTTTCCGTATTTTACTATACTACGTTAATAAGACCCCACTTTTTTTGTTCGGGCTTATAATAGGAGGCTACATAAATGGATAAACAACAACTTATAAATGAAGCGATAAAAGCTAGAGTAAATGCATATGTACCATATTCGAAATTTCAAGTTGGTGCAGCATTACTTACTAAGGATGGTCAAGTTATTCGTGGTTGTAATATAGAAAATGCATCATATGGTCTAACGAATTGTGCAGAACGTACTGCATTATTCAAAGCGTATTCAGAAGGCATTACGGAGTTTACAGCAGTGGCAGTAGTCGCTGATACCGAGGGACCTGTTGCGCCTTGCGGGGCATGCCGTCAAGTTTTATTTGAACTTAGTGGTCCAGATACAATCGTATATTTAGCAAACTTAAATGGAGCAATCCAAGAAACATCAGTAAAAGAATTATTGCCAGGAGCATTTACATCGGAGGATTTGAATGAATAAAGAAAGTTATAAATCAGGTTTTGTCTCAATTATAGGTAGACCAAATGTAGGGAAAAGTACATTCCTAAATCGAGTAATTGGTCAAAAAATAGCTATAATGAGTGATAAGCCTCAAACAACTCGTAATAAAATTCAAGGCGTTTTTACGGAAGATGATGCACAAATTGTCTTTATCGATACGCCAGGAATCCATAAACCAAAACACAAACTTGGTGATTTTATGGTAAAGGTAGCTCAAGACTCAATTAAGGATGTTGACGCTACGTTATTTATGGTAAATGCCAATGAAGGATTTGGTCGTGGAGATGAATTCATTATTGAGAAGCTGCAAGGAAGTCGTAGTCCAGTTATTTTAGTTATTAATAAAATTGATACAATTCATCCTGAACAGTTATTTGATTTAATCAATAAATACAAAGACTTATACCAATTTGCTGAAATTGTTCCAATCTCAGCATTACAAGGGAATAATGTCGATCGCTTATTAAAAGTTATTAAAACTTATTTACCAGAAGGTCCGCAATATTACCCTGCAAATCAAGTAACAGATCATCCTGAAAGATTTATCATTTCAGAATTAATAAGAGAAAAAGTATTGCATTTGACTAGAGAAGAGGTTCCACATTCAATTGCTGTTATTATTGAGCAAATTGAAAGAAGACCAGAAGGAAATGCAATATACGTGAATGCAACAATTGTGGTTGAAAGATCTTCCCAAAAAGGTATTATTATCGGAAAGCAAGGTAGCATGTTAAAAGAGGTTGGCAAGCGTGCTCGTTTAGATATAGAAAACTTGCTTGATACAAAAGTATTCTTAGAGTTATGGGTTAAGGTTCAAAAAGATTGGCGTAATCGTATGTCTCAATTAAGAGATTTAGGTTTCCGTGAGGATGAGTATTAAAAGGCAAAAATTAAGCGATAGGGGCTTAGAATCAGGGGGCTAGTAATATTACCGTTATTTAAAAAGCCCAACACACTTCTTTTGATTTTGCAAGCTTTTTATTTGTTATTTTAATAAATTTTATACACATGAAAATCGGGAGAGAAGGTCACATTATAAGTAAGCAGGGAAAGTAATTTGGCTATAGGTAATGAGCAATGAGTTGTAGCTATTCTTGAAAGGTGGTTTCTCAATGTTGAATTTTACCTGGGATGTCTTTTCTAAAACTGGAAATGTTGAGACGTATTTATTGTTTAAGCAGCTTGAACAGGAACATGTGGATCAGAAAAGTTACATTGATGAAGAAATAGCTGATATTGATTCCCTACATACTTAACCTTCATCCAATTGGATGGTGAGTTAAATGTTACAGCGTGTAGAAGGAATTGTATTACGGGCAAACGCTTATGGAGAATCAAATGTTATTATTACTCTTTTAACAAGAGAATTAGGTAAGATAGGAGTTGTGGCAAGAGGAGCGAAGAAGACGAATAGTCGACTTGCTTCTGTTACACAACTCTTTACATATGGGTCGTTTTTAATTCAAAAAGGATCTGGATTAGGTACATTAAGTCAAGGTGAACTGATTGATTCATATCGAGAATTAAGAAGTGATTTAGTTGCAACTGCGTACGCTTCGATTGTTGTAGAACTTACAGATAAAGCTGTAGATGAGAAAAAAAATAATCCGTATTTATTTGAATTAGTCCTTCAATTACTACAGCACATGAATGAAGGTGCAGATGCTGAAGTTTTGACTTATTTATTTATGACGAAAATGATACCTGTGTTAGGATATCACCCATTTTTTGATCAATGCATAAATTGTAGACGTAGTGCAAATGAAAATATATTTGTAGCCTTTTCTGTTAAAGAAGGTGGGTTTTTATGTCAGCGTTGTAAACAGACCGATCCATATGCTTTTTCTGTTACTGAAAAGTCGGTTAAGCTAATGAGGTTATTTTATCATTTTGATGTAAATCGACTTGGTAAAATTGAGGTTAGTGAAGCAACTAAGAAAAACTTACAACAAATTTTATTTTCTTATTATGATGAATATAGTGGGATCTATTTAAAGTCACGTAAATTTTTAGAGCAATTGAAAAATATGGATAATTTTCTGAAAAATAATAAAAATTCAGAAACCTAAGGAAGGAAATAGGCTACCTATTTCCTTCTTTCTTTTTTAAATTGTAAAAATAGTATATAATATTTATTAGAGAGTATAACATATTGGATAGTTAGGGGTGAGGGAAATAGAACTGACAAAGCGACAAACTCAAATACTTGAAATAGTAAAAAGTAATGGACCAATTACAGGTGAACATATAGCTGATAAGCTAGCACTTACAAGAGCTACGCTTCGCCCGGATTTAGCTATTCTTACAATGACTGGTTTTTTAGAAGCAAGACCACGAGTAGGATATTATTACACAGGAAGAACAAGCGGTGCACAGGTCATTGACAGAATAAAAAAATTGACTGTAAAGGAATTTCAGGCGATTCCTGTTGTAGTGGATCGAAGTTCATCAGTATATGATGCGATCGTTACAATGTTTCTTGAGGATGTAGGAACGTTATTTGTTGTTGATCAAAATTCGGTTTTAACAGGAGTACTTTCGAGAAAAGACTTACTCCGTGCAAGTATAGGAAATAAAGATTTGCATACATTACCCGTAGATATTATCATGACGCGGATGCCAAACATTACAATTTGCTATAAAGATGATACAATTTATAATGTAGCTAAGAGTTTAATTGAAAAACAAATTGATGCTGTCCCTGTTGTTCGTGAAAGTGAGCATGGACTTGAGGTAATTGGTCGATTTACAAAAACAAATTTTACTCGTGCGATTGTAGACTTAATGAACAATGATATGTTTTAGTAAAGTTAAGAGGTGAACATATGGGCAATTCAATCGTTTATGTTGTATCAGATTCTGTTGGAGAAACAGCAGAGCATGTCGTAAAGGCGGCTATTAGTCAATTTCATCAAAAATTCGAGATTAGACGTGTACCATACGTTGAAGATAATGCAACATTAATTGAAATAGTTCAAGTAGCAAAAGAAAATAATGGTATTATTGTATTCACATTAGTAAAACCTGATATGAGAAAGAAATTATTAGAAGAAGCGCAAGGTGCTGGTGTAATTGTTTATGACTTAATCGGTCCATTAATCGATAAAATTTCAACGATTCATAAACTTGAACCTAGAAATGAACCAGGTGTTGTTCGCAAACTAGATGAGGATTATTTCCAACGTATAGAAGCAATTGAATTTGCGGTTAAATATGATGATGGAAGAGACCCAAGAGGTATTGAAAAAGCTGATATTGTCTTAATTGGTGTATCTAGAACATCAAAGACTCCTTTATCACAATATCTTGCTCATAAAGGATTTAAAGTTGCCAATGTGCCTTTAGTTCCAGAAGTAGATCCACCAGAACAACTACTTAAAGTTCCAAAAGAAAAGTGCATTGGGTTAATGATTTCTCCAGAAAAGTTAAACAATATTCGAAAAGAAAGATTAATTTCCTTAGGACTGCACGACGGAGCTAGTTATGCTAATATTTCAAGAATTGAAGAGGAACTAAAACATTTCAATAATGTTGTTAAACAAATTGGCTGTAAAGTTGTAGATGTTTCAAGTAAGGCAGTAGAAGAATCCGCTAATGTAATATTAAATTATTATTATCAAAATAAGCAGATAAGATAATTTTTTAGAAATTAAAAATGATGATTGATCTTTTTAGACTGACACATTAGAGTAATCTAATGTGTTTTCATCTTTTTAAAATAGGAATTTAAATAAATTAGGATCGTATGTAAAAGTTGAAATTCTTTAGTACTTATTGCTAGATTTCCTAATTAAAATAGATTATAATAAAAAATTGTATGAAATGAACTAATAATAGGTTTAACTTTTTATACTTACGAATAAACTATGAATATGTGCTTCCTAGTTTATTGAAGGATGGAAATAAAACTACATAAATCGATACATGTTTTGAAGGAATTACAAAAGACGTGTAGAAATTAATCATAAGCGATAAATAAATGGGTTAATGAAAACCAGAACTAGCAGTTGAATGCAATGCTTATGAACTACTGTTTAGCACTTCTTTTTTAGATAATTATTAATTCATATATGACTTAATAAAGTAAATTAACTTAAGTTTTAATATATGGAAATATTTTTGTCGAATCATGAAGGAATACAGTGAGTTTTATCGAATAAAATAGTATATGGAGCTGTCAGTATGGGAAACAGAATTCCCGATGAACTTGTCGAGCAGGTTCGTCAGTCAGTCGACATAGTTGATGTAGTAAGTGAGTATGTTCCTCTGAAAAAACAAGGAAGAAATTATTTTGGACTATGTCCTTTTCATGGAGAAAGCACACCATCTTTTTCTGTGTCTCCTGAAAAACAAATTTTTCATTGTTTTGGATGCGGTGCTGGAGGAAATGCGATTTCTTTCATTATGCAGCTTGAAGGACTTAACTTTCAAGAATCTGTCCATCAGCTTGCAAAAAATACAAATATCACTTTACCTTCAGATACGGTTGACACAGTCAAGAATCCACAAGCTACTGAGCAAGGCATTATGCTTGAAGCTCATGAGTTTGTCAAAAAGTACTATCATCATCTATTAGTTAACACAACTGAAGGTAAACAGGCGTTAGAATACCTACTTAACAGAGGTATTTCGAAAGAGGAAATAAAGCATTTTGAGCTTGGTGTTGCTTTAGATTCTTGGGATGCTGTTACTAAAGTGTTAGAAAAACGTGGCTATCCAATGCCAATCATGGAGAAAGCTGGTCTAGTTGTTCGAAGTGAACGTGATGGTAATTACTATGATCGATTTAGAAATCGATTAATTTTTCCGATTCATAACCATCAAGGAAAAATTGTTGCATTCAGTGGAAGAATAATGGGTGAAGGTTCACCAAAATATTTAAATAGTCCTGAATCTTCAATTTTCCATAAAGGAAAATTATTATATCAATTTTACCAAGCAAAGAATGTCATGAGAAAGCAAAATCGGGCAATCTTAATGGAAGGTTTTGCAGATGTCATTTCTGCGTTTAGAGCTGGTGTCCATGATGCAGTTGCAACCATGGGAACTTCATTAACAGAGGATCAAGCGAAAGTCTTGAAAACATCTGTTGATCAACTTATTATTTGTTATGATTCAGATCAAGCTGGTATTAACGCAACTGAAAAAGCAGCTAAAGTTCTTCAAAAAGAAGGATTTACAATTAAAGTTGCACAAATGCCTGATGGCTTAGATCCCGATGAATATATAAGACAATTTGGTCCAGAAAAATTTAATACCTCTATTATTGAAGCTAGTGTATCATTAATGAGTTTTAAAATGCAATATCATCGAAAAGGAAAAAATCTTTTAGATGAAACTGTTAAATTTCAGTATATAAAAGAAATGCTACAAGAAATTGCTAAACTAAGTCAACTGATTGAACAAGATTATTACTTAAATCAACTCTCAAAAGAGTTTTCTATCTCGATTGAAGTACTTAAGAAGGAATTTGGACAATATAGTAATCAGGCAAATCGTATATCTAATGTAACAGAAGTAAAAACTGATATCAAACGCGATATTACTTCTAAGACACTTCTTCCTGCACATGTTCGAGCTGAACAATTACTTTTAGCTCATATGTTAAATAGCAGTGACGTGGCTGAGAAAGTGAGACAGCAATATCAGGGTCTATTCTACAATAATGATTATTCCGAGATTATAATCCATCTTTATGCTTATTATGAAGAGGGCAATGAGTCTAATATTAGTAAATTTATGAATTACCTTCCTTCAAAAAGGTTACTTGAAGTAGTTTCAAAAATTGTCAATTTACAGATAGCACCTGAACTAACAGAGCGAGAGTTAAAGGATTATTTAGATGCATTAAACAACTATGATAAACAACAACGTATACGTGAAAAAGAAATAGATCTGAAAAAAGCTGAACGTGAAGGAGATTTTGTAAAAGCTGCAACGATTCTTCAACAAATCACACAGCTAAGATCTAGTATGAAATATGTTAAATGATTCGCGAACTTTTCGAAGGAGGGGAACAGATGGCTGATAAATCGGCTCGTTCTAAAGATACGGAAACAGAAGTAACACTTGATCAAGTAAAAGCATTATTAATTGAAAATGGTAAAAAACGTGGTGTAATTACATATGAAGAAATTGCAGATCGTTTAAACGGATTTGAAATTGATTCAGATCAACTTGAAGAATTTTATGAGCAACTAGGTGAACAAGGTATTGATATTGTTGGTGACGCTGATGATGAACCTAGAGGAACTCAATTAGAGAAGGAAGAAGAATTTGACTTAAATGATTTAAGTGTTCCTCCTGGAGTAAAAATTAATGATCCAGTACGTATGTACCTAAAAGAAATTGGTCGAGTTGATTTACTTTCTGGACAAGATGAAATCAATTTAGCGAAACGTATTGAAGAAGGCGATGAGGAAGCGAAACGACGCCTAGCGGAAGCGAACTTACGATTAGTAGTAAGTATTGCAAAACGTTATGTAGGACGCGGTATGCTGTTCCTAGACCTTATTCAAGAAGGTAATATGGGATTAATCAAAGCCGTTGAAAAGTTTGATTATCGTAAAGGTTATAAATTTAGTACATATGCGACTTGGTGGATTCGTCAAGCGATTACTCGTGCAATTGCTGACCAAGCAAGAACAATCCGTATTCCAGTTCATATGGTGGAAACAATTAATAAATTAATTCGTGTTCAACGTCAATTACTTCAAGATCTAGGTCGCGAGCCATCTCCTGAAGAAATTGGTGAAGAAATGGATTTACCACCAGAAAAAGTTAGAGAAATCCTTAAAATTGCTCAAGAGCCAGTTTCATTAGAAACACCAATTGGTGAAGAAGATGATTCACATTTAGGTGATTTCATTGAAGATTCTGAAGCAACTTCGCCAGCTGAGCATGCAGCTTATGAAATGCTTAAAGAGCAATTAGAAGATGTTCTTGATACATTAACAGATCGTGAAGAAAATGTTTTACGTTTACGATTTGGTTTAGATGACGGACGTACTCGTACTTTAGAAGAAGTTGGTAAAGTATTTGGAGTTACACGTGAGCGTATTCGTCAAATTGAAGCGAAAGCTCTACGTAAATTACGTCATCCAAGCCGCAGCAAACGTCTAAAAGATTTCTTAGAATAGAATGTTTAAAAAGAGTTTATCCTTTATTGGGTAAACTTTTTTATTTTTTATCCAAAATATCAAAAATGAAAACGTTTTAATTAGTAAATATGTCACAATAAAAATTTTGTCAAAATATATCGAATGTCCGTACTAAATATATAATTGTAGTGCTATGCTACATACTAAGTAATACGAACTGGATGACCAATGAACGAGATGGAAATCCGATTCTCTTAGAACAATATTAAAATTGATCTTTTAACTATTTATTCTAAAGATGAATCATAGGATAATTTAAGCAAAAATGGTTATTATAAATTATGGAGACGCTAGTAGTAATTCCATCTTTTTAAACAATTGGTTATCTATTTACTTTATTTTACAGAATTGTCTTTAAATTTGCAAATACTCATTTTCCCTACTTTTTTAATAATTTTTATAATTAGTTCAATACTACTAAATATAAAATAAATGGTTTGAAGACATATTACCTATATCGTAATAGCAATTATTTATTAGAATTTCATTATAAAATTTAGTTGAATCATTTGCTTTAGTTTTTTGGTGGAGATGATTAAATTCGATTTAAGAGTTTAATGGGTGACGCTGGTTTTAAATGGTTTCTTAAAAAAACTTACTTATTTCATTTATCAAGAGGTGAGTTTATACAAATATAATTTGCAAATATGCTAGATCGAATTTAATTCTTTATAGTAGGAAGGTTTATATAATTTTGAAATCGTTTAACAATTTTTAAATTTATCCAATATAATACTTTTTTTATTGTTTTTAATCGTATACAATAATAATGTTATAGTAATTAATTTTATTTTTTTAAGGGGTTACATAAGGGGGATCATAATGAAACGAAATCCATTAATTCCTTTTGCTCTAATTGCAGCACTAGGAATCGCAGTCATGCTAATTATTTCATTAAAAGGAGCAAAACAGGCTGATGAAATTGCAAACGGTGACAAAAAACCGGCGCAAACAGCATCAACTAAGCCAGATGAAATATATGCTCAAACATGTGTTAGCTGTCATGGTGATCAATTACAAGGGGTTGTAGGACCAAACTTAACTAAAGTAGGTTCAAGATACTCAGAAGATCAAATCAAAGACATTCTTAAAAACGGTAAAGAAGGCGGAATGCCAGCTGGTTTACTACAAGGACCACAATTGGATGCTGTTGCTAAATGGTTATCTGAGAAAAAATAAGCAAGCATATAAAATGACCTCTTCGTTAAGAAGAGGTCATTTTGGTTTATTGACTACTATAGTGTAAAATAAAGTTATGAAAATAAAATGAAATGGTGATTTTTTTATGAATGAAGTTAATTTATCAAAGCGTTTAAAAAGAGTATTTGATTACATACCAGAGGGCACGAAATTAGCTGATATTGGATCAGATCATGCTTATTTACCTTGTTATGCAGTTTTAAATAAAAGATGTACCGCAGCAATTGTAGGGGAAATTACTGAAGGTCCATATAATTCAGCACGTTCTACGATTCGTCAAAGTGGGCTAGAAGGAATTGTTGAAGCGAGAATGGGAGACGGGCTGGAAGTTTTAGTACCAAACGAAGTAGATGTCATAACAATAGCTGGAATGGGTGGTTCTTTAATTTCTAGCATATTAGAAAATGGTAAAGAAAAACTTCAAGGTGTTGAAACGTTAGTTTTACAACCAAATATTGGTGCACAACAAATCAGAAATTGGCTTGATCAAGAAGGATATTCTCTTGTGGAAGAAGATATATTAGAAGAGGATGGAAAAATCTATGAAATTCTAGTAGCTTCTAAATCAAATCCTAATAGTGCATACGGTGAAATGAAAGATATGGAGTTATTTATAGGCCCATTCTTATTAAAAAACAAAAATGATGCATTTAAGAAGAAATGGGAACATGAAAGAAATAATTTTGAAAGAATCCTAACTCAACTTGAATCAGCAAAACAAACAGAGGAATCAGTTCAGAAAATTAAAGAAGTCGAACAGAAACTTGAGTGGATAAAAGAGGTGCTTTCATGAAATCGATAAATGGTTTTCAGGTAGTACAGCAATTTGAAGAACTATTCCCTAAGCATTTAGCTGAGGAAGGTGATCCAAATGGTCTTCAAATTGGTACATTATCAAAACAAGTGACAAAGGTATTAATTGCATTAGATGTCACAAAGGATGTCGTAGAAGAGGCAATTTCAATAGGAGCGAACCTAATTATTGCTCACCATCCTATTATTTATCGTCCTTTAAAAAAGATAGAGACAGACAGTGAACCGGGTAAAATTGTGGAACTTTGTATCAAACATGATATAGCCGTTTTTGCAGCACATACAAATGTTGATATTGCAGAGATCGGTGTGAGTGATTTTTTAGCTGAAGCTTTACAATTAGAAAATACGAAAGTTCTCGTTCCTACATATGTAGAAAAATTAATTAAGTTAGTTGTATTTGTACCGAAAACACATGCAGAAATTGTATTAAACGCAATTTGTGATGCTGGAGCAGGTCATATTGGCCAATACAGCCATTGTACCTTTAGTTCGAATGGGACAGGGACATTTATGCCTTTAGAAGGGACAACACCATTTATTGGGCAACAGGGTCAATTAGAAAAAGTTGATGAGGTAAAGCTCGAAACAGTTGTTCCCCAATTAAAATTAAAACAAGTTCTTAAAGTGATGCAAAAAGCTCATCCGTATGAAGAAGTGGCATATGATACTTACACACTAGAAAATGAAGGCAAAACATTCGGGATTGGAAGAATAGGAAGCCTTAAAGAAGAAATTTCGTTAGAAGAATTTGCTTATTATGTGAAAGAAAAATTAGATTTACAAGGTGTAAGAGTGGTTGGGAACTTAAGCGAACGAGTAAAAAAGGTTGCCATTGTAGGTGGAGACGGAAATAAGTTTGCCTATCATGCAAAAAGAAATGGTGCAGATGTTTATTTAAGTGGTGATATTTATTATCATGTGGCACAGGACTTTAAAATGCTTAATTTAAATATAGTTGATGCAGGACACAATATTGAAAAAGTAATGAAATTAGGTGTTAAACGTCTTTTAGATAATAAATTAAAAGAAAAAAACATGGCTTGTGAAATTATCGCTTCAACCATCCACACTGATCCATTTACATTTATTTAATCGTATTTTCACTAAAAAAAGGACTTCAGGGTTAAAAATCCAGAAGTCCTTTTTGTTTAGTCTTTTATTCTAACTTTAGGTAATATTTTATTTAATTCTACTATTGATTTTGTATCCCAAGTGCTTTCATCGTTTGGATCGTATTTCTCCAAAAATGCGACAACCTCACGTGTTATCGGTGTTGGAGTAGAAGCTCCAGAAGTAACTGCTACAGTCTCAACGCCCTCTAACCATTTTAATTGAAGTTCAGTAATATCTGAAATACGAAATGCCTTTGTTCCTGCAATTTCATGTGAAACTTGTGCAAGTCTATTTGAGTTATTACTCATCGGGTCACCTACGACTATTGTTAAATCTGCTTGTCCTGCTTGTTCAGCAATCGCTTCTTGACGTACTTGAGTTGCCATACAAATTTCTTTATGGACATGAGCAGTCGGATATTTTTTAATTGAGTATTGAATTAATTCTACTACGTCCCATTGGCTCATAGTTGTTTGATTTGTAATGATAATTTTATCAGTAGGAATATCTAAAGCATCAATATCAGATTTATTTTGAATTAAGTGAACAATCGAAGGAGCGATTCCAACTGCGCCTTCTGGTTCCGGATGTCCTTTTTTACCAATATAAATAAAGTGATAGCCTTCAGCCATTCGTTCTTTAATTAAATCATGTGTTTTAGTTACATCTGGACATGTTGCATCAATCGTCGTAAGTCCTTTTTTGATTGCTTTTGATTTTACTTCTG
The DNA here is from genome assembly GCF_042721555.1 of Gottfriedia sp. NPDC058432. Classification (NCBI taxonomy): domain Bacteria; kingdom Bacillati; phylum Bacillota; class Bacilli; order Caryophanales; family Bacillaceae; genus Gottfriedia; species Gottfriedia sp. NPDC058432. The sequence continues at coordinate 65,344 of NZ_JBHXLC010000008.1, forward strand.
GAGAAACTCCATGGGCGGTGAAAATAACAGTACCCTTTTCAATCTTATCTAAAATATCTAATCTGCTTGGACCATCTAAAGTAATGATTCCTTCTTCTTCAAATGCGTCTGTAACATGTTTATTATGAACAATCATACCAAGTATGTAGATTGGTCTTGGTAATGATGGATCTTTAGCTGCATTTCTAGCAATGACCATTGCATCTACAACTCCATAGCAATAGCCTCGTGGGGTAACTTTAATAACTTTCATGGAGTAGCCCCTCCTTTATAATATTGTTGTCATTTTTTATTATAAAGGAGGGAGATACTACTATACAAAGAAAAAGAAAATTTACATAAACAATTTTGGTTTTGGATTTACATTTGATGCAGGTTCTTCAATATTATGAGATGGTTCTACTTCTACTTCTGACTTAACTGGAGCTTTTTTTCTTCTTTTTGGTTTTGTTTCTTTTATTTGCTCTACATCTATTATTGCATTCGCTTCATTTTTTTTACTTTTTTTTGTGTCGACCGGATCATCGGTATTTACTGCTTTAAATATTTTGTAAATTGAAGGGAAATTTTTAATAGCAGGAGCGTATTGTTGAATCATTGGCGTAACTTGTTGAGCAGCTTGAACAGCTTTTTGCATACCACCGATGACACCTGTAATAGAAGTGTCTCCACCCATTAAACGTGAGAAAAAACCTGGACTGCCATCATCTTCTTTTTCGGGTTTTTGCCCAGTCATTGGGTATTGATTTTGTGGTTCTTGTTGCTGATAATTACTACCGCCTTGTGCCTGCATTACTGGCTGATTTTGAAAAGGAACAGGTTGTAAAATTTTATTTTGGCTTATATATTGTTGATGTGCGTTTAACTGCGGCTGATATGAAATTGGTTGCTGATAATGACCTTGTTGCCCAACTATTTGTTGGATAGGTGGATAAAACTGTTGTTGAAATTGCTGATAAGGTTGCTGTGGCGATTGGGGATATGGATATCGTTGATCAAAATTTGGTCTTGCACCGTATGGATTTTGTGAATTTTGATAAGGCTGTTGATAACTATTATAATAATTTGGACCGCTCATAGGAAAAGGCTGTTTATTTTTTTTCTTAAACTTATCAAGTAATCCCAATCTAATACCTCCTTTCAAAAATGCTCTTTATTACTTAGGCTATGCACATAATTTGAAATGGTTAGTATAGGACAGAATAAAAATTAAAATGCTAAAAAAGAAGAAAGAAAAATTAGAATTAGCCTTATTGGGCAAATCTATTGTATAATAGATAATTGTAGCTATTTTGTACGAGGAGTTAGATTCCTCATTACATAGAAAGTTTAAATTAAGAAGGTGAGTTATATGGCAATTTCATTTAAAAATTTTCAATTAAAACCATTTATTTTGGAAGCGATAGAGAAGAAACACTTTTCAGAACCAACAGAAATTCAACAAAAGATCATTCCTCAAGTTAAAACTGGACGTAGTGTAATCGGTCAATCGCAAACAGGGTCAGGAAAGACTCATGCATATCTAATTCCGACGATTAATACATTAGATCCATCTTTAGATCAAGTACAATTAGTAATAACTGCTCCAACTCGTGAATTAGCAACTCAAATTTATAATGATGTTCAAGCAATCATTGAATGTTGTCCAGAAGATGAGCAGTTAACTGCAAAAAACTTCGTTGGAGGAACTGACTACAAACGTACTGTTGAAAAACTAAAAAAACAGCCACATATCGTAATCGGAACTACTGGACGTATTAAAGATTTAGTAAATGATAATGTATTATTAGTTCATACTACGAAATATTTAGTAGTAGATGAAGCAGATTTAATGTTAGATATGGGATTTATCCATGATGTGGACCAAGTTGCATCAAAAATGCCAAAGAAACTACAAATGCTTGTTTTTTCGGCGACAATTCCTGAGAAGCTTAAACCGTTTTTGAAAAAGTATATGGACAATCCTGAACATATTCATATTAATCCGCAACAACTTTCAGCTCAGAAAATTGAACATATCATTGTTCCAAGCAGACATAAGGACAAAGTTAAAATGGCTAAAGATATTTTATTAAGTTTTCAGCCATATTTAGCAATTGTCTTTACAAATACGAAGAAAAAGGCTGAAGAAGTTGCGACTCAATTATCATCATATGGCTTAAAAGTTGGTCAAATTCACGGAGATTTAACTCCTCGTGAACGTAAAAAAATGATGAAGCAAATTCAAGATTTAGAGTTCCAATATATTGTTGCTACTGACCTAGCTTCCCGAGGCATCGATATTGAAGGGGTAAGTCATGTAATAAATATTGAATTACCAGCAGATTTAGACTTTTATGTCCACCGTGTAGGACGTACAGGGCGTGCAAACTTCTCTGGAACTGCGATTACTATCTATGACCAAGAAGATGATCAAGCATTAGACAAGCTTCAAGACCGTGGTATTACATTTGAGCATCGTGAACTTAAAAAAGGTGAGTGGGTTGATTTAGGTCCACGCGCAAAACGTAAGCTTCGTAAAAAAACAGATCGTAATTTAGATGCAGTTGCTAATAAAGCAATTAAAAAGCCATCTAAAGTTAAACCTGGCTATAAACGTAAATTGAATGCACAAAGAGAATCATTTAAAAATAATGTGAAAAGAAAAACGAGTAGATAGTTTGAAAAAAGAAAGGAAGAATATTCCTTTCTTTTTCTTTTACACTTTAAGAAAGTATAAATTGGCAACGAGGAAGTTAATTCGACGTGGTAGCCAATTTTAGGAATAAAGTATAAGTGCAACTAAACCTCTGTCTTCGCCTAAGACTTGCCAATCGGCAAGTTTTCTTTATAAACAGGCGAACAATTTAACCATGTTTGATTTTCGTGTTAAAATGGTAAGTATGATTAATTAAGGTAGGAGCTGAAAGAATGTTACGAATAGGATCTCATGTTTCAATGAGCGGTAAGAAGATGTTTTTAGCCTCTAGTGAAGAAGCTGCAAGTTATGGTGCTAATACATTTATGGTGTATACAGGTGCACCTCAAAATACACGCCGTAAAGCAATTGAAGATTTAAATATTGAAGCGGGTTTAAAACATATGGCTGAAAATGGAATTGCTGATATCGTAGTCCATGCACCATATATTATCAATATTGGAAATACTACAAATCCAGCTACCTATGAATTAGGTGTTGAATTTTTACAAAAAGAAATAGACCGTACAGCAGCATTAGGAGCAAAACAAATCGTATTACACCCTGGTGCTCACGTAGGCGCTGGTGAAGATGCTGGTATCGCTAGAATTATTCAAGGTTTAAATGAAGTATTAACAGCTGAAACTCCAGTACAGATTGCGCTTGAAACAATGGCTGGAAAAGGATCAGAATGTGGTAAATCATTCGAAGAAATAGCGAGAATTATGGAAGGTGTACATTACAACGATAAATTATCAGTTTGTTTTGATACATGTCATATTAATGACGCTGGATATGACATCGTTAATGACTTTGATGGTGTCTTACAGCAATTCGATCACTTAATCGGGATTGATAAAATAAAAGTACTTCATATTAACGATAGTAAGAATCCAATGGGAAGTCGAAAAGACAGACATGAGAACATTGGCTTTGGATCGATTGGATTTAAAGCATTAAACTATATTGTTCATCATCCACAACTAATGGACATTCCTAAAATTTTAGAAACTCCATATGTTGGGGAAGATAAAAACAACAAGGTTCCGCCGTATAAATTAGAAATAGAAATGTTACGCAATCAAGAATTCAATGAAAATTTAATTCAAGAATTATTGAAAGCATAATTTAAAGAAACCAGTCCAATTTAAATAAAGGGCTGGTTTTTATTTTCTTATTAGTGATAAACTAGCAAATATGCTCTTATTCTTCCTAAATTGAATAAAAAACTGTTAATTATATTTAAAATAGAGCGGTTTATCAGCTACAAATAAAAATCCCTGCAGAGATACTCCCCCAGCAATAAAAAAAGGGCACCCATATGTCAGTTAATCCGACATATGAGTTCGCCCCATTTGATCTTCTTTATAATACTATTTCTACAATTTTTTTTAACTTACTATCTAAATATGAAGCAATTATCTTTCCGTCTTTAATTCTTTTCACAGTGACAACATTACTAACTAATTCGTGATCATGTTCGTCTAAGTGCATTAATTTAATATAGACCACATGTGCCTTGTCACGTTCGATTAAACTACTAGCGATATTAAGAGCTAAGTTATGGCTTAAATCATCCATATGAAACATGTGTTTGAATTTCACTTCATCATCTGTTTCTTTGTCTAAATAAATTATTTCATAATGTAGCTCATGCAAATCCATATTAATCCCTCTCATTTCGTTTTGGAATAATTAGGTGATTCGTTGTATGAGCATTATATGATTAGTGAAATGAGGAGAGTAATAAATTAAAGCTTTTTAATGAACATTTTAACCAAGCTTAAGTTAGCTTTTGAAAAATAATATCAATTTGTTGTGCAGTGGCCTTTGAGGTAACATTTGCAATTTGGGAAAGAATTTGTTTTTTATGTTCAGTGTCATATATATTATAATTTTTCCCGTTTAATATTGCAGCCACTTTATTGGCTTGATCTGGAGTAATATACACTTGATATTGTTGACTTAATTTTAATAAATCCTTTGGTGTTATACTATTAACCTTTTTATTTATGAGAGTCTGGATAATATTCATTCTGAACCTCCTCTTAGGTGAAATACTTCATCAATAAATTTTATGAAAGGTCATTATAAATAATGAGCATAGGACACTAATCTCAATTAATTTTTCAAAAATAATATGTAAATCAGTAGGAGGAGCGTTATAAAACTTTGAAATTTCTATGATTTCATTTGGAAATTCAGAAGTAACTAAAGGTTTTTGAAAAGACAAATACTACATAATAGCCGTGGAGTTCTTTAAACAGTGTTAAAAGGATCAAATCGTATTGAGGAGTTGAGGTATTTGATTGATGAGATTAAAAATGGAATTAAATTAACAACTCAATTAAACTATTAAAATAGAAAAGCTTGAATTCATGATAGAATTCAAGCTTAATTGTTTACTATTAATGGATTGCTTTCTTCTTAAACTTTCCACCTTTAACATCAGCTATATTTCCGATGGCTACAAAGGCATTTTCATCATAGTCTTCAACAATTGATTTTAATTTTGCTTCTTCAAGTCTTGAAATGACTGTAAAGATGATTTTTTTATCTTCACCCATAAAGCCACCTTCGCCATGAAAATATGTAACTCCTCGACCTAATCGGGCATTTAATGCATCACCGATTTCTTTATCATTATCACTAATGATCCAAACAGATTTAGTATCTTGGAACCCTTCAATTGTTAAATCAATTGTTTTAAATGCTACATAATAGGCAATTAATGAATACATAGCATTATCCCATCCAAATACAAATCCTGCACTTCCGAGAATAAAGACATTAAATGCCATAACAACTTCACCAATTGAAAAAGGTGATGATTTTGTTAAAAGTATTCCTATAATTTCTGTCCCATCAAGTGAGCCACCATTACGAATTACTAAGCCTACGCCAATTCCTAAACCTAATCCACCAAATAATGCAGCTAGTAAAGGGTCATTAGTTAAATGAGGAATGTCCTTAAAAAGAGAGGTAAATACTGAGAGAACAGTGATACCAAATAAAGTTGAGATAGCGAATGTTTTACCTATTTGTTTATAACCTACTATTACAAAAGGTAAGTTTAACAAGAATAGAAAAATACCGAGATTAATCGAAGTAATATGGGAGAGGATCAAAGAGATACCTACGATTCCACCATCAATGATATCAGTTGGAATAAAGAATGCTTTTAAGCAAGCTGCCATCAGAGCAGCCCCTAATGTAATAAAAAACCCCCGTTTAATAATCTTAAAGTTTGAAAGCTTACGATGTGTAATTGCGTTCAAAAAACCACCTCTTTATCTATATTTATATGTTAATTGTAACACATTGTATTTTTCGTCACAAAGTGATAAGTCTTATTTATTAAAAATACATTAAAGATTTTCCGTGGAAATTAAAGGATTTAAAGTATTGATAAAGATGAAATTAAATTAAAAACGTATATAAATTTTGCCGAGTTTTCTTTGTTTACAAATAAGAACTATTCTCTTATACTAAGAACTTGAAGTAAAACGTAATTATTCCTAAATAGATGAAGGTGTTTTAATAAATGAGTCAAGATATCATAAAAATTGAAGATTTGTCTTATAGCTATGAACGTCAAAAGGTATTAACCGACATTAATCTTCTAGTAAAAAAGGGAGACTTTTTAGGTCTAGTTGGTCCAAATGGTAGCGGCAAATCAACTCTACTAAAATGTATATTAGGTATCCAACAACCAGATGAAGGAAAAATAGAGATATTCGGTACAGATATTCGAAAAATGAAAAGCTGGGATAAGATTGGTTATGTATCTCAAAAAGCGAATAGTTTTAACTCTGGATTTCCAGCATCGGTTTTTGAAGTAGTATCATTAGGTCTTGTTTCTAAACTAGGATTGTTTAACGGTTTTAAAAATTCGGATAAACAAAAAGTCGCTGAGGCCTTAAAATCAGTTGGTATGTATGAATTTGCAAATCGTAATATCGGCGAACTATCAGGTGGACAACAGCAGCGTGTCTTTATTGCGCGAGCACTTGTAAGTAATCCCGAACTATTAATACTTGATGAACCAACCGTTGGGGTAGATGCTGAAAATGTAGAAAGCTTTTATGAATTACTTAGCGATTTAAATACTAAGCTTGGTATTACTTTATTATTAGTTTCTCATGACATAGGCATTATTACTGATAAAGTATCACATGTTGCATGTTTAAATAAAAGATTACACTTCCATGGTAGTAGAGATAAGTTTAAAGATGCTACTGAGAAGGATTTGTCTCTTCTATATGGCCATTCTGTGCATGTACTATCTCATAATCACGAGAATGGGGGAGAGCGAATATGATGGATTTTTTTCATTATGATTTTCTGAGAAATACATTAATCACTGGTATGATTATTGGAGTTATGGCTCCTTTATTAGGTGTATTTGTTGTATTTAGGAGATTATCACTTATTTCTGATGCGTTGAGTCACGTGACTTTATCAGGAGTTGCAGCAAGTCTTTTACTTGAAAAGTATTTCTTTACATCTGGTTTTGTTAGCCCTTTATTTATGGGGATGACATTTTCAGTTGCAGGAGCATTTTTAATTGAAAAATTAAGAAGTGTTTATAAACATTATCAAGAGTTAGCAATTCCAATCATTCTTTCAGGAGGAATGGGATTAGGTGTTATTTTAATTTCATTAGCTAATGGATTTAATACAGATCTATTTAGTTATTTGTTCGGTAGTGTTAGTGCTGTGTCACAAGAAGATTTAATTACTGTCATAATTATAGCTGTTTTTGTAGTAATATCTATTATAGTACTTTATAAAGAATTGTTCCTATTATCATTTGATGAAGAATATGCAGTTGCTTCAGGTATAAATGCAAAATGGATTCATTACTTGTTTATTTTATTAGTTGCTTTAGTAGTATCCATTTCAATGAGAGTTGTAGGTGTTTTATTAGTATCTTCTCTAATGACTTTACCAGTAGCATCGAGTATACGAATTTCGAAGGGGTTTAAGCAAACAATCATCTTTTCAATTATTTTCGGAGAGTTTTCAGTAGTTGCAGGTATTTTGCTTTCTTATAATTTAAATCTAGCGCCTGGTGGTACGATTGTGATCCTGCAAATCCTTATTCTTATTTTTACTTTAGGTTTGAAGAAGTTAAGAACAAGTCAAAGGTAGTGATTAAATGAAATTAGCAGATGCATCAAAATTATTAAAAGAAAGAGGCTTTAAAAATACGCCTAAACGATATGATATGCTAGAATATATTTTTAGGCAAAATAAATATGTAACTGCAAGAGATATTCAACAAGCATTAATAGATAAATACAAAGGCCTTAGCTTTGATACAATTTATCGCAATTTATCTACGTTTATCGAAGTAGATGTAGTGGAAGTTACGGAACTAGATGGTGAAAAGCGTTTTCGATCAAAGTGCTCTTCTTCAGAGCATCATCATCATTTTATTTGTTTAGATTGTGGTAATACAAAAAGTATTTATCGATGTCCTATGGAAAATTTATCTGTTGATTTACCTGGTTATACAGTACAAAGCCATAAATTTGAAATATACGGACTATGTCCAGAATGTAGTTGAATTCCAACCACTTTTAGAGAGTACAAATAGTACTCTCTATTTTATTTTAGGGATAAGATCTAATTTTTAAAATGTATTACATAATTTACCAATTTCGTATATACTTAAATTAGAAGTGAAGAATTTATTTAATGTACATTGATAATACTAAGGAGTAAAAATATGGAAAATATAGCTATAGGAGATTTAATCTTTCAGTTGATTGTATTTTTAATACCGGTTGCTATTATTATTTTTGTTGTATTTATTTATCGATCTACTAAGAATAATAGGGTTCAAATGCAGAGACTTGAGGCAAAGCTTGATAAAATGAACGAAGACATAAAAAAAGATTAGTAGACTATATTCCAAGTTTCTAAAGACAATATATTATTGTCTTTTTTTCATTTATAAGGTATAGTAAGTTTCAACATACGTTTAAATGTTTAAACATATAATCTTAATTGAAATTAAATGATAAATAATATAAATGTGAAGAGCAGGGAGACAAAAAGATGAAATCAAATGAGACCGTATTAATTACAGGAGCGTCTGGAGGAATTGGTAAAGAATTAGCTATTTTATTTGCAAAAGATGGATTCGACTTAGTTTTAGTAGCTAGATCAATTGATAATTTGTTAAAAGTAAAAAATGAAATTGAATCAATGTCGAATGTAAAGATTCAGCTATTTTCAAAGGATTTATCTAAGGAAGATGAAATAGTTTCTTTAGAAAAGGAATTAAATGCTGAAAATATTCAAGTTGATTATTTAGTGAATAATGCTGGATTTGGATTATTTGGGGAGTTTGCAGCTACAAATTTAGACGAAGAGTTAAACATGATTGATTTAAATATACGTACAGTTACACATCTGACAAAACTGTTTTTAAAAGGAATGATTGAACGAAATAAAGGTGGGGTGATGAATATTGCTTCTACAGCAGCATTTCAACCAGGGCCTTTAATGGCAGTTTACTATGCATCAAAGTCTTATGTTCTTTCTTTTACAGAAGCACTTTCGAATGAAATGAAAGGAACAAATATTAAAGTAACAGCTGTATGTCCTGGTGCAACAGAAACGGATTTTGGAAAACGTGCTAATATGCATGAATCAAATTTATTCCAAAGTGGAGTAGGGAATGTAAAAGATGTTGCTAAAGTAGCATATAGGGGATTTAAAGATGGAAAGACAATTGTGATTCCTGGAATGACAAATAAAATACTAGCAAATTCTGTTCGATTCATGCCAAGAAAATTAGTTACGAATGTTGTAAGGTATATCCAAAGAAGAATATAATTGATCAAAACGACTCAGTCCTTGACCGAGTCGTTTTTTGCAGCTAAATTATGTATGAATTTCTAATTAAGAATTTTTAGAAACCTGGAAGTTTAGAACTTGTAAAATTAAACAAGCAATTATTCACTAATAGATTATTGCTGCCCGGCAGGGTGTGTAAATACTTGGAATAATACGCCAAATTTGTCAACTACTTTACCATAACATGGGCTAAATCCAGTATCTTGTAAAGGTAATTCTACTTCACCGCCATCTGAAAGGCCTTCAAAAAATCTTTTTGAAATTTCAATTTCATTTGTAGAAATACAAATTGTTACTTGGTTTCCACTTTGGAATGGGTAACCAGGATAAGTATCTGAAACCATTAATACTGATTCTCCGATTTGGATCGTTGCGTGCATGATTAAATTCTTAACATCAGACGGTATTTTTCCTTCTGAGTCGTCTCCAACTTCTCCATAAGTTTGACTAAATAATACCTTAGCATCAAGTGCTTTTTCATAAAAATTAATTGCTTCTTGAGCATTTCCATCCATGATTAAATAAGGGATTAATTCTAATGACATGTCCACTACACTCCTTGTTTAAAAATTAAATTGTGAATTGAAAAAAATATGACTTAAATAGTCTAAAACGCTTGTTTAACTATTACCATATTCTATTCTATTCATATCTAAATTATAAAATAAAGAACATACGTTTGCAATATAGATTATTTCAAATTTTTTTCGACATAAAACGGGAACTTTTGTTCTTTTTTAATTGTTATTTTATCCGTTAAATAAAGGGGAATTCCCTCTATTGTTGAATAGTATGCATTAGGGCAAGATGTTTAATAAACTTATAGCCTAGGAGGCTGAGTGGTTTGCAGGAGCTCAAAAAATATAGAAGAAATGTCTTCTTATTATTGTTTGTTATACTTATTTCATTTATAGGACATTTTGCGAACTCATTGCCAATTGTTAGCAGAAGAATCTTAGAAGGGATTTTTTGGCTTTCGCTAATTAGTTGTTTTGGAATTATTACAAATGGAGTAATAAAGTTTAGCCAAAAAATCGGTAAGTTAGCATACTTTTTTGTTTTAGGTAGTTTAATTAGTGCAATTTTTGCGTTTACGGTCGAAACTTTAAATACAATAAAAGTTATCTCATTTTATATTTATTATATTTGTCTTTTTGCAAGTTTAATTACTGGTGTAATAGCAATTATAAAAGAAGAAAAAGGGTTAGCAAAATTATCTGGATTTATATTTATGTTCGTATTTGGATTAATTTTTGTGTGTACTTTTATTGTGTGGAATATAAATGGTGCTCAGTATTAAGCATCAGACTGTCTACTAAGCGCCTGCAAGTAGTCTGACATTCAAGATTTTTAGATACTTTGACTAAAGACAATTTTAAATATTAATTTAGGATGCTATTAATTCAATTTTTTCCATCTAGAAATAGATGGTTTTTTATTTTTTACCGTTTCTACTATTTAAAAAAGGTATTCAGTCACATTTCTAGAATAGGTGAATTATTGATCGAATTACCCATTACAATTAGAGATCTTTAAAATTAAATTACAGAATGATTATGGGGGACAAATATGAATAAGATGTTATGGAATTCACCTGAAAACTTGAAAAAATTACTTACAGAGCTAGTTAGCTGGAAAAGTATAACGCTAACAGATGGCGAACGGCAATTTCCAGTAAATTTATTTAAAAAGCTATCTGCTTTACAATATTTTAAAGATTTACCGCATCAACTGAAGTTGCATGATTCAGATAAAGGTCGGAAATTTTTAACTGCATTGTATAAACGGCCAGATATAAAGGATACGATTTGTCTTATAAGTCATTTTGATACAGTAAATACAGAAGAATATGGTGAGCTTGAACATTTGTCTACAAATACAGAGGATTTAACAAATGCTTTTCAAGAACGGATAAATGAATTATCAAAAGATGTTCAAAGTGATTTGAATTCTGGTGAATATTTATTTGGTCGTGGTTCGATGGATATGAAAATGGGACTTGCGATGCATATGAGTATTATTGAGAAAGCTAGTATTGAGGAATGGCCAATAAATCTTTTATTATTAACCGTTCCTGATGAAGAGGTAAATTCAGCTGGAATGCGTGATGCGGTCTCAACACTTGTAAATCTTCAGGAAGAATATGATTTGAATTTTAAATTATTTTTAAATGGTGAGCCTGTATTTTCACAAGAACCGGGAGATCCAAAGTATTATATTTACTCTGGTACAATTGGTAAAATAATGCCAGCAGCATTATTTTATGGGAAAGAAACACATGCTGGAGAACCATTAAGTGGCATAACCTCTCCATATATTGCATCCTTTTTAACTAGAAAAATGGAGTGGAATGAGGAGTTTCAAGAGATTGATTTTGGTGAGAAGACTCCGCTACCTGTTACATTACAGCAGAAGGATTTGAGGTTAGAGTATTCGACTCAAACGCCATTTCGTTCATGTGCGCTATACAATGTGTTTTTAATGAAAAGAAATGCTTCTGAAGTCTTTAATTTATTCGAAAAAATAGCACAAGAAGCTGCTGAAGAATGTAATTTTGAATATGAAAAGATTTGTAATAGACATAACGTAAATCCGGTTGGAAAAGTAAAGGTTATCCAATATACAGACTTGCAGCAATATGCTATCAGGAAGCTCGGCGAGGATTATGTGTTGAACCTTAAAAAAGAAATTCATTCGCACAATGAGTGGGATGATCGTGAGAAGTCCTTTAGAATTGCAGACAATTTAATGATTGAATGTCAGGAGCTTGCGCCTGCTATGATCATTTTATTTGCACCACCTTACTATCCAGCAATAAATTCTACTGGAGATGAGTTAGTGGAGCAGTGTATAAAATTTTCTTCAGAGCTTGCTAGTAATCAGTTTAATTTACCAGTAAAACGTATTCACTATTTTAATGGAATAAGTGACTTAAGTTATGTAAATTACAGTGATTCGCTTGGCGGATGGACAGCATTCGAGTTGAACACACCAGTATGGGGAGATAGTTATACTTTACCTTTTAGCTTAATGGGAAAATTAAATGCTCCTGTGTTAAATATCGGACCGTTCGGAAAAGATGCACATAAGTTAACTGAGAGGTTACATATGAGAAATGCATTTGAAGAAGTGCCTTATATAGTAGAAGAAGTGATTCATATGATTAGTAAAATGAAATGATAAAAGGACCTTCTAATTCCAAAAAATTAGAAGGTCTTTTTTTTAGTATTCTATTTCTTCAATATCCTTTGGCTGCGGAAGTGGTTGGTTATTTTTTTGGTTCTGATTTACAATACTTATTTCGTCTTCTTTTCTTTCTCTTATAATGCTGTTTTGCTTTTCGTGATTTTTCAAATTATTTGCTCCCTTCTCTTCGAATACAGTTAATTTGTGCAAAATTAACTAATTTATTAGAAGATTGAGGAGGAAAATGTCATGGCATGGCCAATTTGTTTAACCTTTCATTTCTGCTTTTTGATTAAATAGATGATTAAAAATTGATTGCCACTCTTCTTGATTTTTTATTTCAGTTACACAAATTCTATGATTTTTGGTTACTTTTAATTGGTGATCTGATAATGAAATTCTTCCTTCTTTCGTTAATAAGTTGACGATTTTATATTGGGTGAAAATTGTTTCTTTACTAGTTTGGAAGTAATGAAATTGTTCTTCGAATTGTTGTAGCTGCTTAGGAATAATTGAAATGAATAATAAGTCATTCCAAGTTCCATTAAACTTTTGAAGTATGAAGTTCGAATTGTCTTGTTCAATCATTCGATAGGATCCATTTGGATCTGAGTATTCATAATGGTCATGAAGCAAGAGGGGTTCTAAAAAACCGCCACCAATTCCTACGTCTGCGAGATAATTTTGATCGTTAATTTTTACTAATATAGATAAATGTGAGAATTCAGGATTCCAACATTGTTTTTCTTCATTCCAAAATTTGGTTGAAATAAATGATACATTAAAACCTAATTCCTGTAAGACTGAAAAAAGTAACGAATTCGTTTCAAAACAAATCCCACCTCGCTTACCTGTAGCTATTTTTTTCATAATTTTTGAAGGATTCATTGAGAGCGGAATTTGAGAAATAATATCGATATTTTCAAATGGTATTGAAAGTAAATGATGCTTATGAATTTGTTTTAATGAGGAATATGAAATTGTTTGGATTTGTTTTAAACGGATGTGTTTAAAATATGACTCGATTAGCATGAAATCCTCCATAAAATTTAATGTAAATAGTAAATATATTGAGTATACAATGAGACATGTATAAAAAGTGAATAATAAGAGAAATAATTTTAAAAATTCTAAAATCATAGTTGACACATAGGAATAGTGTGTTTATTATTAAGCTTATATAAAAATTCAATATGGCTGATTGGAAGACCAAAGGCCCTTAACTATTTTCATTAGTTAAGGGTCTTTTTGCACTTTAAAAAGGATAAATTGGCAGCGATGAAGAGTACTCGCCATAGCTGCTGATTATAGGAATAAAGTATAAGTGCAACTACGTCTCTGCCTTCGCTTAAAAGGCTAGGCAATCGACGAGTTTTCTTTATATTTGTGCCTTAAAGGGGAGATTTTAATGTGTTGAAGTGTAGGGATGGGTACAAATAAAAATCGGAAAATTGAAATTGAGAGGGGCAAATCATTGTGGGGGCAAAGAAATGGATTATTAGCTCGGTAGTTGTTGTATTAGCAGTTTCAGGAGTGTTATATGCAACCTTGAAAGACGATAAATCTGAGGCAACCAATACTGAAGCAGCAAATAAAAAAGTAGAATTGTTAAATGTTTCTTATGATCCAACTCGCGAATTATATGAAAGTTATAATAAAGCTTTTAGTAAATATTGGGAAAAAGAACATAACCAAACTGTCACAATTAAACAGTCACATGGTGGTTCTGGAAAACAAGCTAGGGCAGTAATCGACGGTTTAGATGCTGATGTAGTAACACTAGCTCTTGGATATGATATTGACTCGATCAATGAAAAGGCACAACTATTATCCCCTAATTGGCAAAAAGAATTTGAATACAATTCAACGCCTTATACATCAACAATTGTTTTTTTAGTAAGGAAAGGAAATCCGAAAAATATTAAGGATTGGGATGATTTAACGAAAAAAGGAGTTCAAGTAATTACTCCAAATCCAAAAACTTCAGGTGGTGCAAGATGGAATTATTTAGCTGCTTGGGGCTATGCAGATAAAAAATATAATGGTGATGAGAAAAAAGTAAAGGCATTTATGAAGAAATTATATAAAAACGTTCCAGTTTTAGATACTGGGGCACGTGGTTCAACCACTACATTTGTTGAAAAAGGAATTGGAGATGTATTAATAGCTTGGGAAAATGAAGCATTACTTTCAGTGAAGGAATTAGGTGAGGGGAAATATAAAATTGTTTACCCTTCGATTAGTATTCTAGCTGAACCACCTGTTGCGGTTGTAGATAAAAATGTGAAGGAAAAGAAAACTGAAGAAGTGGCAAAGGGCTACTTATCTTATCTTTATAGTAAAGAAGGTCAAAAAATCATTGCCGAAAATTATTATCGTCCGAGAGATAAAGAGATTCTCGCTAAATATAGTAAACAATATCCTAGCCTACCATTGCTAACAATTGATAAAGATTTCGGAGGATGGGCGAAAGCTCAATCGAAGCATTTTGATGATGGTGGAGTATTTGACCAAATTTATCAATAATCACGTAATTGAAAAATAAGGAGGACATTGGACTTTATTGGGCGTTTTACTAGAGCTTAAGCCAAGTCTTCTTTATTTGATTTTTATTTTAAGGAGGATTGACATAATTGTTTAAGAAGCGAAAAAGAATCCTACCTGGATTTGGATTAACGTTTGGATTTTCAATATTATATATAAGCTTTTTTATTTTTCTTCCGGTATCGATGCTGTTCTTACATTCTTTTGATATAGGTTGGTCTAAATTTATAAAAATCGTGAGTGAACATAGAGTACTAATGTCTTATAAAGTAAGTTTTGGAACTGCCTTTATTGCTGCGATTATTAACGCTGTTTTTGGTTTATTAGTAGCTTGGGTGCTTGTACGTTATCGTTTTCCTGGAAAACGAATTGTAGATGCATTCATTGATTTACCTTTTGCATTACCGACTGCAGTTGCTGGTATTACTTTAACAACATTGTATTCTCCTGATGGATGGGTTGGAAAATTTTTCTCTTTCAAAATTGCTTATACACCACTCGGGATTATTATAGCTCTTACATTTATTGGTTTACCATTCGTAGTAAGAATGGTTCAACCTGTTCTTGAAAATTTTCAAAAAGATGTTGAGGAAGCAGCGGCAAGTCTAGGTGCAAGCCGTTTTCAAATTTTTTGGAAGGTAATTTTTCCAGGGATTTTACCAGCATTATTGACAGGATTTTCTTTAGCATTCGCAAGATCATTAGGGGAATATGGGTCAGTCGTGTTTATTTCGGGAAATATGCCAATGAAAACTGAAATTACTCCATTGTTAATTATGACAAAATTGGAGCAATATGATTACTCGGGTGCAACTGCACTTGCAATTGTGTTATTAGTAACTTCTTTCTTACTCTTATTGATCATTAGTATTTTCCAGAGATACGCAAATCGTGCTTTTGTTCAAGGGGGTAAGGGTTAATAATGGAAAGAGAATTTAAGATTGAGAGAAAAATAGAAATGAATGCTAGTACTGAGAAAAGAGCAAAATTGAGCGTCAATACTATTCCGATTATTTTAATCAGTATTGTCATACTTTTTTTAGCGCTATTTTTATTTCTTCCTTTAGTTTCAATTTTTATAAAGGCTTTACAAGATGGTTTTGGAGTTTATAAAGAAACGATTGTAAATGATGAAACATTGGCAGCAATTAAATTGACGTTTTTAGTAACGATTATTACGTTACCACTTAATGCCATTTTTGGCGTTTCGATTGCGTGGGCTACAACGAAATTTAATTTTAAAGGGAAAAATATATTAGTAACTCTAATTGAATTACCTTTTGCAGTGTCGCCGGTTGTTGCAGGATTTTTATTTGTTCTTTTATTTAGTCCGAATAATGGAGTTTTTGGTGGTTGGTTAAAGGAACATAATTTGAAAATCATTTTTTCAACCCCAGGAATTGTTTTAGCAACAATATTTGTCACATTGCCTTTTGTAGCGAAAGAATTAATTGCGGTTATGCAGGCAACAGGGAGTGCTGAAGAAGAGGCTGCACTAACTTTAGGTGCGAACGGATGGCATATTTTTTGGAAGGTGACACTCCCGAAAATTAAATGGGGACTTTTGTATGGCGTAATATTATGTAATGCAAGAGCGGTTGGAGAGTTTGGTGCTGTATCAGTTGTATCTGGACATATTCGTGGAGAAACAATTACAATGCCACTTCATATTGAAAATTTGTATAATGAGTACCAATTTCCACAGGCATATACAGTTGCATCACTTATGTCCATTTTTGCGATTCTGACATTAGTTATTAAAAATATAATTGAATGGAAAGTTCAAAAGGAAGAGAAACAATAGGAGAGGATTGTATGTCAATTAAAGTTTCAAATGTAATAAAAAGCTATGATAATGAAACTGCCTTAAAAGGAATTGATTTAAATATAAAAAAAGGGGAATTGGTTGCTTTATTAGGTCCATCTGGGTCGGGTAAAACAACATTGTTAAGAATAATTGCCGGTTTAGAAAATCCAGACTTGGGTGAAATATTTTTTGAAGATCAGGATGTAGCAAATGTGCAAGTAAAAGAAAGAAATGTAGGATTTGTATTCCAGCATTATGCTTTATTTCAGCACATGACTGTTTTTGATAATATTGCATTTGGTTTAAAAGTTAGACCAAGAGCTACACGTCCTTTAAAAAGAAAAATTCATGAGAAAGTGATGGAATTGCTATCATTAGTAAAATTAGAAAGCTTTGCAAATCGATTTCCTTCTCAATTATCTGGTGGACAAAGACAACGTGTTGCATTAGCTAGAGCATTAGCTGTTGAACCAAGTGTATTATTATTAGATGAGCCATTTGGGGCATTAGATGCAAAAGTTCGAAAAGATTTAAGAAGATGGTTACGTAAACTCCATGATGAAATTCATATTACCAGTATATTCGTAACACATGATCAAGAGGAAGCGCTAGAAGTTGCAGATCGAGTTGTCATTATGAATGGCGGGAAGATCGAACAAATTGGAACACCGGAAGAAGTTTATCATACGCCAGCAAGTCCGTTTGTTTATGATTTTCTTGGCAAAGTCAATTTATTTCATGGAAGGATCAATAAGGGTAACTTAATAAGTGGTGGATTAGAAATCCCATTACCAGAATTAGATGAACAAGAACATAAAGAACATAAAGAAGTTACGGGTTATGTTCGTCCTCATCAAATTACAATCGAAAAATTTGAAACAAATCAAACTTCGATCAGTGCAATAGTAACCCATATTCATGCTGTAGGACCGATCGTGTATGTGGAAGTCCTTCGGGAGGATACAAATGATTATGTTGAAATCGAACTCATGAATGAATTATTCTACGAACTAAATATTCAACTTGGAGAAAGAGTATTTGTTCGTCCTAATGAATTGAAGGTATTTATTCCTCAGGATTATTCGATTTGATAAGATAGGAAAAGAATAAAAAAAGGTTAAGGAGCAGTGTCCTTAACCTTTTAGTTATTATTAACCTTTTGCTGCTTCTAGTTCAGCTAGTTTTTCTTTTGCAATAATGTCGATTTCGCGTTTTAGTTCTTCTACCATAGTTGCTTCTGGAACTTTACGAACGATTTCTCCATGGCGGAATAGTAATCCTTCACCACGTGCTCCAGCAATACCGATGTCTGCTTCACGCGCCTCACCAGGACCGTTTACTGCACATCCTAGTACGGCAACTTTAATTGGTACTTTTAGTGTTGAAATGTATTCTTCAACATCATTTGCAATACTAATTAAGTCAATTTCAATTCGGCCACATGTAGGGCATGAAATTAATGTTGCAGCGTTTGAAGATAAACCGAAAGACTTAAGTAATTCTCTTGCAACTTTTACTTCTTCAACCGGATCTGCGCTTAATGAGATACGCATTGTATTTCCGATTCCTTTACTAATGATTGCACCTAAACCAGCGGCACTCTTAACTGTACCAGCAAACAAAGTACCTGATTCAGTAATACCTAAATGTAAAGGATAATCGAAAGCTTTTGAAGCTTTTTCATAAGCTTCGATTGCTAGGTTTACATCTGATGCTTTCATCGATACGATGATGTCATGGAAATCTAAATCCTCAAGAATTTTAATGTGATGTAATGCACTTTCAACCATTCCATCAGCAGTTGGGTAACCATATTTCTCTAAGATTCGTTTTTCTAATGAACCAGCATTAACACCGATACGAATAGGAATTCCTTTAGCTTTAGCAGCATTTACTACTGCTTCAACTTTTTCTTTACGACCGATATTACCTGGATTAATTCTAATTTTATCTACTCCGCCTTCAATTGCTTTTAAGGCTAATTTATAATCAAAGTGTATATCTGCAACAAGAGGTATGTTAATTTGTTTTTTAATATCAGCGATTGCATTTGCAGCTCTTTCGTCTGGTACTGCAACTCGAACAATCTGACATCCAGCTTCTTCAAGTCGTTTAATTTCTGCAACTGTTGCTTCAACATCGTGTGTTTTTGTTGTTGTCATACTTTGGATTGAAATTTCATTTGCTCCACCAACAACTACATTACCAACTTTAACTGCACGTGTTTTACTTCTATGTGTAATTTCGTTCACGAGTAACTCGCTCCTTCAAAAATAACTTTATTTCTATTTTGTATAAATCTACATTATCATATTTTCTTCATGATTACTCATTTTATCAACTGGTTCTAAAGAAATATATCACAAATTTTATTTTTGTGAAGAGTAAATTGGGAATTTATATGATTTTCCACTTTGAATTTTAGTAGGTGAAAGTCCATTATTTAATGCACTAAAATCTTTTGTAATTTGGCTGATTGGCTGGTTAAAATCAGGGTTAAGATTTTCGATAATACCTAAAACAGTGTCACCGTTTTTGACTTGAATTTTTTCATATTTTGGAAGTGAGGTTGATTTTTTTTCTGATTTTGTTGCTTTTGCTACTGTAGCAATATGTTTAGTGGGGATCGTCCCTACTTGAAGGTCAAAGAATATTATATATGCAAGCAATAAAGAACCAAGTAAAAAAGCTATTTTTTTCATTAATAATCACTCCTTTTGTAGACTATATGCTTGTCCACAACGAATATTCCTATTAGGAGCTTGGAATAAAAAATTTAAAACAAAAAAAAGAAGTGTGCAACACACTTCAGTAAACATTATTTTTTAGAAGGTAAGTTTTTAATTGTTAATGTGTACATACCAGCTGTTATTAAAATAAAAATTAAAGTTTGGAATGGGATATTTATTTTCAATAATCCTAGCAATAAATAGATAATTGTAGGTAATGTTAAGCTATATGAAACCATTGCAAAGCGTTGTCTAAAAGGCAAATGCTTAGTCGACTTAAATAAAGCTGTTAAAAACGCTAATAATGTAGCAACTATAAATATGAAGATACAAGAACCTAAATAAAATAGGAAAAATAATGCGATTAAGAATACTGGAAGAGCTTCTTTTATACTTTTAATAAATTTTGAAACTTGCGTTTTGTGTATTTCTTTAGATTTTAATGAAGGATAAGGATAATCTTGTTCGCCTTTATCATTTTTAATAACTAGTCTATTCTTTAATACAACAAATGCATACTGTTCGTTTTTTAATTTTGAAGGTATAACTGTTTCATTTGGATAAAAAGCATATTTATATTCACCGATATTTCGTTCAAACGGCGTATTGTCGTTAATTGTTAAAGATCCTTTGTTTAAAGAAATCGACTGAATATTATCTTTAAGCAAGTCAGAAACATTGTTGACCTGAAGCTTCACATCTTTTACTAATGAAAAGAATCCCGGAAGAGTATATAAAATTGCTAGTAGGAAAAGAAAAAAGATTGTTTTACCGATTTTTTGGAGTCTATATCTTGATATTGTTTTTGGAGAGTATAAACTAAACCAAAATTGTTTAAATATATTCATAAACTCATCCTTTCTTATTATTGTTATTTCACTTCCCGAAATTTATTATGTAACTTTCGGGCTATTTTGTATATTATAATCTTTTTTTGGAAATTGAATATTAAACTTTAATTAAAATGATAAGAGTAAATAAGAAGAGAATGACAATGGTTTAAGGATTGAATTTATGTTTGGCTTTAAATATCGTTAAAACAATTTATTTTCAATAAAAAATAGTTAATATAAATTAATAATGAAAAAAATAATAAAAAGTGTTGACGTTTAGTTTAAAACATGATAAATTAAATATTGTCTTAAGGACAACGTGAATTATTCCGCAGTAGCTCAGTGGTAGAGCACTCGGCTGTTAACCGAGTGGTCGTAGGTTCGAACCCTACCTGCGGAGCCATTTTTATAGTTTGGCGGTGTAGCTCAGCTGGCTAGAGCGTACGGTTCATACCCGTGAGGTCGTGGGTTCGACTCCCTCCGCCGCTACCAATATTTTATTATGGAGTAATACCCAAGTCCGGCTGAAGGGATCGGTCTTGAAAACCGACAGGGGTGTAACAGCCCGCGGGGGTTCGAATCCCTCTTACTCCTTAATTAGTGAAAAAGTCTTCAACTATAATGTTGAAGACTTTTTTCGTTTTGGTTATTAAATTAACAAATGATGAGTTTAAATCTTCGATAATCCACTTCGCTTAATCAGAATTTTTCTTCCAAAAATTAATCTTTTTTACTTTCTTTCCCTTTTCTCGAGCATTACTATTGAAATCTTTCAGTTTATTTGATAACTTTAAATTGAAATTCACTATTATCTTTGGGAGGAAATAAAAATGTCAAAATTTGAATTACCACAATTACCTTATGCTTATGATGCATTAGAGCCACACTTTGATAAAGAAACAATGAATATTCACCACACTCGTCACCACAATACATATGTAACAAACTTAAACGCTGCTTTAGAAGGTAAAGAAGTAGCTGCTTCTTCAATTGAAGAATTAATTTCAAACTTAGATGCACTTCCAGAAGGTATCCGTACAGCTGTACGTAACAATGGTGGTGGACATGCTAACCATAGCTTATTCTGGACTTTATTAACTCCAGAAGGCACTGGCACTCCAGTTGGTGAAGTTGCTGAAGCAATTAACGCTAAATTCGGTAGCTTAGATGAGTTAAAAGCTGCGTTCACTCAAGCTGCATTAACTCGTTTCGGTTCTGGTTGGGCTTGGTTAGTAGTAAACAATGGTGAGTTAGAAGTGACTAGCACAGCTAACCAAGATTCACCATTAATGGAAGGAAAAACTCCAATCTTAGGTTTAGATGTATGGGAGCATGCTTACTACTTAAACTACCAAAACAAACGCCCTGACTACGTTGGTGCATTCTGGAATTTAGTAAACTGGGATAAAGTAGAAGAATTATACCAAGCTGCTAAATAATTTATAAAAAATGAACACTACTTAATTAATTAAGTAGTGTTTTTTTATGTTTAAAAAAGGATAAATTTTCATTTACTCGGAAAACTAGTTCATGAGACAAAGGAGAGTTTATTATGAGTAAGTGGAAATTTTTATTAGGTGACGTAGATTTAAATAAAGACTTAATTCTTTTACTGAGTGTAGGTGGATTGTTTACTTTAGCGACAGCTTTATCTAGCACATTTGTAAATGTTTATTTATGGAAGCAATCAAATAGTTATTTACCAATTGCTTCTTATCAATTTTCGATTGCGTTTTTTCAAGCTCTTACATTCATAATTACAGGTAGATTAGCTAAAACAATCGATCGGGTTGTCATTTTAAGAGTGGGAATTTCTTTTTTGGCAGTATTCTATATAGTTGTTTTACTATTTGAAACGAAAACATTATTAGCAACAATTATGATTGGAGCAATTTTGGGAATTGGGAATGGCTGTTATTATTTAGCGTTTAATTTATTAACATTTGAAGTAACAGAACCAGAAACTAGACAATTTTTTAATGGTTTTTTAGGTCTAATTAATTCTTTTACGGGAATGCTTGGCCCCTTTATAGCTGGAGCGATTATTTCTTCAATGATAGGAAACAAAGGTTATCATTTTGTGTTCCTCGCTGCAGTCATTTTATTTGTATGTGCAGTTGTCTTAAGTTGTTTCTTAGTTAAAAGGGAACTTGATAGTGAGTTCAATATTAAGCGCGTCATTCTAGAAAGAAAACTAAATGAAAATTGGCGAAAAGTTACACATGCTAATTTCTTTCAAGGGATTCGTGAAGGGATTTTTATGTTTGTTATTTCGATTTATATTTTCTTATCTACAGGAAGTGAATTCGCATTAGGGAAATATGGATTAATTACATCGTTAATTAGCTTTATTACCTATTATATTGTTACAAGAATTATAAAAGAAAATTTTAGAATGAAAGCGATCTTTATTGGTGGTTTACTTTTATTCAGCGCTGTTTTTGTAATCGCTTTTAAAGTTACTTTTCCATTATTAATAATTTATGGTGCAATAATTTCTTTGGCATATCCAATCATTTTAGTACCTTACTTATCTTTAACATATGATATAATAGGAAAATCGTATAAGGCCAGGGAATATAGAGTGGAATATATCGTAATACGTGAAGTGTATTTAAATAGTGGTAGAATGTTTTCAATTGCAGTTTTCATTGTATGTACTAAATTATTTCCACCAGAACAATTTATTCCTATATTAATGTGTATATTTGGTGCAGGACACTTTTTGGTCTATTTCGTAATGAGGAACTTAGAATATGAACATGCTTAAGTATTGTCACTAAATTGTCAAAAACTTAGCAGTGATTCTTTTTCCGAATCATTAAAATATTAATATGTAGAATTAGTAATTGTAGAAAAAAGAGGAGAGAAAATGAATAAGCCTAAGAAATATAAAATCACATTACCCACACGACTAAATACACTATTTTTTCTTGTGTTTGTCTTATTTTCTTTTTTAATTCTAAGATTAGGTGTCGTACAAATTGTAAAAGGTGAAGACTATAAATTAGAATTAGAACGTACAGAAAATATGACCGTCGATCAAGCTGTACCAAGGGGGAAAATTTTAGATCGTTACGGAAAGGTTGTAGTAGATAATACGCCTTTACGTACAATTACGTATACTAGAAAAAAAGGGACATCTTCAAGTGAGTTATTAACAATGGCGACAAAGTTAAAAAGTTATCTTAAGATGCCAACTAATAAAATAACTGAACGAGATCGAAAAGATTTTTGGTTATTAAACAATCCTGAAGATGCAAAAAATCTAGTATCAAAAGAAGAAGATAAAACACTAAAAGCTCAATATAAAGATGATGACGCTTCTTACAATAAAGCTTACTATAATTTACAGCTTGATAAAATTACAGCAGATGAAATGAATTCATTTAATGCAAATGAACTGCAAATACTTGCAATTTACAAGCAAATGAGTGCTGGTTATGCACTAACTCCACAAACGATTAAAAGTGAGGGAGTTACTGAAATAGAATATGCAACAGTTAGTGAACATTTGGACGATCTTCCAGGTGTAGATGTAACGACAAATTGGGAAAGAAAATATGTTTATGGTGATACATTCCGAACAATTTTAGGTAATATTACTTCTGAAAAAGAAGGTTTACCTGCTCAAAATATAGATTATTATTTAGCACGTGGTTATGATCGTAATGATCGTGTAGGAAAAAGCTATATAGAAAAACAATATGAAGATGTTTTACGTGGTACAAAAGGTAAGGCACAAAATGTTATTGATTCAAATGGTAATGTTGTTGATACGAAAGTGATTACAGAAGGGGAACCTGGAAGTGATTTAATGCTATCAATTGATATTGAACTTCAAGGTAAAGTTGATGAAATAGTAAAAAGAGAGCTCTTAAAAGCTAAAGCAACGTCAAATGGTCGATATTTGGACCGTGCATTTGTTACGATGATTAACCCGAAAACGGGTGAAGTTTTAGCAATGTCAGGAAAGCAAATTGTTAAAGACAAAAAGACAGGGAAAAATAAAGTTGTAGATTACGCAACTGGAAATCTTACTTCATCTTATGAGATGGGTTCAACAGTAAAAGGTGCAACTCTTTTAACTGGTTATCAAACTGGGGCAATTACGCCAGGACAAAGGCAATTCGATACGCCGATTAAAATTGCAAGTACACCAGTAAAAGCGTCATATAAAAATTTCGGATGGATTAATGATTTAGATGCCCTAAAGTATTCATCAAACGTTTATATGTTCCGAACAGCTATGGCTATTGGACATGCACATTACGTAGAGAATAAGCCTTTAAATATCGACGTAAAAGCGTTTGATACATTCCGAAACAGTTTCAGTCAATTCGGGCTTGGAGTTAAAACTGGAATTGATTTACCAAATGAAGCAATTGGATTTAAAGGTGTGGAAAAAAAAGCAGGTTTACTACTAGATTTGGCGATCGGGCAGTACGATACTTATACGCCACTTCAATTAGCTCAATATGTTTCTACAATTGCAAATGGAGGTTACAGAATTCAACCACATGTTGCGAAAGAATTGAGACAACCTTCAATCGGCGAAGATACTGGTGTCATTAAACAAGAAATTAAGCCGAAAGTATTAAACCGTATTGATATGAAAGAATCATACATCGATCATGTTAAACAAGGTTTTATTAAAGTATATAATGAGACTGGTGGTACTGCTAACAAATACTTCAAAGGTGCAGACTATAAACCTGCAGGTAAAACAGGTACAGCCCAATCATTTTACGATGGTCCAGATCGTAAAAAATACAATGGACCACAAAAAACTTATAATGAAACATTGATGGGATATGCTCCGTATGACAATCCTGAAATTGCCTTTGTAGTAGTAGTTCCTTGGTTACAAACTGACCAAGCGCCAGTAAATAAATTCATTGGTCGAGATATTATGGATGAATACTTTAAATTGAAAAAAGAAAGACAATCAATTTATAATGACGAACCAAAAGACAATTTAGATAACCAAGACAATCAAGACACTCAAGATAATCAAGACACTCAAAATAGTAATCAATAAGAAGAGAAGGGGTTAAACCCTTCTCTTTTTTATTTGGAAAACTCCTTTTCTACCCCTTTCCTTCACCTTCTGAACTTATTTACATAATCTTTACATTCGGTTAAAACAGGTTTAATAGTTTGAGAATATGATTATTCATGTAACGTATTACTGAATTTACACGATTATAAATTTTATCTAATGATTAGTTAATATTTTATCTATCAAAAATAGAAAGCTTCCTTTAGGATGAGAGGGGATCGAAAGTTATGACAATGACATTAAATAGAGAGAATACAATTAAAAACGATGATATTGAAGAGACAAATACAAACGTAAAAAAATCAATTGTTTATGATACTCAAGATTTGAATTTATGGTATGGACAAGATAAAGCATTAAAAAATATAAATTTAAGTATTTATGAGAATGAAGTTACTGCAATTATTGGGCCTAGTGGATGTGGTAAATCGACTTATTTAAAAACGTTAAATCGTATGGTTGAATTAGTTCCTTCAGTTCGTACGGAAGGGAAGATTCTTTACCGCGAACAAGATATTTTTGATAAAAACTATCCTGTTGAAGAATTAAGAACGCATGTAGGAATGGTATTTCAAAAACCAAACGTATTCCCTAAATCAATCTGGGAAAATGTTGCATATGGACCAAAAATACATGGTATTAAAGATAAAGCTACATTAAACCAGATTGTTGAAAAAAGTTTAAAAGGCGCAGCAATTTGGGATGAAGTTAAAGATCGTTTACATGAGAATGCTTTTGGTCTTTCAGGGGGGCAACAACAACGTTTATGTATCGCGCGCTGTCTTGCAATTGAGCCAGATGTCATTTTAATGGATGAGCCTACTTCAGCACTTGATCCTATTTCAACTTTAAAAGTTGAAGAGTTAATTCATGATTTAAAGAAAGATTTTAGTATTATTATTGTTACTCATAATATGCAACAAGCAGCCCGTGTTTCTGATAAAACTGCTTTCTTTTTAAGCGGTGAAGTAGTTGAGTTCTCAGATACAAATAAACTGTTCTCAACACCTAAAGATAAACGTACTGAAGACTACATTACTGGACGATTCGGATAATAGAAGGGAACAGGTGAAAAGAGATGAGAAATCAATTTGAAGCAGACTTAAAATCATTACAAGAAATGATTATTGAATTGGCTGAGAAAACGAAAAAAGCAGTTATTAAAAGTATGGAGGCATTTCGTACTGAAAATATAGAATTAGCTTTAGAAGTAATCGATGAAGATGATCGCATCAATAAATTAGAAAAAGAAGTGAATGAATTAATTTTAGTAATTATTACAAGACAACAACCAGTTGCTGTGGACTTAAGAAGAAATTTAACGGCTATTAAGATTGCTCATGATCTTGAACGAGTGGCAGATTATGCAGTAAATATTGCAAAATCGACAATTCGTATACGTAGTCGTCAAGAAAACTTACCATTAGAGAATATCGAAAAAATGCATGAACTTGGCTTAGAAATGTTAACAAAAGCTTCAGAAGCATACCGAACAGAAGATTTACAAGCTGCTAAAGAGATTGGTGAAATTGATGATCTCGTTGATGAACTATATGGAACAACTGTTAGAACTCTAATGACAAGTATTGCAAATTCACCTGAGCATGTATCCAATATCATGCAAATGGCATTTATTTGCAGATATCTTGAAAGAATTGCAGACTATGCAACAAATATTGCAGAGAATATTTATTATTTAGTTAAAGGGAAACATTATTTATTAAATCAATAAATATAAGACGATCGTTTATAACAGTCAAATATGTTAAAAGGGTGTTCAGACAAAATTTACCTGAATGCCCTTTTGTCATATTTGTGTAATATAAAGCATACTTCTTTAACTAGTAGAAGATATTGAGGTGGTAATAAATGAAGGTTGTTATTTTAGCTGGAGGATATGGTCAAAGGCTTTTACCAATTACTAACAACATTCCTAAGCCACTATTACCAATCGCAAATAGAGCGGCAATTGAACATTTAATATTACATTTAACAAGACTTGGGTTTAATGAATTTATTATTCAGCTTCATTATATGTCCCAAGCAATAATAGAGACGATTAATGCAATGAAATTAATAAATGTTTCAATTGATTATATTATAGAAGAAAAAAGTTTAGGTTCAGCTGGTTGTTTAAGACTGTCTAAGCATTTTCTTAATGACCCCTTTCTATTAGTGAATGGTGATATTTTATTTGACGGTGATATTAGAGATGCAATTAAAATTCATTTTGAAAGTAAAAGTAAATTTTCTATGTTTGTAAAACAAGTTGATAAATGTGGATCATACGGAAATGTAAAAATAAAAAATGGACAAATAATCGATTTTATTGAAAAGCCGAATGAAGGTAGTGAAATTAGTAAATTAGTTAATACGGGAATTTATATTATGAATCCTGAATTATTAATTCAAATTCCAGAAAATCGTTATTTTGACATTAGTAATGATCTAATACCTTTAATGTTAAAAAATAATATCGGTTTAAATGCTTTTCATTTAGAAGGTTATTGGATTGATTATGGGACACCTAGAAGGTTTGCAAAGCTGAACGTAGATTGGATTGAAGAGAAATTAAACTTACCTATTCCTGCTGTTCAAATTTTACCTAGAATCTTTTTAGGTGAACATGTAACGATAAATAATAATGTTAAGATTGTTTCTCCCGTTATAATTGGGAATGATGTTACAATTGAAGAGAACTGTGTAATTGGCCCATATGTGTCGATTAGTTCTAATATTCGAATCGATCAAGGTAGTGTATTACATCATCAAGCTGTCTTTCAAAAATATACTCTGAATTATGAGAATAAGTTTGTACATAATTCAATAAAAAAAATTTCAAAAGAAATACATTGAATCAATAAAAACTATGGAAATTATCGCGAAAGAATGTTATTATATACAAGTCTGATTATGTCACTATGTCAGGAGGGAAAATAAAATGCGCGTAAATATTACATTAGCATGTACAGAATGCGGAGATCGTAACTACATCACTACTAAAAATAAACGTAATAACCCAGACCGTCTTGAGCTTAAAAAATATTGCCCAAGACTTAAAAAAGTTACAGTTCATCGCGAAACAAAGTAAACAGTAGGAATTTTCCTACTGTTTTTTTTATATTTAAATACTTATAATTTTAATTAGAATACATTTTATTAAACTCTTGAAAATTTAATCCTGACCTAAGGAGGACATTATTATGGAAAAAAAAGAAATTAGAAATTCTATGATGAAAAACTTGAAAAATATTTCAGTATCGGACCGAGAAGAAAAGTCAAACCAAATTATTGAAAAATTATTAAGCACAGAACAAATGAAGAATGCAGATATAATAGCAACAACAATGCCAATGGAGCATGAAATAAATACTAAGTATTTAATAACTGCTTGTTGGAAAATGAATAAATCAGTTGTTGTGCCTAAATGCAATCATGAAACTAGAGAAATGCATTTTTACAAAATCAATTCCTTCGATGATTTAAAGAAGGGGTATTTTGGAATACAAGAGCCAATTGAAGAAAAATGCGAGGAAATAAAGAAAGAATTTATTGATTTAATCATTGTTCCTGGCGTAGCATATACAAAAAATGGTGAAAGACTAGGATATGGTGGTGGTTATTATGATCGCTACTTAGAAGATTATAATAAACAACTCCTAGCCTTAGCTTATGACATTCAAATCATTGATGAACTACCGACAGAAAAACATGACATTATAATGCCGTTGGTTTTAACAGAATCAAGAATCATAAAAGCGATTTAATAAGTGCATAATGTGACACGATTTGTTTGAAAATAGGTAAGACTTAATTAGAGTCTTATAGTAATTCAACATAGCACACAATGTATTTGTATACGACTAATATTGTAACAAATTTGTAAAAAGTTTCACAAACTTTGAGTGGATATACATATATAATATAGAAGTCCCAGTTACTTACACTTTTATAACACAAATGAGGTGGATATTATGTTACACAAAGAAATAAATCGTGTCGCACTTATCGGAACAGGCGCAGTTGGAGCTAGCTATGCTTTTGGTATGTTAAATAAAGGTGTTGCCGAAGAATTAGTTATGATTGATTTAAATAAAGATAAAGCAGAAGGGGACGCAATGGATTTAAGTCATTGTCTGCCTTTTGTAGATTCTAGAACAAAAATTTGGGCTGGAGATTACAGTGATTGTAAAGATGCGAGTTTAGTCGTCATTACGGCTGGAGCAGCTCAAAAACCAGGAGAAACTCGTTTAGATTTAGTTGCAAAAAATTGCGCTATTTTTAAAGGGATCGTTGGAGAAATTATGGCTTCAGGATTTGACGGTATCTTTTTAATTGCCACAAATCCAGTAGATATATTAACTTATGCAACTTGGAAATTTTCAGGATTACCAAAAGAAAGAGTAATCGGATCTGGAACAAGTTTAGATACTGCGCGTTTTAGATATATGCTTGGGGATTATTTTAATGTTGATGCAAGAAATATCCATGGATATATTATCGGTGAACATGGTGACAGTGAACTACCAGTTTGGTCTAAAACAAATGTTGGTACCTCACCAGTACACCATGTATTAAAGAAAAATCCAAAATACAGTCAAAGAGAGCTTGATGAAATCTTTTTAAATACACGTGACGCTGCATATCACATTATTAAGAAAAAAGGTGCAACATACTATGGAATTGGAATGGGCTTAGTTAGATTAACAAAAGCAATTCTAAAAAATGAAAATAGTATTATTACGGTTTCTGCATATTTAGACGGACAATATGGAGAACACGATATATATATTGGTGTTCCAGCCGTAATTAATCGTGGTGGAATTCGAGAAGTTGTTGAACTAGATTTGAATGAATTAGAGCAACGACAGTTTAAAAACTCCGTAGACACATTAAGAAAAACGATGGAACCTATTTTATAAATTGTACAACTAAGACCTCTTTCTATTGAAAGAGGTTTTAGTGTATAGATTATTTGAAAAATATGCCATTTTTTTATATTGTTAAAGTAACAAAAAAGATGTTAGGGAGGTAATTTTGAAAAAGATAAATGGGAAGTACTCTTGGGTTTTAATAATATTTATCATAATTATTATTGGACTAGCTCTATTTTTTAGAAATCAAAATTACTTCAATCATCAGAAGACATCACTGAAATTTCCGAATTACGATGATACAGCAGTAGAAGTTGAGGATGGATTATTAGCTGTAAAGAATCCTACATCTAATTTAGTATTAGTTAATAAAGAAAGAAAGCTACCAGATGGGTATGAGCCACCGGATTTAGTTTATCCGATTGTTCCTTTACATGGTGTAAACAAAGATAAGACATTAATGAGGAAAGAGGCAGCTCATGCTTTAGAAAAATTATTTGAAAGAGCAGAAAAAGATGGCATAAAGCTTACTCCAGTGTCAGCATATCGCTCTTTTGATCGACAAAAAAGCTTGTATAATTATTATGTACAAATTCATGGTGAAGATTGGACGCAATCTTTTAGTGCTGTTCCTGGTACAAGTGAACATCAAACTGGTTTATCAATAGATGTATCATCTCCAAACTTCGGTAACAAGCTTGAACAAGCATTTGGAGAAACGATAGAAGGAACTTGGCTTGCAGACCATGCACATGAATTTGGATTTATCATTCGTTATCCAGAGGACAAAGTAAAGATTACAGAATACAATTATGAACCATGGCATATAAGATATATCGGAATAAAATACGCTACATATCTCTATAAACATGATTTAGCTTTAGAGGAAGTAATGAAGCCTAAAAAATAATTATAAATGCCTATAAAATTAATGGTTTGTTTGGTATCTCACATTGACGAGTAATCGTTTGCAACTTATACTTATTACATGTTTAGAAAGATAAAATAATAGGAGTTAAGTATGAAATCCGTATATGATATTCAACAATTTCTAAAAAGTTATGGCACCTTTATTTATACAGGTGATCGATTAGCTGACTTAATGTTAATACAAGATGAGCTAAAAGAATTATTTTTAGCGAATATACTTGAAAGTAAAGATTTACAAATTGCTACTATGATATTAAAGAAAGAAATGGATCAAATAAAAAATAAAACGGTTTGAAGAAATCGTTTTTTTTTAGAATCTATTGCAAACGATTTCACTGCGAAGGGAGAAGGCATAATGGCTAAAATGATTGTAGGTGTAGATTTAGGTGGTACAAGCATTAAATTAGCATTATTAACAAATAACGGGGAATTCATCGATAAATGGGAAGTACCAACTGATAAATCTGATAGTGGTAAGCATATTCCTAAAACAATTACAATTGCAATTGAAGAAAAACTTAAACAGATGGATAAAACAAAAGAAGATATCGCTGGAATCGGTATTGGAGCTCCAGGTTCAGTTCGATTAGAAGATGGACTTATATTTGCAGCAGTAAACTTAGGGTGGGTTAATTTTCCTTTAAAGGAAATTCTAGAAAAGGAATCAGGTATTCCTGTAATCGTTGATAATGATGCAAATATAGCAGCTGTTGGCGAAATGTGGAAAGGTGCTGGAAATGGAGCAAAAGATGTAGTAATGGTCACACTAGGTACAGGTGTCGGCGGAGGCGTAATTGTAAATGGTGATGTTGCGCATGGTATTAGTGGATCTGCAGGTGAAATTGGCCATATAACAGTACAACTTGAAAATGGAGTACTATGTAATTGTGGAAAAACGGGATGCTTAGAAACAATTTCTTCAGCGACAGGAATTGCAAGAATAGCAAATGAGAAGTTACAAAATACGACAAAAGAGACAGTTTTAAAAGAAATGTCGAATGATTCGCCAATAACAGCAAAGGATGTTTTTGAAGCTTATTCAAATGGTGATGAAGTTGCAGAAGAAATCGTTAATCATGTAATGAAATATCTTGCTTTAGTTTTAGCCGGAGTAGGAAATACATTAAATCCTGAAAATATCATTATTGGTGGTGGAGTATCAAATGCAGGTGAATTACTATTAAGACCACTAAAGAAATATTTTGACGAATTTGCTTTTACTACAGTGCGTGATTCGACAAAACTTTCAATTGCCAAGTTAGGGAACGATGCAGGAGCAATTGGAGCTGCATATTTAGTAAAAAAATTTATTACTAATGAAATTTAACTTAAATTTAAGGTGCTTCTAATTGAAGTGCCTTATTATGTTTATTGTATTGAATTGAAAAAAAAATTAGTTATTTGACGAGGGAACTAGTTTATGATAAATTGAATGACGTTAGAAAAAAACCTAAGGTACGTCAGATAAAATTTTTTTGATCCATACATTAGTAGCTAATAATTGTATGAATCATTTCAAAAATTCTTGGTATTAAAATGCCAATAAAATAGATATGTGAAATGCCAAACATTGTTTTTATATTAGATAAAATAGATTAATAGTCTTAACAAGAGGAGGAACAGAATATGTGGAAAAAGTTTATTAAAAACTTTGGATTCCCGTTACTTGCTGTATTCCTTTTATGGATTAAAGCAACGATTCTAAGCCAATTTTATTTTGATTTAGAAATTGAAAATTCAATGCAAGAATTTATTTTAATAATTGCTCCTATATCTTCATTATTAATATTTTTAGGTATAGCTCTTTTTGCAAAAGGACCAAAACGAAATAGAGCAGTTATTTGGATTAGTATAATCATGTCCTTTATATTAGTGGCCGATACGGCTTATTATTCATTCTTTGACGATTTCGTAACGATCCCAGTTTTATTTATGACACGAAACTTTGGTGATCTAGGTTCAAGTGTTAAAGCAATGATCAGCTATAAAACTATCTTAGCCTTTTCAGATATTTTTATCCTAATTGCAGTTAATTATTTCTGGGGTAAAAAATTCTTTACTACTGGTAACATTAAAGGGAAAGCTAGAACAGCTTATTTCTTAGTAGCAGTTGCTATTTTCTTAGTTAACCTTGGTTTAGCAGAAACTGAGCGTCCTCAATTATTAACGCGTTCATTTGATAGAGAATACATTGTTAAATTCTTAGGATTATACAATTACCATTTATATGATATGGTTATTCAATCAAAAACATCTGCTCAAAAAGCGATGGCTGATGATAGTCAATTAGCAGGAATCGAAAACTTTATTCGTGCTAACGATACTGGTGTGAATGCACAATTACATGGTAAATATAAAGGTAAAAACGTTGTTGTAGTTTCATTAGAATCATTACAAAATTTCGTAATTGGACGAAAAATTAATGGACAAGAAATAACTCCTTTCTTAAATAAATTTACGAAAGAAAGTTATTATTTTGATAATTTTTACCACCAAACTGGACAAGGTAAAACATCTGATGCTGAATTCTTAATTGATAATAGTTTATTCCCGTTAGATCGTGGTGCTGTATACTTTACAAACAGTAGTAATACGTTTACTGCTACACCAGCGATTCTTAAACAGGATCAAAATTATTACACTTCAGTAATGCATTCAAATAATAAATCGTTCTGGAACCGAGATATGATGTATCCAAGTCTAGGTTACGATCGTTATTATAATGAAGTTGACTTTAAAGTATCTGCAGCTACTTCTATTGGCTGGGGACTAAAAGATAAATATTTCGTTGAACAAGCAGTAGACAAAATGGTAGCAGAGCCTAAACCGTTCTACAACCGTATGATTACACTAACTAACCATTATCCATTCGAATTAAATGATGAGGACTTAATGATCCCACGTTTAAAAACTGGAGACCAAACTGTTGATAATTATGTAACAACAGTACGTTATTTAGATGAATCAATTAAACATTTCATTGAAGAAATGAAAGCAAAAGGTTTATATAATAATACAATCATTGTTATGTATGGTGACCACTATGGTATTTCTGAAAACCATAACCGTGCAATGAGTGAAGTATTAGGACAAGACATTACTCCTGCAGAACATGTTAAATTACAAAAAGTACCTTTCTTTATCCACTTACCTGGACAAACTAAAGGTGAAACAGTTCATAAAGTTGCAGGTCAAATTGATGTTAAACCTACAATTTTAAACTTATTAGGTGAAGATCCAAATAAAACATCTATCAATTTTGGTAATGATATTTTCTCTCCTAAACACAAAAACTTTGTAGTTTTCCGTGATGGAACAATTGTTACTGATAAATATATTTACACTGGTGAGAAGATGTATGATCCAAATACTGGTGAAGAATTAAAAGGTCAAAAACCACCTAAAGAAGACTTAGCAAAAGCAAATAAATCACTTGAGTATTCAAACTCAATTATTTATAAAGATTTACTTCGTTTCTATGAAGTTAAATATAAAAAAGCTGATACGAAGTTTGAATAAACATGAAAAGCACTTCCTTAATGGGAGTGCTTTTCTTATGAACAGAAAAAGTAGTTCATATAAAAAAGTAATATCATGTTAATTTCCACTTCAGGATGCTTGCCTTTAAGTACGGCAAGAATTTTGGATCCCTTGTCATATTCATTCCTCCTGCAAGTCTTTTAACTCCATCTCTCAGCCATCACGCTATCTTCACAGTAGTCAAATTCATGAATCTTTAATAATTCAATATGACAATGATAAAAAGCTAAATAAAGCACTTCCTAAACGAAAGTGCTTTCAGAGTGTTGCAATATAAAATCGTCAATAAGGAAAACGGACTTTAAGTGAACATTTAATAATGATAAAATTAGCATTTTTTGAATAATCTTTTAATGGTTTTAAATTTAAATATGTTTGAGCAATTTTATTATTTCAATAACACTAGAAATGATTTTTTTAGAAGTTAAAAATATTATAAGCTTTTTTAGAAAACAAATTCGATTATTCTAAGTAAATGCTATTTGATTAGGGTTTATCGCAGACATTTTTTGATGAATAAGTTGATTGGAATGGAGGGATGCTCGACTCCTATGGGATTAGCGGGAAGGCTGAGACCCCGCAGGCTCGCCGAGGAGTAAAGAATCTCGCCCCATGGAAAGCGAGCATCCTGGCATCCTGCAATGGAAATCAACATCACTCTACTCCTTTTACGAAAATTTAATAATTAATTGACAGGTAGTTTTTCAACAGCATGAGAGCACTTTCATAAACGAAAGTGCTTTTCTTAATTTTAATTACATACAATTAACTAGAAAATAACTGATGAGGTGAAAATTTTGTATAAAAACAATCTACCTTTATCCTTTCATCCAAGAAGATACGATTTTAATGAACTTTCGAAAGATATTAGTTTATTAGTACAAGAATTTTCTTTTCTTCGTTTAAATACAATTGGGCGGAGCGTCTTAAATCAACCAATATATGAGATTCAAATTGGAAGTGGACATAGAAAGGTGCATTGGAATGGTTCGTTTCATGCAAATGAATGGATTACAACCTGTGTAATCATGAAAATGCTTTATTGGATCTGTAACACTTTAACAACTGAGGATTTGCCATTTCATAAAGAATTATTAGGTTTATTTAGTGAAAATACCTTGTCGATTGTCCCTATGGTAAATCCTGATGGGGTAAATTTGGTTATAAATGAAACTGTTGAACAAAGTGATTATATGGAATTTGTTCATAAAATTAACGAAGGAAATGACGGTTTTACTGGATGGAAAGCGAATATTAGAGGTGTTGATTTAAACAATCAATTTCCTGCAAATTGGGAGTTAGAAAAAGAAAGAAAGAAACAAAAAACTTTCTCTCATAGAGACTACCCCGGAGATGCTCCATTAACTGAACCAGAAACAATTGCAATGAGTAACTTAGTAATCGAAAGGAAGTTTGATCTTATTTTGGCTTTGCATACTCAAGGTAAAGAATTTTATTGGGGTTATGACAATCTTGAACCGCCTATCTCGGAGGTTTATGCAAATTATTTTTCTAGTATCAGTCCCTATAAGGCAGTAAAAACAATTGATAGCCATGCAGGTTTTAAGGATTGGTATATACAAGATTTTCGGAAACCAGGATTTACACTTGAATTAGGTAAAGGAATCAATCCATTGCCACTCTCTATGTTTGAATCCATTTTTTCAGAGACTTTCCCAATACTGTTAGCGTCTTTATTTAATTTAGAAAACCAATCATTCTCAAAATAAAAAAGCTGACAACTTTGTCAGCTTTTTTATTTTAGTAACATGTTTTCTATATGTAGAAAATAGTCCGTTACAAAATAAATAAATATTATAAGTGCGCTGGTGGATAACCGTTATGTAAAATTGTCATAATGGCAAACCAACCAAATAAAACTAATGTAGCGGCAGACCAAAAAACGGCTAAAAAGTTCTTCTTCTTTAATGATCCTAATAAAGCAGGAACACTTAGAATAGCTACTAGTATAAAAATAATAACTGTACCCATTGTAAACCCCCTATAAATTTCGTCAAGCAACCCCTGTTTGCTATCACATCATTATTATTGTAAAACTTTTGTGAACAATTGTCTATTTGAAATTAAGTGCTGAAACAAAATTATGATATAGTATTATATAGATTAAAAAAGAAAGCAGGGTATGAATATGAATGTTTTACAATTACCATTAGGTCCATTACAAACTAATTGTTACATCTTAAGTAATGATATGAATGAAGCGGTTATTTTTGATCCAGGCGAAGAAGCACATGTAATCTTTAATGTTATTGAAGAAAATAAATTAAAGCCATTAGCGATCCTTTTAACCCACGCTCATTTTGATCATATTGGGGCTGTTGATGATGTGCGTGATGAATATAATATACCCGTTTATATTCATAAATATGAAGCAGATTGGTTAACAGATGGACAAAAAAATGGTTCTGAATTATTTATGAGAAATCAGTCAATTTTTGCAAGAGAAGCAGATCACTTGATTGAAAAAGAAGGCAAAATGGAAATTGGTCGTTTTTTATTTTCAATTTTTGAAACTCCAGGCCATTCACCGGGAAGTGTTTCATTTTATTGTAAAGAAATAAAGACAGTTTTTTCTGGTGATGCATTATTTGAAGGAAGCATTGGACGAACTGATTTACCAGGTGGGGATCACGACCAGTTGATCAGAAGTATAAAAGGTAAGCTTCTTTCTTTACCTGATGATGTCGTTGTATGTAGTGGTCATGGAGAAACTACAACGATTGGTGATGAGAAAAGACATAATCCATTTTTATAATAAGGTAATACAATGAAAAACATTATTATTAATGCAATAAAAAACAGTAAAGAAGGTTTTATTACATACGAACAATTTATTTCGTTAGTGCTATATGATCTTGAAAAAGGTTATTATCAAATGGAAAATGAAAAAATTGGACGAAAAGGTGATTTCTATACTTCAAGCTCAGTTGGTTCAGTATATGGTGAAGTAATTGCAGCTTCATTTTGTCGTTTTGTTAAGAATAAGCTAATCGAACCTTTTTTTGTTGAAGTTGGTGGTGGAAATGGCAGATTCGCATCATCCTTTCTTTCGTACTGTGAAAAAAAAGAGCCTGAAATATATCGTAATTTAACTTACTATATGATTGATGCAAGTCAATATCATCGTAAATTACAAATAGAATTATTGGCGAACCATTTGAATTGTAAACACTTCTCAAATATATTAGAAATCGAGCAAATCAAAAATGGAATGGTATTTTCAAACGAATTGTTTGACGCTTTACCCGTTCGAGTAGTTGAATTTAATCAAAACGAATGGCTTGAGGTAGTAATTTTAATTGATGAGCTAAATAATCTGAAAGAAAATCTCGTTAAAATACAAGATGATAAAATTAGTGATTTTCTAAGAAGAAATAATTTTGTTGGAACAAATGGGCAAAGAGTTGAAATTCCTGTTGGTATGAAAAAAGTTTATGATCTTTTACAATCGAAAATTAGTAAAGGAATCATTTTAACTGTTGATTATGGTTTCACGAGGGAAGAATGGGATGCACCCCATCGAATTAAGGGAAGTTTGCGCGGTTATTACAAGCACGAAATGAAATCAAATATACTAGAGAATTTGGGACATATGGACATTACAACTCATATTCACTGGGATGAATTAAAAATGTTCGGATTACAGAATCATATTGAAAATCTATACTTTTCTAGCCAAAGAGAAGCAATATTAGATTTTGGTATATTAAATTGGCTTATTCCGCATGCTCAGTCAAATCCATTTTCAAGCGAATATAAACAAAATAGAGCAGTGCAATCTTTAATTATGCCAGGGGGAATAAGCGATTCGTTTCAATGGCTATTACAAACAAAAGGTATGTCAACAAACGATCATACTAAGTTGAATGAATTGATTTCATTAAATGAATACAAATAAAAAAACCAGTCATATGACTGGTTTTTCTATTATTCACTAAAGCCAGGTACTAATAAGAAAGTACTATAATATGTAAATCCAATAAAGAACACAGTTAAGTATGCGCCAAAGATATAGATGTACATACGCTCAGAAAGCTTTAGATAGCCTAATACTACGAAAAATGCTGTTTGACATGCGAAAATAAGTGCAGCTGCTGACATATGTCCAACAAAGAACATTACCGTAAATATTGCTGTCCAGAATCCTAGAACGCGGAACATTCGATCCATCCTAAATCCCCCCATAAAAAATTTCTACCCATTCATTATTATAAAATAAGAAAGTTACAATTGTAAACAATGTATTAATACAATTCTAAATTGATTCAAGAGATATTCAAATGAACTATATCTGATATTATTTTTCTTATTTAATGATTTTCTATACATTAATTTGAAAACATACTTTTTGTTTTACAATATATAATTGATTTTTTTGAAAGTTATTTCGTTAAATTACCTTTAGTTTGTAAATAAATTTTAGCTAAATTTAATATTTTCGTTCAGTTTTATAAATATCATGATTTGATAGACAAGGGGAACAGAAATATAATTGCTTATATAGAAAGGGGGAATAAAAATGGTATCAGTAGAAAAAATGGTTGAAGAACTTCTAAAAAAAGCATGCTATTTTGGAGCATCGGATATACATTTGTTACCAAAAAAAGATGATGTACAAATCCTTTTTCGTGTTGATGGTGATTTGAAACTTATTCAACGAATAAATAAGGAGAAGTCTAAGAGGATCATCATGCATTTAAAATTTTTAGGAAGTATGGATATAGGAGAAATAAGGCGGCCACAGACTGGAATTTTAGTTGTTAATATTAATGAAATTATATTATCACTTCGCTTGGCAACTTTACCAACAATTATTGATGAATCAATGGTTATTCGTATTCATCCCCAACAAAAAATCGCCCCAATTGAAAGTCTTTCCTTATTCCCATCTACAACTCGTAAGCTTTTGTCTTTATTACATCATTCACATGGGCTAATGATGTTTACAGGACCAACTGGCTGCGGGAAAACGACAACTTTATATTCATTATTACAATCAGCTAAAAAAGACATAGCAAGAAATATTATTACTTTAGAGGATCCGATTGAACGGAAATCTGATGAATATTTTCAAGTCCAAGTTAATGAAAAAGCAGGCTTAACATATGCAACAGGATTAAAAGCTATTCTTCGATCTGATCCGGATATAGTAATGGTAGGAGAGATTAGGGATGAAGAGACTGCGAAAATTGCCGTTCGGGCAGCATTGACCGGTCATTTAGTATTAACGACAATTCATTCTAACAACACAAAAGGTGCATTATATAGAATGTTAGAGCTTGGAATTCCAAAAGAGGAATTATTTCAGGCAATGGTTGCAATCGTTTCTCAAAGATTAGTTCCAATAAAATGCCGTTATTGTGAAGGTGAATGTAAACCAAATTGTTTTGTTAATCGAAATCACCGAAGATTAGGGGTATATGAATTGCTTTATGGTAATGCTCTAAATTCGGTTATTAATGAATTTAGAGGGATACAAGAAGAAGTTCAATTATCTACATTAAATAGTCAACTCATTAAAGGATATGCCTTAGGTTTTATTGATAACAAACATTTGGACAGAAGTATGATCTATGGGTAAATTTTTTAATAAAAGAAAATTAACTTATATTGAACAAGCTAAGCTATTAAAAATATTAGGAGAACTTTTACAAAAAGGTTATCCTCTTATTCAAGCAATTGAATTCTTAACGATTCAATTCCCAGATGACCTAAAAGAATTGATTCATAAAGCTAACATAGCTTTGGTGGAAGGAAGATCATTTATCGATTTTGCTAAAATGCTTGGTCTTCATCAAGATGTACTCGTTTACTTGTATTATGCAGAAAAGCATGGCGATTTGTCCTTAGCGCTAAATGAAGGCAGTTTTATGCTTACAAAAAAGATCCAACATAGAGCTTACATAAGGAAAATCATGGGGTATCCTATTTTTTTAATCGCAATATTGGTGCTAATTTTGTTTTTGTTTAGAAATATAATCATTCCTCAATATGAAATGCTATTTTCAACATTCCATTCCAATCAGAATTCTTTTATTTTCATCTATCTACAAATTATAAAAAGATTACCTTCAATTATGTTTTCTTCTCTTTTCTTAATTGGATTGATCGTTTATGGATACTTATTTGCAATTAATAAATTAAATTCAATCGAACGGATGGATAAATTAATTCAAATTCCTTTAGTTAGTAAGTATTTAATAACAATGAATACTTATGAATTTTCAATGCAGTTAAGTATATTATTACATGCTGGATTTCCCATAGTTGATGCCCTAAAAACGATGCAGAATAATGATAGTAGGACATTTATAAAAGAAAAAGCCGTAGTATTTTACAATCAAATTTTAAACGGAATTTCTATGCAGGAAGCATTTAAAAATGAACGTGCATTTCATAAAGATATTATATTTGTGATTGAACATGGCATGAACAATAGTACTCTTAGTAAAGAACTAGCTGATTATGCTGATTATTTAAAGGATAGTATTGAAGCATACTTTCACCGATCGATAAGGATCATTCAGCCGATTATATTAATCCTTATTTCATCAAGTATTCTATCACTGTATATAGCCATCCTGTTTCCGATGTTTCAATTGATGAACAATATCTAGGAGGAGTTAGTTTGAATGAAAAAGGATTTACTTTAATTGAAATGTTAATTGTTTTATTTATCATTTCACTTCTTTTATTGCTAGTAATACCAAATTTAGGAAAGCAACAACAGTCGATTCAAACGAAAGGATGTTCTGCACTTCAAAAAATGGTCCAGTCAAGTGTTGAATCGTATCGATTAGAAAATGAACAATTACCTGAAAGTTTATCAGTCTTAAAAGAACAGGGCTATATAACAACATATAAATGCAATAACAAAGTTGAGTTATCGTATGACAAAGCAACTGGATCCGTATCTATACCTTAAAAAAAAGTTGGGTAATTCGTTTGGTTTTACATTTGTTGAAATGTTATTAGTCCTTTCAATTATGATATTGTTATTAATTTTACCAATCAATCAAGTTAGGAAGATTGAAGATGAACAAAAGTTAACATTATTTATTCAAATGCTTCAAAATGATATTTTTCTTGCACAAAGAAACGCTATAATAAAACAAATTCCTACTAGGATCATCTTTTATCAAGAT
The DNA here is from genome assembly GCF_042721555.1 of Gottfriedia sp. NPDC058432. Lineage (NCBI taxonomy): Bacteria > Bacillati > Bacillota > Bacilli > Caryophanales > Bacillaceae > Gottfriedia > Gottfriedia sp. NPDC058432. The sequence goes on from NZ_JBHXLC010000008.1 coordinate 107,562, forward strand.
AAATATGAAATGGAAGATAATTTACTAAATCCCCCTGTAGTTATTCGAAATTTTGACAAATCAATTAGCATAACTTACCTTACTTTAAAACCTCCGTTAAGATTTAACTCCGATGGTAAAATCTCAAGCTCTGGAACAATTTCAATTAAATATAAAAAAGCTGAATATATTATTACTTTTTATTTAGGAAGTGGTCGATTTAAATATGATCGGAAATGAAAAAGGGTTTACATTTATCGAGGCAGTTATTTCTTTAAACTTATTAATTATTTTTTGTATTATGATTGTTCCTTCCATGTCATTATTTTTACAAAAAAAAGATAAGTTAACGATTAACAATATGGCAGATGACCTATTAACAGATATGGTTCATCTTTATTTTATTAACAGAGAAGATTTTAAAGAGGGTTTCCATACAAAGAATGGAAGAGAGTTTTTAGTAAAAATAAACTCCAGAAATAATTTAAATTCGATTTGTATTCTTTGGACTGATCGAAATAAGGAAAGTGAAATATGTGAAGAATTTACTGAATGAAAGAGGATTTACTTTACTTGAAACACTTTTTTCACTTGTTTTATTTTTAATGATTATTTCGATTTCAACTTCAAGTTTAAAAAGCTTTGTTAAACGTAATTACAGTTATGAATCCGTAAATAGGTTAGAATTAGATAATTTTATAAAAGAAGTTCAAAAAGAGGCAAACAAGAGTATAAGTTTTACAGTTCATCCTGACCTTCTTCTCTTTGAAGAGTTTAATCAAGTTACGATTAGTTATCGTAAATACGCAACGATTATTAGACGACAAAGGCTTGGATTAGGACATGAAATTGTACTTCAAAATATAAAGGATATAAAGTTTGTACAAATAAGTGAAAGGCAAATCCTAGTAAAAGTAATCGATTTAAATGGTGGGACTTATGAAAAAACTATTCGGATATTTATCAATTAAATTTAAAATACTTGGTGAAAATGGAGTGTATATACCTTACACGATCTTTATGATAAATATTTTACTAATTTTTTTTCTAATACAAATTGATATCTTTCATTCGTTAAATACCTTTTATTCTTATACGAGAAATCAAAACGAACTAGACCGTATACATTCACAAGCAATTTACGATTTAAGGCATGGTAATTTATCACTTCAAGGAAATACAATAAAGTATTATAATAATACAAAAATTATATTGAATACTTCTTTAATAACAAATGATGAATATCATGTAACTTTAACTAGTAGTAATTCAAAAATAAAAAAATATGTAGTTCAATTTAAATATAAAAAAAGTACAAACCAAGTATTTGATTGGATCGATTAAGTTGGAGGATGAAATGGAATCAATTTATTTAGTAGGATTTATGGGGTGTGGTAAAACAACTGTTGGAAAGGAATTAGCTAAAAAAGTAAACAAAAAATTTATTGATTTAGATGAGGAAATTGTTTCTCAAACAGGCAAAAGCATACCAGAATTGTTTAATGAGTTTGGTGAAAGCGGATTTCGTGAGATAGAAACGCAAATATTAAAAAATTTACCATCAAAAAAAATGATCACTTCAACAGGAGGTGGAATCATTCTTCGTGATGAAAACATTGGGTATATGAAAGAAACTGGCAAAATAATTTATCTTGAAACACCAATTGAAATAATATATGAAAGAATACATTTGGATTCTAACCGACCAAACGCTGTAAATCGATCGGTTGAAGAATTGACTGAACTATTTCAAAGGAGAGAATCACAATATAAAAAAGCAGATTATGTAATTTCAACGAATAATTTAACGCCAATTGAAATTGCGTTGGAAATCATTGACTGTTTAAATTATTCAAAAGGAGGAGATAGTAAAGATAAGTGATAAGAAAGTAAGGTGATTTCTTTTGAAAACAAATGATTATGTAAAATATATGACAGAACAATTTATTAATTATATCGATCAACCAAAAGAGAAACGTGATTCAATAAAACAAGAAAAAGAAGAGTTGAAAGCTCCATTTTCTACTAACATGTTTGGAATGTTACCATTAAGTCTTGCTTTATTTATGAAAAAAATTCAAAATCGTAAAGAAAAAGAAAAGAAAAGTATTTAGTAAATAAGACTGATTTCAAATTTAGAAGTCAGTCTTTATTTTTTTTCTATAAAATTTTTAATAGTAGGAAGAGGAACAATCTAATTTAGAAATCCCTCTTTATCTAATCTTCACTTAAAAGCCTTTAACTTAATTTATTCATTGTGTTTGGTGATAGATAAAAAAGTCCACCATTAATTGCGTCAACATGAATAATTGGTTCATAAAGTTCTTTAAGTGCATTGAATTCTACATGATAATTTTCAGGTTTGTCTTCATCATCTTCATAAAATTGATTTAATAAATCTAAATCATGTTGCCATCTATTCCGTGCTTCTTCAGCCCATACCATATCTTCTTTTTCAATTTTGTTTCGAAGTAATTGTTCCATTCGATTTAAACCACTAATTGGTTTAATTATAGGTGACATCGAATAGCAAAAATCAGGTATTTTAGAGTTGAACTGGATTTTTTCAAGTTTTGTATGAAAATCTTCTATAATCCTTCCAGAAATTAAATGGATCCCAAAAGAATATAAATAATCTTTTTTATGATCACAAGTAAAAGAAACCTGATAATTAACAGCTAACCAAGGGTGTAATGCAATTTGTTGGCCTATAGGTGCTTTTGTGTCTTCATAAAGTCTAATTGACTGTCCTAGTTCATTAACGATTGAGAAAATTTGGTGAAGACGTGGCGAACCGAAATGAATTTGTTCACCTTTAAGATCTTCAGGTGCATTATCACTATCTGTAATAAGTGTTAACTTCATTGGATTTGGGATGCCGCCTGTTTTTTCTAAATAATGCCAATAGAAAGGGCGATTCATTAATTTTTTATCCATCTCAATTGTTAATTGTATTTCTAAATATGTCGGAGTTTTCTTTATGATTTCACAATCATTATGTGTGAAAAAGTATTCGATATAATCATGGATTTCATGTTGCTGCATAACTATCACCTGCTTGTTTATGTTGCTGTAATTGAATGATGGACGTTAAATTTGCCATTTTAATTTTCATTTCGCCTTCAGTTTTAGAGTGAATAAATATTTCATTCATATGAGCTTCAAAATCCTTATAAGGAATTCTAGTTAGAATATCATCCAGTTCTCCAATCACACGCTCAAATAAATTGATTTTTTCATAAAGTAGCCTTAGTATGTGTTCTTCAATTGAGCCAACGGTCGCAAAGTTATAGATGCTTACATCCTCTGTTTGTCCAAGTCGATGTATACGACCTATTCTTTGTTCTAGTCTCATAGGATTCCATGGAAGGTCATAATTAATCATGTTTGAACAAAATTGTAGGTTAATTCCTTCACCACCAGCTTCAGTTGCAATTAGAACTTGTACACGGTTTTTAAATAATTCTTTCATCCAGTCTTTCTTACCACGTTTAAAGCCACCCCGAAATGGTACAGATGTAATACCGTTTTGCTTTAATAACCATTGTAAATATAACTGTGTTGCGCGATATTCGGTAAAAATAATTACTTTATCATTTATTTTTTTTATTAATTCAACTACTTTATTTGCTTTTGAATTAGATGTAATTTGATTAATTTGATGAAAAATTTTCTCGATATAAGGATCGGTAATCTCGATATTTTCTTTTTCAAATCTTTGAAGCATTTTTTTCATTGATACATAAACTGCTTCGCGACTGCTACAAGCTTCACGCTTAAATGTTAAAAAGGAGAAGGCTGAGTTTACCCCTGTATATTGTGATTTCTGCCATTCATCGATTAAATCATAAAGTTTTTGTTCTTCCTCATTAAAATTAATTAATACTGTTTCTACCTTTCGCTTTGTCCATTCGATGCCTGTATCCTGTCTACGATTTCGAACCATTACTTTTCCAATTAGTTCACGTAATAAGTCTTCATGCTCTAGTGAGCGGTTTTTAGCAGAAAAGTATTCTTCAAAACTAGATTTATTACCTAAATGGCCAGGTTTTAATAAAGAAACTAAATGGAAAATTTCTTCTATGTTATTTTGAACTGGAGTAGCAGTAAGCAATAAACAATATTTCTTTTTAAGATGTTGTACAAACTCATAGTTTTTTGTTTTATTATTTTTAAGTTTATGAGCTTCATCAATAATGACGAGATCATAATTGATACTTAATATTTTTTCTCGATGAGGATCTCTTTTTGCAGTATCGATTGATGATACAACAACATCACAGTTATCCCACACATAATTCTTTTTTTGTTGTGCGATTGCAGGAATATGGAATTTTGTATTTAATTCAAAGGTCCACTGTGATACAAGTGATGCTGGAACTAGTATAAGCACCTTATTAACTAAACCACGAATCATGTATTCTTTTAAAATTAAACCAGCCTCAACTGTTTTACCTAATCCTACTTCGTCAGCTAAAATTGCTTTTCCATTCATTTTTTCAATTACAGTCGTTGCTACATCTAATTGATGAGGCAATGGAGTTAAGTTAGGTAAATGAGTAGGAGCAATCATTCCTGTAAAAGATGGAATTACTAATTTTGTAGAAGTATGATAGGCAAGCTTATAATTCTCCCAATTTGACCATGGTCCATCATTTTCAAGCTTCTCTAAGAACTCCTCTTGCCACTCTGTATGGAATTTAATCTCAATTGACATGTAAACCTCACCTATTTCATTTTTATATTGGTTAATCATGAACATTATTGTAAAATAACAGCTATAATGTTCGTTATTTTATTTTTAAAAAAATTCACTTTGATATTGCTGAAACTTGTCGTTTAATGTTAGGATAATAGTGTAGAAAAAAGTAAAAATTTATTATTCTTTTATTAAACAAAAAACTCTTATTGTTAAGAAAAAACAGTTAACTAATATAGTTTGATAATATTTTCTTGTTTTCTACTAGTTTTTCCGAAAATATACAAAATATGTAAATTATTTAATGGTTAGCTGGACGAACTATTAATTTAGTTTTCCATCATGCTAGCATGTAGATAAGGGGGAAATGGCTACATGACGACTTTATTACGCACACCATTGTTTGAAGATTACAAAGTATTAGGTGGTAAAACAATTGATTTTGGTGGCTGGGAGCTACCTGTGCAATTTTCGAGCATTAAAGAAGAACACGAAGCTGTTCGTACAGCAGCTGGTTTATTTGATGTTTCTCACATGGGAGAAATTGAAGTAACTGGTAAAGATAGTCTTAAATATTTACAAAAAATGATGACAAATGATATTTCAAAATTAAATGAAGAAGGCGCATTATATACTGCAATGTGCTATGAAAATGCTGGAACGGTAGACGACTTACTAGTTTATAAACATAACGAAGAACACTATTTATTAGTTGTAAATGCGTCTAATATTGAAAAAGATTTCGCATGGTTAATTTCACATGTTGAAGGCGATGTAAAAGTAGTTAATAAAAGTAATGAAGTTGCACAATTAGCTCTTCAAGGGCCAAAATCTGTTGCAATTTTACAACGTTTAACGAATGAGAACGTTTCTGATATTAAGTATTTCACTTTCAAAGATAATGTATTAATTGGTGATCTAAATGTTTTAGTTTCACGTACAGGTTACACTGGTGAAGATGGATACGAACTATACTTAGCTGCTGAAGATGCGTCTAAGCTTTGGACTTTACTATTAGAAGCAGGTAAGGAAGACGGTTTAAAACCATGTGGATTAGGTGCACGTGATACACTTCGTTTCGAAGCGGCTTTAGCATTATATGGTCAAGAACTAACAAAAGACATTACTCCATTAGAAGCTGGTATCGGCTTTGCTGTGAAATTAAATAAAGAAGAAGATTTCTTCGGTAAAGAAGTTCTGAAAAATCAAAAAGAGCAAGGTGTACCTCGTAAACTTGTTGGAATTGAAATGATTGACAAAGGTATTCCAAGAACTCACTATCCTGTTCTTGTTAATGGGGAAGTAGTTGGTGAAGTTACAAGTGGTACGCAATCTCCAACATTAAAGAAAAATATTGGACTTGCATTAATCAAATCTGAATTTTCTGCTTTAGGTACTGAACTTGAAGTTGAAATTCGAAATAAAAAATTAAAAGCAGTTGTAGTTTCAAAACCATTTTACAAAAGAGAGAAGAAGTAACTAGGGGGAGAAAGGGGATTACCTTAATGCATCGTTATTTACCAATGACAGAGCAAGATCGTCAAGAGATGTTAAAAGTAGTAGGTGTTTCATCAGTTGATGAATTATTTAGTGATATTCCTGAAAAAGTTCGTTTTAATGGCTTATTAAACATTAAAAAGGCAAAATCTGAAACCGATTTAATTCAGGAGTTAAGCGAATTAGCAAAGAAAAACGCTAACTTAAGAGAATATGTTTCTTTCTTAGGTGCTGGTGTTTATGATCATTATTTACCAACAGTTGTAGATCATGTTATTTCCCGTTCAGAGTTTTATACTGCTTATACACCATATCAACCTGAGATTTCTCAAGGTGAGCTTCAAGCAATCTTTGAATTCCAAACAATGATTTGTGAATTAACTGGTATGGATGTGGCAAACTCGTCAATGTATGACGGTGGTACTTCTTTAGCAGAGGCAACTACTTTAGCAGCAGGTCACAATGGTAAAAAACGTATTTTAGTTTCAAAAGGTGTTCATCCACAATCACGTGAAGTTATCTTATCTTATGCAAAAGGTCAACATTTAGAGGTAGTTGAAATTGGCATTAAAGATGGAAGAACTGATATCGAAGAATTAAAAAATGAAATGAATGACAATGTAGCATGTGTTGTTGTTCAATATCCTAACTTCTATGGACAAGTAGAAGAATTAGCTGAAATCGAACCAATTGCACATACTGGTAAAAGTTTATTCGTTGTTTCAAGTAACCCATTAGCATTAGCAGCTTTAACTCCTCCAGGTGAATTCGGAGCGGATATCGTTGCAGGTGATGCTCAAACATTTGGTATTCCAACTCAATTTGGTGGACCTCACTGTGGATACTTCGCTACAACATCTAAATTAATGCGTAAAATGCCAGGTCGTTTAGTAGGGCAAACTGTTGATGGAGAAGGTCGTCGCGGATTTGTATTAACACTTCAAGCTCGCGAGCAACATATCCGTCGTGATAAAGCGACTTCAAATATTTGTTCTAACCAAGCTCTTAATGCATTAGCAGCTTCTGTTGCAATGACAGCTCTTGGTAAAAATGGTGCTGTAGAGATGGCAATGCAAAACATTTCTCGTACTCAATATATGAAGAAAAAATTAATTGAAAACGGTATCTCGGTTGTATTCGAAGGTGCTGCATTCAACGAACTTGTAATAGATGTAAAACAAAATGTTTCTGAAATCAATAAACAATTATTTACTAAGAAAATTATCGGTGGTTATGACTTAGCAAAAGTTGAACCTACTATGGAAAATCATATGTTAATCGCAGTAACTGAATTACGTTCTAAACAACATATTGATACATTTGTAGAAGAATTAGCATTATTAGTAGACGGAAAGGGGATTCAACATGCTGAAGGATCAACCGTTAGTTTTTGAGATAAGTAAAGAAGGTCGTATTGCATATAGTCTTCCTATAATGGATGTAGAAGAAATTGATATTAATGAAGTTATCCCAAGTGCTTATATCCGTAAAGAAAAAGCGGAATTACCAGAGGTTTCTGAATTAGATTTAATGCGCCATTATACTGCTTTATCTAAACGTAATCATGGTTTAGATTCAGGGTTCTATCCACTTGGATCATGTACGATGAAATACAATCCAAAAATCAACGAAGCTGTAGCTCGTATTCCAGGTTTTGCGCATATTCATCCACTTCAAGATGAGTATACTGTTCAAGGTGCATTAGAATTAATGCATGAGCTTCAACAAGAATTAAAAGAAATTACTGGAATGGATGAAGTTACTTTACAACCAGCTGCAGGTGCACATGGTGAGTGGACTGGATTAATGATTATCCGTGCTTATCACGAAAGCCGTGGTGACTTCAACCGTACTAAAGTAATCGTACCTGACTCTGCTCATGGTACAAACCCAGCATCAGCTACTGTTGCAGGTTTCGAAACAATTACGGTTAAATCAAATGAAAAAGGCTTAGTTGACTTAGATGATTTACGTCGTGTTGTTGATGAAAATGTTGCAGCATTAATGCTTACAAACCCTAATACATTAGGTCTTTTCGAAGAAGATATTTATGAAATCTCTGAGATCATCCACGCTGCTGGTGGTAAAGTTTACTATGATGGAGCAAACTTAAATGCTGTATTAAGTAAAGCACGCCCAGGAGACATGGGATTTGACGTAGTTCACTTAAATCTTCATAAAACATTCACTGGTCCTCACGGTGGAGGAGGTCCTGGTTCTGGTCCTGTTGGAGTTAAAGCAGATTTAATTCCTTACTTACCAGCACCAATCGTTGAGAAGGTTGGAGATGAGTACGTATTAAATTCAGACCGTCCAGAAACAATTGGTCGTGTTAAACCTTTCTTCGGAAACTTTGGAATTAATGTAAGAGCATATACTTATATTCGTTCAATGGGTCCTGAAGGATTAAAACAAGTAACTGAAGATGCGGTACTAAACGCTAACTACATGATGCGTCGTTTAGAGCCTCATTTCGATCTACCATTCGATCGTCATTGTAAGCATGAGTTCGTTTTAAGTGGAAAACGTCAAAAGAAATTAGGTGTTCGTACTTTAGATATTGCTAAACGCCTATTAGACTTTGGTTACCACCCACCAACAATCTACTTCCCATTAAACGTGGAAGAGTGTATCATGATCGAACCAACTGAAACAGAATCGAAAGAAACTTTAGATGCGTTCATCGATGCAATGATTACAATTGCTAAAGAAGCTGAAGAAACTCCAGAAATCGTACAAGAGGCTCCACATACAACTGTTGTAAGTCGTCTTGACGAAACTTTAGCAGCTCGTAAACCTGTATTACGTTATATTAAAGCATAAATAAAAAAAGTTCCCTCATCGAAGGGAACTTTTTTTATGGTCGAACTTCTGAGTAGTATTATAGAATCATATCAAAATGAAACTCGTGTTTTTAAACCTTCTAAAAATCTATTTAATCCGATTAATCCGACCATCAAATGCCTGGACCAATGGTAACTTTTGTTCCTTCACATAATCTTCAAAAGCATCAAAATCTGTTGGACCTTCCACTTTATTTTTCCCTGTTAGTAATACCGAGAAATTGTCACCGCCATTGGCAAGATAGCTATTTGTAGTAACAGTATAACTAGTTTGTGGATTAATTGGAGTACCATCTGTATGCATGATATTAATAACTTTTTGCCCAGAATCCTTCGTACTATCCCAAGTGTATTTTAAGCCTGATATTTGTAGCATTCGAACACTTCCATTTTCCTGCCATTGCTGATTGAGAAGTTTCCGAATTTGTTCACCAGATAATGTCATTTTAACGAGTTTAATTTTAAATGGCTGGATCGTGAACAAATCATTCAAAGTTACATCCCCTTTTGGAAGATCAGCACGGATTCCACTAAAGTTCATAAATGCGAAATCGGACTTCATTGCAATTCGTTGTGAATCTGCAATCATATCTCCTAAACTAGATTCTCCATTATGATTCTTCTTACTTAAAATGTCGTTTGCAGCTTTTCCAACGACCTTATTTACGATCGGTTCAATTTTAGATTCATAATTTTGTATCATTTTCTTTATTTCAGGATCTGGTCTAATATCATCTTGATAGACCATCTTTATACTTGCCTTTTTGTTTATGATATCTTTCGAATTTGGATCAATTTTTAACTGAATATCGGAGAAAGCTGTTCCATAAGAGTAAGATTGGACAATCAGCTTTCCGTCTACTTCTTTGTTAAGAAAAGTATGTGTATGTCCAGAAATTATTACGTCAACTTCATCATCCATTTTTTTGGCCATTCTAACGATTTCACCTGTCGCATTTCCATTTGCTTTGGACTGATTTCCACCATTATGTGCCAGCACCACGATTGTTTTTACACCTTGTTTTTTAAGTGTTTTAACTGAATCATTGATTGCTTTTACTTCATCAATAAACTTTACGCCATCTGTTTTGTTTGGTGGTGCAATCTTCGGAGTATCTTTTATAACGACTCCGATAAATCCAATCGGAACGCCATTAATATTTTTTATACTGTATGGAGGCAGGATGGTCTTACCAGTTTTATCGTCGATTACGTTGGCACATATATATGGGAAATTTGCTCCGTTAAAATAACCAGTTTTTTGACTATTTCCACCTTGGATCAACCTCATCATTTCATTCACACCACGATCGAATTCATGGTTTCCTAGTGTCCCATAATCAAAGCCCATCTTGTTTAATACTTCAATTGTAGGTTCATCCTGAAGGAATGAGGATATTGGAGGACTTCCACCAACCATGTCACCAGCATGAACTAAAATAGTATTTTTGTTTTCCTTTTTCTTTTGATTTAAATATGCGGAAAGATATTCTACTCCGCCAACATTCCTGCCGTTAAATTTTCGGGTCGTATCTAATTGTCCATGAAAATCATTAATGCCAAGTAATTGTACTTGAATGAAACGGTTCTTATCTTTCTTGGTGTTAATAGGAATGTCTCTAGCAGCCGGATTACCAGAGACCATAAATACTCCTGCAGATAATGTAGTCGTAAGAACAAAAGCAAGAACTGCTTTTTTCAATGCGTTCCAATTCAATCTATTCGCCCTCCTAATTTGCTAGTAGGTTACTCACTAAGCATAGGGAAGGATTGTTAAAGCTACTTTACGCTAGTGTGAATTTTCAGTTAAATTTGAAAGCAGATTATAAAAAGAATGTTTGAAAGCTAATCAATCGCTAAGTCAATAACGAATCGTTAAGGTGGGACGATATCTGCTTCAAGTATACAAATTTCATAGTATTACTAGATTGATCATAAAAAGCTCCCTAATTGTTAAAATAGGGAGTTTTCTTATTGTCATTGCTATTTTTTGTTCGTTTTCTTGAATTATTTATTCAACATTTTTAAAATTATTTTTATTTGCATTTTTATACAATAATTTAAAAGACCAATGGTAAACAAGGTATAAAAGAAAATTGAAGAGAGGAGGAGGGACTAAAGAGAAATAGTGTCTTTAAAACTATTAGTATACCTTTATTTCTGCTTTCTCCATTTCATGCATATACCGCCTTGTTTATTTAAACCTAAACTCATCCCTAAAGAATCTACACGTTCTTAGTGCTATTCTTTTCACTAGATTGAATAAATACCCACAACAACATCAAATTCTTTTTGTAAAATACTAAAATTTCCCAAAAAACTTATTAATTGGTGTTGATTTTTTCTCGCATAAGGAGGATAATTGTAACATTATTTTTAACTGAAAATTAACTAAATTAGGGGTAATAAAAATGAAAATCGTAAAATTTGGTGGGTCTTCATTAGCCACTTCGGAACAAATTGAAAAAGTATTTCAGATTGTTACATCAGATGTTGAACGTAAAATTATCGTTGTATCTGCACCAGGCAAAAGATTTCCAGATGATATCAAAGTTACCGATTTACTAATTAGTTGCGCACAACTTGCCCTAGCAGGAAAGGATTATTCGAAAGAATTCAATCAAATTATTCAAAGGTATTCCGAAATTGCAAATGGATTAGGTTTATCTGAGGATATTATGAATGAAATTTCACTAGGTATCGAACTTTCGATAAGTAGTAAAAAAGATCATCCTGCAAGATATATGGATGCTGTTATGGCATGTGGTGAAGATAATTGTGCGAGATTAGTAGCATCATATTTTCAGTTAAAAGAACTTGAGGCAAGTTATATTAATCCAAAAGAAGCAGGTTTATTTGTTTCAAATGAACCAGGACATGCCCAAGTTTTAGCGAAAAGCTATGAGAACTTATTTGAATTGAGAAAGAAATCTGGAATTCTGATTTTCCCAGGATTTTTTGGATATTCAGAAGATGGACATATCGTTACATTTTCTCGCAGTGGCTCAGATATTACTGGTTCTGTTGTTGCCAACGGAGTTAAAGCTACTTTATATGAAAACTTTACTGATGTTGATGCAGTTTTTTCTGTAAATCCTACGATTATTCGTAATCCAAAGGAAATTAAGGAATTAACTTATCGAGAAATGAGAGAGTTATCATATGCAGGCTTTAACGTATTTCATGACGAAGCATTGATCCCTGCCTTTCAAGCTGGTATTCCTGTAAACATTAAAAATACGAATAATCCAATAGCTCCCGGTACACGAATCGTTAAGGAACGTACGTTATCAAACGGTCCTTTAATTGGGATCGCGAGTGATAATGGATTTTGTAGTATTTATATAAGCAAGTATTTAATGAACAGAGAAATAGGATTTGGGCGTAAAATATTGCAGATACTTGAGGATTATCAGATTTCATATGAGCATCAGCCAAGTGGAATCGACGATATTTCAATTATTATTCGCCAAAATCAATTACCAGTTGAATTAGAATTTCAAATTATTAAACGGATCCAAGATGAATTAGATGCAGACCATGTCGTCGTTGAAAGAGACCTTGCTTTGATTATGTTAGTAGGTGAGGGGATGCGTCATAATGTTGGTACTACTGCAAGAGCAAGTAAAGCTTTAGCAAATGCGGGAATAAATATTGAAATGATAAACCAAGGTTCTTCAGAAGTAAGTATGATGTTTGGAGTAAAATCATACGACGAGAAAAATGCAGTACAAGTTATTTATGAAGAATTCTTCTCAAAAGTGTCATCTAACTAAATTAATAAAATATAGATGAATAGAATGAACATCTAACGTAATTCCAGAAAATGGAATACATAAGGAGTATAAGAATATGACAGAAAAAGAAATACAATTACTTCAGTGTATTGAACAAAATGGACGCTTAAGTAATAACGTAATAGCAAAAATGATTGGAGCTACAGAAGAAGAGGTAGCTGATATATTAACAAAATTTGAAAACGATCGTATTATTCTTCAATACATTACGCTTATTGACTGGGGAAAGGTGCCAGTTCAAGAAAGTATAACTGCTATGATTGATGTAAAAGTAGCTCCAAAACGTGGGGTAGGGTTTGATGAGATTGCTGAAAAGATCTATTTATACCCTGAAGTTAAATCAGTTTATTTAATGTCAGGAACATATGACTTATCAGTTGTAGTTGAAGGAAAAACAATGACATCAATTGCTTCATTTGTATCCCAAAAACTATCGACTTTAGAATCTATATTATCAACGACTACCCATTTTATTTTAAAACGTTATAAACATGATAGTATCGTATACGGTCAAAAACAAAGTGATAAGCGCATGGTGATCACGCCATGAGTAAATTTAATTTATCAAATACAGTAACTACACTACAACCATCAGGGATTCGTAAGTTTTTTGATTTAGCGGCTAGTATGGATAATGTCATTTCACTTGGGGTAGGTGAACCTGATTTTGTCACGCCTTGGAATGTTAGGGAAGCTAGTATTTATTCGTTAGAAACAGGGCATACAGCATACACTTCAAATGCTGGACTGCTAGAATTACGTCAGGAAGTAAGTCGTTATTTTGCTAAGAAATTTGATGTGCATTATAATCCAGAAGATGAATTAATTATAACTGTAGGGGCAAGTCAAGGGATTGATATTGCTTTAAGAACAATTTTAAATCCTGGAGACGAAGTAATCGTTATTGATCCATGCTTTGTTTCATATGCTCCTTTAGTTTCACTAGCAGGCGGTGTACCAGTTCATTTAGCAACGACAGGAGAAGAAGAGTTTAAAATCAATCTTCAAGCGTTGAAGAAGAAGCTTACACCGAAAACAAAAGCGATCTTACTTTGTAATCCTAATAATCCAACGGGTACTTTACTGGAAAAAGAATTATTAGAGGATTTAGCCGTATTTGTTAAAAAACATAATTTAATTGTTATTTCTGATGAAATTTATGCTGAACTTGTTTATGATGGCGAATATACAAGCTTTGCAAATATCGATGGAATGCGAGACCATACAATTTTAATTTCTGGATTTTCTAAGACTTTTGCAATGACAGGATGGAGACTTGGAATTGTAGCAGCACCTTCGGACATTATTTCCCATATGCTTAAAGTTCATCAATATGCAATTATGTGTGCACCTACTATGTCACAGCATGCTGCAGTTGAAGCACTTCGAAATGGAGATCATGATGTAGAAGAAATGAGACGCAGTTATATGCAACGTCGTAATTATCTTGTGCAATCTCTTCAAGAAATTGGATTATCATGTCATCTTCCAGGTGGAGCTTTTTATGTATTCCCATCAATACAGAATACAGGCTTAACATCTGAGGAGTTCGCTGAACAATTATTATTAAAAGAGAGAGTAGCGGTCGTCCCGGGAAATGTTTTTGGAGAATGTGGTGAAGGGTATATTCGATGTTCTTACGCAACTTCATTAAATCAATTAATTGAAGCTACAAAAAGGATTGATCGATTTTTACAAACTCTTCCAACTTACCAACCAACTAATTTTATAAAAGTTGAAAGTAAATAAAAATAAAGCTCTTGTTCTCTATTTGAGGAAACAAGAGCTTTTATTTTATTGCAGTAATTAATTCCTTTGTTTGAGTTTCAAGTATTCTTTCAGTAAAAATTGATGTAATTAAGTCATCGTACCCTAAGGTATCACATAATATCCAGTTATGTTGCAATTCTACAGGTAGAGCTTTTATTTTATCTTGTAATTCATTCATAAGAGTTCCTGAAAAAAATAAATACGGAACGATTATTACCTGATGATTTTTTTCAGTCAATAGTTGATTCCAAGTTTCTTGAATCGACGGCTTTGAAACTGCCATAAAAGCGGGGAGAACAGGATACTTTAATTTTGCTTCAAGTAGTTTAACGATTGAATTGAAATCATCTATCGTTAATGGATCACTGCTTCCACGACCAACTAGCAGAATTTTAGTTGGCTTTATCAAATGCTTAACCTTTTCATTTATTCTTTTTTTGATTAATTCGATCATGTTTTTGTGAATTCCGATTGGAGTGCCAATCTTTATTTTTATGTGTGGATATTCATTTTGAAATTTCGCGACTTCAAGAGGAATATCCACCTTTGCATGATTTGCAGAAAGGAGTAAAACCGGCAATACAGTTACCGATTTTGCTCCTTTACGCAAACAATTCTCTAATCCTACTGAAATTGATGGTTCAGCGAGTTCAATAAAACTAATTTCTTGAATAGGGTAATCAATTTGTTTTTGTACTTTTTTAACAAATTGTATGGCTGAATGGACAGCCGATTTTACACGGCTTCCATGACAAACATATAAGATTGCATCCATTCTAAATCACCTCGTTTTTTCTAGGCGAGAATTTAAAGAGAGGAATAATTAATGTTTCTATGTTCATTCATAGAATTATAATTAGTCTCAAACCATTGTAATTGATGGTGTAAATTAACTACTTCTCCAACGATAATCATACTAGGATTGGATACTTTTTCTTTTTCAACGTCTGATATTACATTTTTTAATGTACTAATAATCGTTCGCTGTTGTTCAGTAGTACCATAATGAATCAGTGCAACAGGGGTGTCTTGGTGTTTTCCATTCGATATTAGTTGATGACGAATATATGGTAAGTTATTAACTCCCATATAAATTGCTAGTGTGTCAATGCCTTTAGCTAAAGAGGCCCATTTAACCGTATCCTCTTCTTTGCAATGACCTGTTACAAAAGCAAAGGAACTACTATAATCGCGATGGGTGACAGGTATACCAGCATAAGCTGGAGCTGCTATACCTGATGTAATGCCAGGAACGATTTCAAAGGAGACACCACGTTCTACAAGATAAGTTGCTTCTTCACCACCACGACCAAAAATGAAAGGATCTCCACCTTTTAATCGAACTACGTTTTTTCCTTTTTTTGCATACTTCACTAAGAAAGCATTTATTGTTTCTTGTTTTAATGCATGGTAGTTTGGGAGTTTACCAGCGTATATTAACTCGACAGATTCTTTTGCATACTCTAATAGCTCTTTATTAACTAGTCGGTCATATATAATGACATCTGCATTTTGAATGCACTTTAGTCCTTTTACTGTAATTAGATCAACATCCCCTGGTCCAGCACCAACTAAATAAACTTTTCCAATCATTCCACACACCTCGTCATCATCGTTTACTTAAAACTTCTATATCTAAAACAAATCCACCACTTTGACTTACTTTCTTCTTTTCATACATTAGTAGTTCTTTAACGTCCGGTTTTTTTACATAAAACTTTTCAAGTTCTGTATCAACAAGCTTAAATGCTTTTTCATCATCACTTGCTAATATAACAATAGGAACTATACGGCCTTCGATTGATGCTTCAAATCGATATAAAAACATATGTCACCGACTTTCTTTAAGATGCTTTTACAGTTTCAAGAATGGAAGTTAAATATGTTTGTAATTCTTCAATTCCAACTCTTGCTACATAATCTAAAAAGGCTTCTGAAGGGAGTTTATTTTCCTTAAAGTGCTGCAAGAATTTTTCTAATACTAGGTGAAGGGCAGGGGATTCAACCTTCCCTTTTAATTTTTCATTTAATTTACCACCGTTGGCTAATGTACCACCTACATAGATCTCAAAAGCCTCTACTAATTCTTTTTTCTCATTACGAGCCTTGATTCCTTGAAGTCCTATATCAGCGATTGCTCTTTGACCACAAGAGTTAGGGCAACCAACCATATGAATTCTAACAGGTACATCTAAAGTGATTTTTTCATCTAAATAAGAAGCTGTTTCCTTCATACGAGCTTTCGTTTCGACTAAAGCTAAATTGCAGTATTCATTTCCTGTACAAGCAACAGAATAACCAATAAATTTTGGCGGTATTGGTGTGAATTTTTCAAGTATTGGTTCTTTCAATAATTCATCAATATTTTCTGCTGGAATATTTGGCAAAATTAAATTTTGTGAATTACAATTGCGTATTTCACCATTACCGTATTTTTTTACAATTCTAGCTAACTCAAAAACTTCCTTAGAATGCAATCTTCCAACAGGGATACTTAATCCAACATAATTTAATCCTTCTTGCTTTTGTGGTTGTACCCCATAAAAATATCCTGCATTCCATGACTGTTCAAAGCCAGTTCCTTTTGTTAATAGCTTACCTGTATATCCTTCTAAAACTTCTTTAAACTTTTCTACGCCCCAATCAGCGACTAAAAACTTTAAACGAGAGTGATGGCGTTTCTCACGGTAGCCATAATCTCTAAAGATTGTTGTAACGGCGATTGCAACTTCCTTCACTTGATGTGGTAACAGGAATACATCCAGTTCTTGAGCTAAATGTGGAGCGGAAGATAGCCCGCCACCAACTTTTAAATGGAAACCAGAAGTTTCTTTGCCGTTAATTTCTTTAATAGCCGGAACAAATGAGATGCAGTTAATTTCTGCATTTGATGCATTATTTTTATTTGTACTGATTGACATTTTATATTTTCTAGGTAGATTAGAGAATTCTTCATTAAACTGAAAGAATTCATAAATTTCCTTCACGATAGGTGTAGTATCAAATAATTCATTTGAATCAATTCCTGCAAGTGGATTTCCAACGATATTACGTGTAATATCACCACATGCACCAGCACTAGATAGACCAACTTTTTCTAAACGAGTGAAAATATCTGGTATTTGATCAATTGTTAACCAATGAAATTGGATCGCTTGTCGGGTTGTAATATCATATACATCTCGACCATAATCACGAGCGATTTCTGCTAATGTTATAAGCTGTTCATGTGTTAATATGCCAGACGGAACATTAACTCGCATCATAAAATAGCCGGCTTCCTTTGGTTTTTGTAAATAGCATCCAGCCCACTTGAATATATCCCATTGATCTTTTGGAATTGATTCAAACCCATTTTTAGCATAGTAGGGGATGTCATCGTAAATTTTAAGTCCATCCTTAACGAGTTTCTTTTTTTCAGTTTCATTTAGCTTAAGATTGTCTTTCCATTTTTTCTCAAATGCCATCGAACATCACCTTACCCAATATAATTTTTACTCTTTAAAAATTGCAATATTGTTTCAACACATTCTTGTACAGATTGCTTATCAGTATTTAATGTAATTTCTGGATTTATTGGTGCTTCATACGGAGAGCTGATGCCCGTAAAGTTTTGAATTTCACCATTTTTTGCTTTTTTATAAAGTCCTTTCGGATCTCTACTTTCACAAGTTTCAACGGAGCATTCTACGTAAACTTCAATAAACTCATCTTGTTCGACTAATGACCGAACGATATTTCGATCAGCAATAAATGGGGAGATAAAAGCCGTTAAGACAATTTGCCCATTATCAACAAAGAGTTTTGCTACTTCACCAATTCGTCTTATGTTTTCAGTTCGATCATAATCAGTGAATCCTAGATCTTTGTTTAAACCGTGACGAATATTATCACCATCTAATACGTATTGTTGAACATTAAGATGGAATAGTGCTTTTGCAACCTCGTTAGCAATCGTCGATTTACCTGAAGCAGATAAACCAGTAAACCATAAAATACAGCTGTGGTGATTGTTTTTTTGACGACGGTCTTCTTTTGAAATACTAGCCTGATGCCAAACGATATTTTTAGACATTTAACTTTACTCCTATTCTACAGAAATTGATTCAGGTTCTTTTAAACCTTCAATTAGTACTTCAACAACTTCTTTTCTACTAAAAGCAGAAGGAGGAATTTCACCTTTTTTTAGCATTTCACGAACCTTCGTACCGGATAACGTTACGTGATGCTCGCTACTATGCGGGCATGTTTTGGTAGATGCCATATTTTCGCACTTTGAGCAATAGAAACTATTTTCAAAGAATAGGAGAGAGATACCTAATTCGTCTTGTGAAAACTTTTGAAAGATTTTTTGTGCATCATAAGTTCCGTAATAATTACCAACACCAGCATGATCACGACCAACAATAAAATGCGTGCATCCGTAATTTTTTCTAACAATCGAATGGAACACAGCTTCTCTTGGTCCTGCATATCGCATTGCGGCAGGGAATACGGCTAAAAATACACGATCTGTTGGATAATAGTTTTGGAGTAATACTTTATAGCTTTTCATTCGGACTTCTGCAGGAATATCGTCCGATTTTGTTTCTCCAACTAATGGGTTTAAGAACAAACCATCCACAATTTCAAGTGCGGTTTTCTGAATATATTCATGGGCACGATGAACTGGATTACGAGTTTGAAACCCAACTATTTTCTTCCAATTTAATGATGCAAATTTTTCTCTCGTTTCTTTTGGACTTAAATAATGTTCAGTGAATTGAGTACGATTAATTTGTCTAATAACAGTTACTTCGCCACCTAAATAAACATCACCACGAGAATACATTTTTGCTACTCCAGGGTGGTTTGTGTCAGTTGTACCATAAACAAACTGAGCCTCAAGTAATTTGTTAGGTGTATAAATATCATCAATCTTTAATAAGCCATATACATTATTTTCCCAAGTCAGTTTAACTAGTTCTCCTAGTTTTAGATTGCTAGCTAATTGTCCACTAACAGGAAGGGTAATTGGAATACTCCACACATTCCCGTCTTTTAATCTCATTGTGCTTACGACTTGCTCATAATCATCCTTTCCTAAATAACCAGTAAGGGGACTATAAGCTCCATTTCCAATTAACTCTAGATCACTTAACGCAATTAAATCTAAAGGAATTTCCTTCAAACCATCTTTAACAGTAACTTCTGGATTAAAGCGATTAATTAAGACACCGCCATGAGGGGCTAAACTCATTTCTAAACACTCCTTCAATTTTCCTATTTTAATAGTTAGTAAGAATAAACTTTCATTTTTTAGCATCTATTATAGACAACTAATCATGTAACCCACATTCAGTTTTTTGTGATCCAGACCAACGACCAGAGCGACTATCTGAAGAACTTGAAGCAGGTAATGTACATACCTCACAACCAATACTCGGGTACCCTATATCGTGTAAAGGATTGTACGGTAGATTTTTGTAATAGACATATCGCCAAACTTCCTTCCAAGTCCAATGGATTAACGGACAAATTTTAATTGAGCTGAACTTATTATCTAGATTAAGAAATTCTGTTTTTTGTCTTGAAGGAGATTGTTCCCTTCTTAAGCCAGACACCCAAGCTGGAGCCCCCTTTAGAGCTTCTTGAAGCGGTAGGATTTTGCGAATATTACAGCACTTATTCGGTTCACGTTTCCATAACTCATCTC
Source organism: Gottfriedia sp. NPDC058432 (assembly GCF_042721555.1). Lineage (NCBI taxonomy): Bacteria > Bacillati > Bacillota > Bacilli > Caryophanales > Bacillaceae > Gottfriedia > Gottfriedia sp. NPDC058432. The sequence continues at coordinate 127,842 of NZ_JBHXLC010000008.1, forward strand.
CATGAATACTAGCTTGCTCTTCTAAAGTCAGACTTGGTGTTTTCTTTTCTATTTGTAAGCTTGGATATTTAGCTTGCACGCGGTCTATTAATTCATAAGTTTCCTTGAAATGTAGGCCGGTCTCTAAGAAAACAACCTTTGCATCAGGTTTTACTTTTGAAATTAAATCAATTAATAAGATTCCCTCAACTCCAAAGCTGCAAGCATAAACTAGGTCATCACCATAGGTTTTGTAAGCCCACTCTAGTACTTCAAGTGCACCTTTTGTTTCATTATCAATCGAAAAGTCAGGAATGCCTTTCACGTTCCAATTTTCAAATCTCATTTTCTTTCCTCCAATTGACTATTGAAGCCAAGTTATCCTAAAAAGAAAAGGCAGCTCAAATCTACATTTTCATACGTAGACTTGAGCTGCCTCTAGTTTTTCTAGTCAGCAGGAACATATTTACTTTAATCGTATTTTTTCTTGCTTTTCTACTTGAATAATTCTCCCATCTTGAACGACTAATGTGATTGTTCCAAATCTTAAACCATTAAGTAACGATTCCACGACCTCAATGATGGGTTTTAAGTCGTTGGTTTGGCTCATGAGCTTCCTCCTAGAATTTAATTACAACTAAGTCTATCAGAATTATATGGATTGTCAATTTCAAAAATGATAATTTATTAAAAATTTATATATTTCTTAATTTTGTATGATGTGATTAAAGTTCTCCAAGATATGTCAAATATATGGAAATTATTAGTAAAATCCATTATGATAAATAAAACAGTGAACTAATAAGATTGTTCCAAAAGTAAAACTCTGTTTTGCAATTTAATATTTAACAAAAATTATTTTGTTCTTATAAGCTATTAATGAATATACAATTATGTAAGAAAGTATAATAATGGAATAACAATTATTTACACCAAAAGGAGGCACGTTTTGACGATTCTTCATAACGAACCATTAATTTCAGCCGTAATAGCGTGGTTTATTGCGCAGTTTTTAAAAGTCATTATTCATTTATTTAAAGAAAAAGAATTTGATATATCTAAGTTTTTTGCTTCTGGTGGTATGCCAAGTTCACATTCTTCAACAGTTACTGGATTAGCATTAAGTGTTGGATTAACAGAAGGATTTGAAAATGTTACTTTTGCAATCTCCGCAATTTTTGCAACGATTATTATGTATGATGCTTCTGGTGTAAGATTGGCTGTTAGTAAACATGCAAAGTTATTAAATGATTTTTTTCATGGAAGAATTAAAAATTATAAAGCATTAAATGAACTTGTAGGTCATACTTCATATGAAGTTGTTGTTGGAGCATTAATTGGAATCATCATTGCAATCATAGTTTCAAGATTTTAACGCTCTAATATAAATCAAATTGATTTATATTATGGGCGTTTTTTTACATGTTTTCTGACTCAAAATATAAATCAATAGGCGAATTTACATCAGTTTGATAAGATATTGGTAGGATATGTAAATAAGGAGTGGAAAAATGAAAAGTACAGTAAGTGAAAATAGTGCTTGGAAAAAGGTGGGTCGAACGATTTATCAATTCCGATATTTTGTTATTGCAATTTTAGCTGTATTTTCAATTATTCTGGGTATTTATTCGAAGCATTTACCTGGCATTTTAGATGGAGATGGTTTTAGAACACCTGGAGAGTATGAAAAAGCTAAGAATGTACTTGAAAAAGAATTTGAACAATCGCCAGATTCACTCATCATTTTACTTGAGCGAAAAAAGGGTGCCACAAGCGCCGAATTCCAATCTGACATTGAACGGATTGTGAAGGAAGTTCAAAAAGAAAAGAATATAAAACAATTTCATGACCCTCTAACGAATCCGGGGATGAAAAAAGTTAATATTGCTTACACGTCTCTTTTATACAATGAGAAGGATCACGATAAGCTTGTTAATCTAAACAATAAATTTGCAAAAAAAGTAGAGTCATTATCAGATGATACAGTAAACGTAGGGACAACTGGATTTACAATCATTAGTGATGTAATGAATAAAACTAGTCAAGAAGACTTAAAGAAAGCAGAAATGATTGGTGTTCCGATTGCGTTTATCGTTCTATTTTTTGCGTTTGGAAGTTTAGTTGCATCTGCTATTCCAATCATAATCGGTATGATTAGTATTTTAAGTACATTTGGAATTCTATTCTTTATAGGTAAGCATGTTGATTTATCAATCTTTGTCTTAAATGTTGCACCAATGATTGGATTAGCATTATCAATCGATTTTGCGTTATTATTCGTAAGCCGTTATAAAACTGAATTACAAAATCATTCAACAGTGAAAGAAGCAATTAGTGTAACGTTTGCAACTGCAGGAAGAGCGATTATTTTTTCAGGTATTTGTGTATTTATTGGATTATCAGCCCTGTACTTCATAAATATTGATCTATTTAGAAGTGTAGCAATAAGTGGGGCAGTAGTTGTATTAGTTAGTTTGTTTTTATCATTAACTTTATTACCAGCAGTACTTTCAGCTCTTGGTAAAAATATTAATAAAGGTACGTTAAAATCGATTGCGAATCGAAGCCAAGACCAACAACAAGCAGTTTGGAGAAAATTTGCAAATTTCGTTATGAAAAGACCAATCATCATGGCACTAACATCATTAATCATTTTAGGTCTTTTCGTCATTCCAATTAGGGATGTGCACCTAAATATACCGACAATTGATGCACTACCAAAGGATGCAACGTCGCGAATTAATTATGAAAAATATCAAAAAGCTTTTCTTCCGGAAGCTCAAAAACACGGAACAATCTCAATTGTTTTAGAATCCAATACTGATTTTTTAAAGCAAAATAATGTTAATGCATTAGATAAAATACAGAAAGAGCTTGAAGATGACAAAAATGTTTATGAAGTTAAAAGTGTATTGAATGCAGTTAATTTAAACGCTCAGCAATTATTACCTGCTTTAAAATCCCCAAACGCATCAAAAATTCAGCCTGCGATTGATGCCTATATTAAAAAGAATAAAACTTATATTCAAGTATTCTTTAATTCTGATCCTAAATCAGAAAAAGGAAAGCAATGGGTAAGGGATTTTGAACATAAATATAATGGAAAAATTGAGGGACTTGATTATACTGTAGGTGGCCAAGTGAAATTTGAACAAGAATTATTTGATGAGATTACAGATAATATTGTATACGGTTTACTTGTGATTATGGTTAGTACTTTTATCATACTAATGATTGCATTTAGGTCCATTATCATTCCAATCAAAGCGATATTAATGAATATATTATCTTTAAGTGCAACGTTTGGAATCATTACTTGGCTATTCCAAGGTGGTAATTTTGGCCTACCTCAATCTGATATCATGTTGATTTTACCAGTGTTTGTCTTTGGATTAGTTTTCGGTTTAAGTATGGACTATGAAGTATTTTTAATGTCGAGAATGCAAGAGCTATATTATGAATCGGGAGATAATACTTATTCAACAAGAGAAGGATTAGTATCGACGAGCCGAATCATCACATCAGCAGCATCCATTATGATTGTTATTACAGGAGCATTTGCTTTTACGGATATGGTACCTGTTAAACAGATGGGAATCGGGATTGCTATAGCCATTTTCTTGGATGCTACAATCGTTCGCTTAGTTTTAGTTCCTAGCTTAATGCAGTTATTTGGAAAATGGAATTGGTGGTTTCCATTTGCAAAAAATAAAATTGAGGAACCAACTGAACGAGTTGGATAATTCAATTAAAGGAAACTGTTATTCAGTTCATATTTGAATAACAGTTTTTTTATATTTTAGTGAAATAACTCGGCCTGTGTAAAAATTCCCAATTTTTCGAAACTATAGATAATACATGGTCAAATTTGGTAAACTAAAGAAATGAAAGAGGGGGAGAAGGGAAAATGTTAAAAAGATCGATTAGAGCAATTTTAATAAGCTGTCTTGTATTAACGCTCAGCTTATTAGCAGCATGTGGAAACAATAATGAAAAATCTGCAAATGGTAAAAAACATGGGAAATTACCAATAGCAACGATAAAGGTAAAAGAATATGGTGTTATTAAAGCTGAATTATATCCTAATATTGCACCAAACACTGTAGATAATTTTATTTCACTAGCAAACAAAGGATTTTATAATGGATTAACATTCCATCGAGTTGTTAGAGACTTCGTAATTCAAGGTGGCGATCCTCAGGGAACTGGTGGCGGTGGTCCAGGATATGCAATTGATGGCGAATTTACATCAAACGGCTTTAAAAATAACTTAAAACATACAACAGGTGTACTATCTATGGCAAGAACTGGTGATCCAAATAGTGCTGGAAGTCAATTTTTCATAATGGCGAACGATACTCCTGACCTTGATGGACAATATGCTTCATTTGGTAAAGTGACTGAAGGAATCGATATTGTTAAGAAAATTGACGCAGTTGAAGTGGATTCAATGGAAAAACCTGTTACTCCAGTAATCATCGAGTCTATAAAAGTAGATACAAAAGGTGAGAAATACGCTAAACCAAAAACTCATAAAGAATAATGAGTTTTTGGTTTTAATGGCTCCTACATAAAACGCAAAAAACTACTTCACAAAAATGAAGTAGTTTTTTCATTTAAATTAAATGTGGATTATAAACCTTTTTTTATTTTACCAGACCAAAGTTTGTAGCCGCCTTTAAGTTGGTAAAGTTCTGTTACACCTTGTTTACGTAAAATACGTGCAGCTTGTCCAGGACGAACGCCCATTTGATCATATAAATATACTGCTTGGTCTTTACGAATTTCTTTTGAACGCGTTTTTAATTGTGCGAACGGAATATTACGAGCACCTAATATATGGCCGTTCTTAAAATCTTCTTGATCTCGTAAGTCAATTAGCTGAGCTTTACGGTAGCCAGCACGAAATTCTTCCTCACTTAACGTTTTAATTAAACGTTTTTGGTAGAAATACATAACTATTGAGTATACAATGATACCTAGTACGACAAAAATTATTGGTAAAAACTGACTCAAATTTTTCAACACCTTTCAATTACCTACTTATCTTATTATAATTCTCTAGTAGGATTGTGCAAGAAACTTTCATTAAAAAAGTAAAAAATTATCGAAAAATGAGGAGATTTTCAACATGACAAAGACAAAGTGGAATTTTATTAATAGCGGAGTAAAATCAGGTAGCTATAATATGGCTCTTGATGAATGTTTAATCAAGTGGCAAAGTGAAGAAGGTTTTCTTCCAACACTTCGTTTCTATGAATGGGAAAATCCTACTGTAACAATCGGATATTTCCAAAAAAACCAAGAAATAAGTTTAGAAGCATTAAAAAAATATAACGGTGATTTTGTAAGACGCCAAACTGGTGGAAGAAGCGTACTTCATCACGATGAATTAACTTATAGTGTAATTGTCCCAGAAAGCTACCCAAATATGCCGGTATCAGTTACAGAAGCATATCGAGTTATTTCAATGGGAATTTTAGAAGGGTACAAGCTACTTGGTTTAGATGCATCTTTTTCTGTACCAAAAACTGCTGAAGAAAAAAATCAATTAAAAAACCCAGCAAGTGCCGTTTGCTTTGATGCTCCATCATGGTATGAAGTTGTTGTAAATGATAAAAAAATTGCTGGAAGTGCTCAAACGAGACAGAAGGGCTCAATTCTTCAGCACGGTTCAATTCCTTTAAATATTGATGTTGATATGCTATATGACCTATATATTTTCTCTTCAGACGCAGTGAGAGATAGAATGAAAAAACGATTCTTAGATCGTGCAACATGGATCAATGCAGAAAGTACTACTCCTAAAACAATGGCTGACTTGTATGAAGCATTTGAAAAAGGCTTCGAAATGGGCTTAGATATCGAGTTGGTGCCTTATGAATTAACAGAGGCTCAAGAGAAGGAAGTACAGGAATTAGCTGCTACTAAATACAATACTGAGGAATGGAATTTACGTAAGTAGTTTTTTATTGAAAGCCTTTTTGGCTTTCTTTTTTTTGCATTGAGGAGGGCGAATAAAAGAAGAAGAGAGCAAATAAATCTGAGAGACTGCAAATTATGCAGGATATCCTTTTGGCTTTATTGTTGTGCTCCTATTTATATGCATGAAGATTGGGTAGTGGGCCATGAGGAGCTTTTTATTCGTTTAAAGGATGCATTAGGTGAATTGGCAAATGAGAAGATAATGTTTGAACTTATTCAACATCGTTTTACTAAGCCTGCCAAAAAAGTGATTTTAGAGAGGTATCCTCATACTAAACTTGAAATGGATGAAGAGAAAAGGAAATATAAATGGGGAAAATACGGAATTGGAAAATATGTTTATCAAAAAGAAGAAGCTGCTTCAATTTAAGAGACAATTTCTGGTTTTATAAAAAAGTATTTTCCTAATGGAGAAATTCAATATTTTAAATAATGAAGTGTATCTATTTCATAGGTACACTCTTATTATTTTCATCATACTCTTATACAGAATGACGATCTATTAACATTTAAATGAGTTCACCTTAATTGCACTTTTGGTTTATGTGTTGTATCATTTTATTTGATGCTTATTGTGACGGAATAAAGTTTGAATGACTGTATTGGAGGAAGATCATGCCCACACCAAGTATGGAAGATTATATTGAACAAATTTACCTTTTAATTGAAGATAAAGGGTATGCTCGCGTATCTGATATTGCCGAAGCATTATCTGTACACCCATCGTCAGTGACCAAAATGGTGCAAAAACTAGATAAAGACGATTACTTAATTTATGAAAAATATAGAGGGTTAATCCTAACACAAAAAGGTAAAAAGATGGGAAAAAGACTTGTCTATCGCCATGTATTACTTGAGCAATTCTTAAGAATTATTGGGGTAGATGAAAACTTAATTTATCAAGATGTTGAAGGAATGGAACATCATATGAGTTGGGAAGCGATTGATCGAATTGGAGAACTAGTGCAGTACTTTGAAGAAGATAAAAATCGAATCGAAGAATTAAAAAATATTCAAAAGTCGAATGAAACCCAATCGAATTCGAATAATTAAAAAGACCGTGCTTAGTAGGAAGCACGGTCTTTCTTTTTGCCCTTTTCACCCTCAATCACAGTTAAGTGACTTGCATCCTTTGTTCGTTTTTTTAACAAAGGTGTGGAGGTACTTTTTCTTGAAGTGGGCTTTGATTTGTTAATCGATTTTTTTAACGAGCTAGATTTTTGAGTGTTATATTTCTTTATAGTTTGTTTTGCAGCCTTACGATAGGAGTCCTGATGGCTTCTTTGGCTGTTTGAAGATGAAAAAACTCTATAAATAAAATAAATAATTAAAAGGATTAATCCAATAAACAAAAACCGTTGTAATAATTTTGCAGGATCGTTTATCAACTGAGCAATTAAGCCAAAAAGTGCTAATGCTATTATTCCATAAAATATTGATGAGTACACTTTTTGATTCACTTTAAGCACCTCCTAAGTGAAGAGTAAATTAGTTATTAAATGTATTAGAAAAATATTGTTTCTTATAGTTTATTACATTTTATCCAATAAGTTGATATTTTTTACAAAATTCTGTCAATTAAATCTTGTTATTTTTTTCCACTTCTAAAAGTCGGTTAAATGAAGCGATGGATACTTCAACTTGATCATCAGTCGGCTCTTTAGTTGTTAATAATTGAAGCCATAATCCTGGGTAACCTACCCATCTTAATATAGGAATATTTCGAACTTTATTTGTTAATTGTAGAACCTCAAACGAAACGCCTATAACAACTGGGATTAATAAAAGTCGATCCACAATTCTTAGCCAAAGTGGGCTTGTTGGAACTAAGAAGTATATGAACATACCAACAATTACAGTAAATAGAATAAAGCTACTTCCACAACGATAATGTAGTCGAGATTGTGATTGGACTCCTTCGATCGTTAAAGGAATATTGTTTTCATATGCATTTATCACTTTATGCTCTGCACCGTGATACATAAATACTCTTTTTATAAATGGAGTCAAGGAAACTAAGTAAATATAAATTAATAAAAAACATAGTTTTAAGACACTTTCTATTATGACTTGTTGAAAATCGGTTTCAAAAATTGGTTTCAATGTTGCAGCCAGAAGAACTGGTACAAGTGTAAAAATAACTTTACCAACTAAAAATGATAAAACGGCTAATAATGAAAGTCCGAGATAAGTTGCAAGCGTACCTTTTTGTTTTTCACGCTCAATTGCAATTTTCTCATCATCTTGTGGATCAATCCCGTATCTTTCAGTTGAGTAATTTAAATGCTTGGATCCATTAATGCTTGCTTGTATAATCGCGACTACACCACGGACGAAAGGGATTTTCTTTAATTTTTGCATTGTCCGATTTATATGTATCGGTTCTTCATAATATTGTATTTCTTCATTTGACCTGCGGATTGCAGAGACTGTATGTGTTTTGCCACCAAACATTACGCCCTCTACGACTGCTTGCCCCCCATAAACTGCTTTATTTTTCTCTCTCATGTTGCACCAACCTAAACTTGTTTTTTATCTATTACTATCTATTGTAAATGTAAGCATAATAATGGTGCAAGTAAGAAGTAGGAAAATGGTGTAATAATCGCAATATTTTTAATTTTCTAATAAAAATTTAGAATCACATTAAAGATTTCTTTGTTGGACATAATACTCAGAGATATTTAGCAATGTATGGAAAGGGAAATGATATATGCCAGATAAAGATAAAGATAAAGAACAAGAAAAGGAAATGCAGGATCAAGAAAACAATCAAAATCAAGATCAAAATCAGAATCGAAATCAGGATCAGGGTCAAAGTAAAAATCAAAATGAATACCTAGTGCAAGGTGGCGATGCTGATGCAAAAGAGAATAAGAACTTTAATAAGATTGCTAGTATTGGGTTTTTCGGTGGTATATTTTGGTCTACTGTTTTATTAGTTCTTAGTTATTTTGATTTTACTCAAATTGGTCCAAATTTTGTTTTAGAAAGAATCAAACTTGGAAAATGGGCAAATGGTTATATTGAAAACTTAATTTCTATAGTTGGTATAGGCATTATTTCGATCATTATTGCATTTGTATTTTATTTTATCGGTAGAAAATTTAACGGAGTTCTGCCAGGTATATTTTTTGGTGTGCTCCTTTGGGTTATTGTTTTTATTGTCCTTGGTAAATTAGCATTCGATTTAAAAGCAATTAAGAATTATTCGTCTGATACGACAGTTACTACAATCTGTTTATTCATTTTATACGGAACTTTTATTGCATATTCTGTTTCTTTTGCATTTCAAGAGCAAAAGGCATATTTGCGTGGCTATTCAAAATAGTCTGGCCTATGATAAAATAAACCTTGGGTATTCCAAGATATGTTTGTTTGGGATAAATATGCGAAAAATGATGGGTGGAGACTTTTAAAATGGCTAAGTTTTTGTTATTGAATGGACCTAATCTAAATATGCTCGGTCAGAGAGAAGTTTCTATCTATGGTTCAACTACATTAAAGGATATTGAGGATCATTTAGCATCGCTTGCACATGAAGATGGGGATACGATTGATTGCTTTCAATCGAATCATGAAGGTGAATTAATCGATAAACTGCATGCAGCAAATAATGTCTATGATGGGATTCTGTTTAATCCTGGCGCATTTACTCATTACAGTTATGCAATTCGTGATGCAATTGCAAGTATTACCGTGCCAACTATTGAAGTACACATTTCAAATATACATAAAAGAGAAGAGTTCCGACATACTTCAGTATTAGCTGCAGTAACTGTAGGGCAAATCGTTGGTTTAGGTGTGTATGGATATGATTTAGGTTTAAGTGCGTTAAAAAACATAAGTAGGGGAGAGCAAAACAATGGAAAAAATTAAAAAGTTACGTGAAGCTTTAGTAGAAAAAGGATTAGATGCATTATTAGTAACTAGTACATACAACAGACGTTACATGACGAACTTCACAGGTTCTGCTGGTGTTGCTTTAATTACTCAGGACAAAGCTTTATTCATTACTGATTTCCGCTATATTGAACAAGCTACTAGCCAATGTGAAGGTTATGAAATCGTTAAGCATGAAGGTTCAATTCCAGCTGAAGTTGCAGCTTTAACAGAGAAATTAGGCGTATCAAAACTTGGGTTTGAACAAGATCATGTTACGTTTACAGAATTTGGTTCTTACCGCAAAGTAGCAAAAGCAGAATTAGTTCCTGTAAGTGGATTAATTGAAAAATTACGCTTAATTAAAACAGATACAGAGATTTCAATCATTAAGGAAGCTGCTAAAATTGCAGAATCTGCTTTTGATCATATTTTAGGATTTATCCGTCCAGGTGTTACTGAATTAGAAGTATCTAATGAGTTAGAATTTTTTATGCGTAAATTAGGTGCTACTTCATCATCATTTGATACAATCGTTGCTTCTGGTACTCGTTCTGCCCTTCCGCACGGTGTAGCATCTGAAAAAGTAATTGAAACAGGTGATTTTGTAACGTTAGATTTTGGTGCATACTATAAAGGGTATGTATCAGATATGACGAGAACAGTTTCTGTTGGTGAGCCTCATTCTGATTTGAAGAAAATTTACGATATCGTTCTTGAAGCTCAATTACGTGGTGTTAACGGAATTAAAGCAGGAATTACTGGTAAAGAAGCTGATGCTTTAACTCGTGATTATATCACGGAAAAAGGTTATGGAGAATATTACGGACATGGAACTGGCCATGGTATTGGTTTAGAAGTACATGAAGGACCTGGCGTATCATTCCGTTCTGATACAGTATTAGAGCCAAATATGATCGTAACTTGTGAACCAGGTATTTATATTCCAAATCTAGGTGGAGTTCGTATAGAAGATGATTTAATCGTTAAAACTGGTGGTAACGAAAACTTAATGTCTTCACCAAAAAACCTAATCATTTTATAAGTTTTCATTAGATTAGAAAATAGAACTACACAAAAAGCGTATTTTACTTTATGATATAAAGTTGTAAAAGAAATTCATGGTAAGAGAAATGGTTCTTTTTTACACAATACATACTTATAGAACCATTTCATTTTTTAGGAGGATATTTAATGATTTCAGTAAACGATTTTCGTACAGGTTTAACAATTGAAACTGACGGTGGGCTTTGGCAAGTAATCGATTTCCAACACGTTAAACCTGGTAAAGGTGCTGCATTCGTACGTTCAAAACTTCGTAACTTACGTACAGGCGCTGTACAAGAAAAAACATTCCGTGCTGGTGAGAAAGTAGCAAAAGCACATATTCAAAACCGTAAAATGCAATATTTATATGCTAATGGTAACCAACATGTATTCATGGACAATGAGTCATATGAGCAAATTGAATTACCAGAAGCAAATATTGAACGTGAATTAAAATTCCTTAAAGAAAATATGGAAGTTTATATCATGACTTTTGAAAGTGAAATTTTAGGTGTTGAATTACCAAACACAGTTGACCTAAAAGTAGTTGAAACTGAACCAGGTATTAAAGGTGATACTGCTTCTAACGTTACAAAACCAGCTACAATGGAAACTGGTTTAGTAGTACAAGTACCAATCTTCATTAATGAAGGCGAAGTATTAATTATTAACACAACTGAAGCTAGCTACGTTTCACGTTCAAAATCTTAATTAAATGTAAAAAATGGAGGCACTTATTTAACAAGTGTCTCTTTTTCTTATTAACAAATTTAAATAAGTAAGGGTGATTAAATGGTTACATCAATTGTTCTTTGGACATTGATTATCATTTGTTTTGCATTGGCGTTTATTGCGCTAATCAAACCAATAATTCCAGGTGTACCAGTATTATGGGTAGGGTTTTTAATTTATTATTTTGGAATTAATAAAAGTAATTTAAATATGTCGTTTTGGATTATTATGCTGATTTTTACAGCTGTTATTTTTCTAGCGGATATTCTGGCTAATAAATATTTTCTTAAAAAATACGGTAGTACAAAAACTGGTGAAAGAGTAGGTTGTTTAGCTGTAATCGTTGGCTCGTTTGTTTTTCCTCCCTTTGGCTTAATTATTGTCCCATTCGTTTCTGTATTTATAGCTGAGAAATTACAAGGGAAGAATACGAAAGATTCGATTAAATCTGCATGGGCGACAGTTGTCTCATTTATTAGCAGCTCATTAGCAAAAGCGGTATTACAAGTTATTATGGTTATAATCTTTTTCGTTTATATGATATTTTAATTTGCATTAAAGAAAGTATGGTCATGTTAATTTCCATTACAGGATGCGCGCTTTCCATGGGGCCGGACCTTTAGCCTTCCGGTATCTCACATAGGGGTCGAGCATCTTTTTCATTCCAAACAACTTATTAAAATTGATAAATTAATCTATGAGTAAGTAATTTTAAGGATTAAGCCTAAATAGTGACTTATGAACCCTTTTAATCCAATATTGACTATGTAATATGCAAACAAGCTAAGAGAGAAGTTATACGACTTCTCTCTTTTTTTGTGCTTTCTAATTAATGTTTGTCTTCTGAAATGGACATGTTCAGCATATTAGTAATAAAAAAGAATGAAAAAAGGAAAAGGTGTGTAGCTATGAAGGATTGGATTGATTCAATGGATCGAGCAGTTCTAAGTATGGGAATGCTCAGAGTTTTTGGTGGAAGTGTAGAATTGATTGCTGCTTTTACAATTTTATATTTAAACGACATTAAGAAGGCATTAGCAGTAAATAGTGTTTTGGCAACAGTTGGACCTATTATTCTCATTTCAACAATGGCTATTGGGATTATAGGTGTTGCATCTAAATTAGATCCTATTCGATTAGTTTTAGTAGTTTGTGGTGTGTTTTTAATCATGTTGGCAGTTTTTAAATGATAGGATGTGACCTTTTATGGAAGAGGTTTTCAATGTATTGCCTACATTAATTAAAGAAAAGCTACAGCGTTCATATGGAGACCTACAACAAGTAGAGGAATTAAGGTTAAGGATCGGGCGTCCAGTTGAAGTAATTTCTAATAATCAATCAAATTTTATACCTTATATCCTAACAGAAGAAGAAGGCGGGCAGATTCTTGGGAAGCTAAGTCAATTTTCAATTTATACGATTGAGGAAGAATTGAAAAAAGGCTATATCACAATTAAAGGTGGTCATCGAGTCGGGTTAGCTGGTCGCGTTGTAACTGAAAACGGAATGGTTAAAATGATTCGAGATATTAGTTCTTATAATTTTCGTATTGCAAAAGAAAAAGTAGGAATAGCTAATCCATTTGTAAAGTATGTTTATGAAGGAAGATGGAAAAACACTATGCTGATTGGCCCGCCACAAGCAGGGAAAACAACATTACTTAGGGATTTTGCTAGAGTGGTGAGTCAAGGTGATGCCATGAGGGGAATAAGGCCTGGGAAGGTCGGTATTGTTGACGAGCGATCTGAGATAGCTGGTTCAGTTAAAGGGGTACCTCAATATACATTTGGTGAAAGAATTGATGTATTAGATGCATGTCCAAAGGCTGAAGGAATGATGATGCTTGTAAGGTCGATGAGTCCTCATGTCATTCTTGTAGACGAAATTGGAAAAAAGGAAGATGTAGATGCGATTTTAGAAGCAATCTTTGCCGGTGTTCAATTAATAGTGACCGTCCATGGCTATTCACTAGATGAAATAAGAAAACGCCCTTCTCTTTTGCCTTTGTTTCAAAATGGGACATTTGAACGATTTATCGAAATTTCAAGTTTTCCTTCACCTGGTACTGTTACAGACATTAAAAATAAGGATTGCTCTAGTTTATTTCATCCAAGGGCGGTGTTTTAAATGAGGTGGATTGGAGCGCTTGTTATCATTTTTTCAACAAGCTGGCTTGGATTTTATTTTGCACGTAGATTATCAGAACGGACAAAAGAATTAAGGGGCTGGAAGTTGGCTCTTCAATCTCTTGAGGCAGAGGTAATGTATAGTCAATTGCCACTGCAAGAAGCGTTTAGAAGAATTTCGAGTCAATTAAAAGGACCGATTAATAGCTGTTTACAAGATTTTGCAATTCAACTTGAAACGAGTGCATTTTCAGCGAAAGAAGCCTGGGAAAATTCATTAATGAAATATGCTAAAACTGTCTCGATTAAAGAGTCTGACATACAAGTATTATTACAGTTTGGTGAGACGATTGGTATGCATGATAAATATTCACAACAAAAACAAATCATTTTAGCATTAAAACATTTGGAAAGAGAAGAGCAAGAAGCAATCGATTCGCAGGGCAGTTATGAACGAATGTCTAAAATGCTAGGAGTTTTAAGTGGAATATTAATCGTTATATTACTCTTGTAGGAGGGATTTAGATTGATTACAAATTATGCCCTTATGTTTCAAATAGCTGGGATTGGAGTAATTGCTGCAATTATCCATGCGGTTTTAAAAAAAGCCGGACAAGAAGAGTTTGCTACATGGACGATTATAACTGCATTCATTATCGTATTTCTTCAAGTTATCACAAAAGCTGGTGATCTATTTAATAAAGTTCGGGATGTATTTCTATTTCATTAGATTAGGGGTGAGAGTCTTTGGAAATCATCCAAATTGTCGGCATTGGGTTAGCTGCCACATTTGTCATTCTTTTATTAAATCAATTTAAAATGAATAATTTTACTTTAGCAATAACTGTTTTTATAAGCTGTGTATTATTTTTATTTTTATTGGATAAGGTGCAATTCTTATTGGAACAAATTCAAAAGCTAGCAAATCAGGCGAGTATTAAAAATGTGTATGTTGAAACTTTATTAAAAATAATTGGGATCGCATACATAGCTGAATTTGGAGTTCAAATTACGAAAGATGCTGGCCAAGGAGCAATTGCTTCCAAGATTGAATTAGGGGGCAAAGTACTTATTTTGGTTCTTGCAATACCGATTTTAACAGCTTTAATAGAAACAATTTTAAGTTTTTTACCAAAAATTTCTTAGATGTAAGGAAAGGAGGACATTATGTCAAAAAGGATGAAAGTTTTTCTTCTTTTCTTTGCTCTCTTTTTTTTAGTACCAAGAATTGTACAAGCTGCTCCTCCACCTGCTGAAATAGTAAATGAACAAATACAAAAGTTAGGGATCGATGATGTGCAACAATATTGGGATGAAGTAGTTCATCAATATGGTGGTTTTTTACCCGAGAGTCAAAAAGGGGACTTTATCCAATTTATTAAGGGAGAAAAGAAATTTTCATTACAAGAATGGTTTATTGCATTTGCTAAATATATATTTTTTGAGTTATTAAGTAATGGAAAAATATTAGGGATCTTAATTATGTTAGTTATATTTAGTTCTTTACTCCAATCATTACAAAATGCATTTGAGAAGAGTACGGTCAGTAAGATTGCAGATAATGTTGTTTTTCTAGTATTAGTAGTTTTTGCATTAAATAGTTTCTATATTGCTACGCAGGCCACCCAAGATGCAATTACAGTCATGATTGATTTTTTACGAGCATTAATACCTATTTTACTAGCTTTGATTGCGACATCAGGTGGTGTCATATCTGTTGGCGTTTTCCATCCAATCTTAATATTTTTAATGCATACAAGCGGATTACTAGTGACGTATTTTGTACTACCTTTAATTCTTGTATCTACAATTTTAAGTATTGTAAGCATTATCAATGATGAGTTAAAGGTAACAAAATTAGCTTCTTTAATAAGAAATGTTGCTGTAGGTGTACTAGGAATCTTTTTAACTATTTTTTTAGGCGTGTTAAGTGTACAAGGTTTGACGACTGCAGTATCGGATGGGGTAGCAGTAAAAACAGCTAAATTTGTGACAAGTAATTTTATTCCAGTTGTTGGTAAAGTTTTTGCAGACGTTACAGATACAGTTATTAGTGCATCTTTATTGTTAAAAAATACAGTTGGGATTGTAGGTTTAGTTACTTTATTAGCAATCGTTGTATTCCCAGCTATTAAAATATTGGTTTTAGCTTTAATTTATAAATTCTCAGCGGCGATCTTACAACCAGTTGGAAGTAAAAATATCATTAGCACGATTGATACGATCGGAAAAAGTGTAACTTATTTATTTGTTTGTTTATCAATCGTTTCATTAATGTTTTTCTTAAGTATGACTTTAATAATAGCGGCAGGAAACATTGTCGTCATGTTTAGGTAGGTGAGAAAATGGAATTCTTTATACACTGGGTTTCAAATATTATCGTCTATATATTAGTTGCAACCGTCATTATGATGTTAATTCCAAATACCGGCTTAGCAAAATATGTACGATTTGTAGCGAGTCTATTATTAATTGTCATGATGCTCCAACCAATTTTTCAATTATTCAGAGTAAATATACAAGAAGTGCTAGCAGGGTACCAGTCTAAAACGTATGAAGCAAATGGCGAAATAAAAAATGAAATAAATAATAAGAAAAATGAAATACAAGAAGCAGAACGTGCATATATATTAAAACAAATGGCTGTCCAAATGAAAAAGGACGCTGAAAAAAGCTTTTCAAAAGAATTTGAACAGGTCATTACAAATGTGGATTTACAAGTTAAAGATGGAGTTACTACAGTAAAAACAGCACAAGATCTATCTAAAGTAATCGTTTACGTAGGCCCTAAAAAAGATGAGACAAGCAATGTAGAGCCTGTTCAAGAAGTATCAATTAATTCCGATCAGCCTGTTCAGACAGACGATGAAAAAATTAAACAACAAGAGTTACAAACTTTTTTAGCAAATAAATGGGAGCTTGAGGACAAGCAAATCGAAGTCAAAATGGAAGGAGGGGAGTAATGACAAATGAAGAAAAAGATTCCACCAATAAAATTAGCAGACTTTCTAAAAGGAAATGGCGATGACAAAACCTCTTCTGACAAAGAAAAAAGTCCATTTAAACTAACGAGAAAATATGTACTAGCTCTACTGGGACTCGGGATTTGTTGGATGATTGCTAGCAATCTATTTGCTAATACAAATCAAAAAACGAATTCAATGCTTTCACCTATTTCGACAGAAACGAGTGGAACACCAAAAAATAATGAAAAAGCTGTTGAGACTCTTGGAAGTGATGGTGGAAAATCATCATCAAACAAAATGGAAGAATATGAAACTAAATACGAACAGCAGCTAACAGAAACATTAAATAATATGGCTGGTGTAAGTAATGTAAAAGTAGTAGTAAATCTTGAAGGTAGTGGAAAGAACGTTTATCAAACAAATAAAACGAATCGTACTCAAGAAACTGAGGAAACAGATAAACAAGGTGGAAAACGAAATATTGATGATCAATCACAAGAAGAGCAAGTAGTCATTATTGATAACGGTGATAAACAAGAACCTGTTGTAGCCGAAACTGAAATGCCAAGAATTAGAGGTGTACTCGTTATTGCTAAAGGCGCTGAAAACCTTGAAGTAAAGTCAATGATTCGAGAAGCTGTAACGCGATTACTTGATGTACCAAGCTATCGTGTCTCTGTACAACCAAAAAAATAAGAGGAAGAAGGTAAAATTTAAATGAAAAAACAAACGATTTGGTTATTAACAATGTTAAGTTTAGTTGTTGTATTATCAGTTTATTATGTTACGACACCTGATAATTTAAAAACAACAAGTTTTATGAACATGAATAACAATACAAATACAGATTCATTAGACTCAACTCCTAAAGATACTAAGAAGACAGATTCTAATACTGATTCTAAAACAAATACTTCTAAAACAAATACTTCTAAACAAAACGGTAAAGAAACTGCTTCTCAAGAAAATTCTACTAGTGAAGTATTCTTAAAACAGCGTATGGAACAAGAAGATCAAAGAAGTCAATTAATTGATGAATATAAAGCTACTGTTGACTCAGCAACTGCATCAGCAAAAGAGAAGAGTGATGCATTCACTAATATGAATGAACTTCAAAAATTAACTGCATTAGAATCAGATGTAGAATCTATGATTAAAGAAGCTGGCTATAAAGATGCACTAGTTCGTTCTGACAAAGATGAAGTAAAAGTAGATGTAACGTCAGCAAAACCAAGCAGAAAAGCAGCGAATGACATCATTCAAATGACAAGAAGTGTCTTAGGTGAAAAACTAGTAGTTGTAAAATTCCAAGTTAAATAATTTTTTGAACAAAGCCAGTAGAAGTTTACTCTACTGGCTATTATTTTTTTTAAAAAGGAAGCCCGCGTGAGGTTGATTTCCATTACAGGATGCTCGCTTTTTCGTGGGGCGTGACCAGAGCTTCTCTAACATTAACTATATGGCAAAGTATTAGGGGTATCTCAAGAGAACTATTCATTTATAGTTTAGAGTATTGATTTATTTTTTTATAAATTAGGAGAGTTTTATGTGATTTAGTATGAGTTGGAGCACATTTTGCTAGTTTTTTCGTTTTAAAGTATTTATATATTGTACAATTTTTAGGCATAATACCCTAACCAGTATAAGTAAATATTAATTTTATTTGCGATTCTCTTGGATTTAATTGCAGTTTTGCTAATTTTAATTGCGATTTTCAGATTTATTTGCAGTACACTGTTTTTTGCAAACTCTTCAATATAGTTGGACTTCTTATTTGCCTTTTGCAGGGCTATTTGAACGAGGTTCCCATCAACTTTGACTTTTGGAACGTCCCATTTCATTTTTTTTAATATGCTTATTAATAATTAATGTGAATTTTAGGATTATTCCTAATTCCTACGCACTTTCTGTCTTTGGTTTTCCCTGTTATAATAGTTTATATTGAATTATTTTTGGTAAGGAATAATAAATAAATAATCCTTGTAAAATAGCTAAAAATAATTAGGAAATACTTAGGTTAAAATAATTTGTTGAAAAGTTTAGTATTAGGTTATAAGATTAGACTATATGTCTTAAGGGGTGAACAGAATGAAAATTCATGAAATTAGAGAGTTAATTAAGTTAATCGATCAATCAACAATAAATGAATTCGAATTTGAGGATAATGGTGCTATCGTTAAAATTAAAAAAGGTGGACAAACAACTGTAGTTACATCTACACCAGTTGTACACCAAGAGCTAGCTCCTGTTGTTACATCTGCTCCAGTTGCAACTTTAGAAAGACCAGTTGCTGCAGAAGTTGCTGCACCTGTAGTGGAAAAAGAAGATACAAGTAACTTACATAAGATTACATCACCGATGGTAGGTACATTCTACGCATCTCCATCTCCTGATGCTAAAGAATACGTATCAATTGGCGATCGTATTAAAAATGATTCAATCGTTTGTATCGTTGAAGCAATGAAGCTATTTAATGAAATTGAAGCCGAAATTGAAGGCGAAATCGTTGAAGTACTTGCTAAAAGTGGTCAATTAGTAGAATACGGTCAACCATTATTCTTGGTAAAGGCCTAAGTATCTACAAAATTAACAGTACTTTACTAGAGAAGGTGAAGAAATGAAAAAGGTTTTAATAGCGAATCGAGGAGAAATCGCCATTCGTATTATTCGAGCATGTAAAGAATTAAATATTGAAACAGTTGCTATTTACTCTGAAGGAGATAAAGAAGCATTACATGTTCAAATGGCTGATGAAGCTTATTGTGTCGGTCCTAAATTATCAAAAGATAGTTATTTAAATATGACTAATATCATTAGTATTGCAAAATTAACTGGATGCGACGGAATCCATCCTGGTTATGGTTTCTTATCAGAAAATGCTAGTTTTGCAGAATTATGTACAGAGTGCAATGTGAAATTCATTGGACCAACGGCTGATTCTATTTCTAAAATGGGTACAAAAGACGTTGCTCGTGAAACAATGAAAGAAGCAGGTGTACCTGTAGTACCTGGTTCACAAGGTATTATTCAAAGTATTGAAGATGGTAAAAAGATTGCTGCAGAAATCGGCTATCCAGTTATTATCAAAGCTACTGCTGGTGGCGGAGGTAAAGGAATCCGTGTAGCAAAAGATGAAAACGAACTTGAAAAAGGTATACAAATTACTCAACAAGAAGCTCAAACAGCTTTCGGTAATCCGGGTGTGTATCTTGAAAGATATATAACAGATTTTAGACATGTTGAAATTCAAGTTTTAGCAGATGAGCATGGTAATACGATTCATCTTGGCGAACGTGATTGCACAATTCAGCGTCGTCTTCAAAAATTAGTAGAAGAGGCACCATCGCCTGTTTTAGACGAAGAAACTCGTCAAAAAATGGGTCAAGCAGCTGTTCGTGCAGCTGAAGCAGTAAATTACTGGGGTGCTGGTACTGTTGAGTTTATTTATGAACCACATACTAAAAACTTCTTCTTTATGGAGATGAACACACGTATTCAAGTTGAACATCCTGTAACTGAATATATTTCTGGTATTGATCTTATTAAGCAA
Organism: Gottfriedia sp. NPDC058432; assembly: GCF_042721555.1. Taxonomy (NCBI): domain Bacteria; kingdom Bacillati; phylum Bacillota; class Bacilli; order Caryophanales; family Bacillaceae; genus Gottfriedia; species Gottfriedia sp. NPDC058432. The sequence goes on from NZ_JBHXLC010000008.1 coordinate 148,109, forward strand.
CAAATATTAATTGCTAAAGGTCATCCGTTAAAAATAACTCAATCAGACGTATCTTTAAAAGGATGGTCAATTGAATGTCGTATTAATGCAGAAAATCCAGATAAGAACTTTATGCCGTCTCCTGGTAAAATCATTACGTATTTACCACCAGGTGGTCCGAATGTTCGTGTTGATTCTGCTGTATATAGCGGGTACACAATTCCGCCATATTATGATTCAATGATTGCGAAAGTTATCGTGCATGGCAAGACAAGAGAAGAAGCAATTGCTATAATGATAAGAGCACTTGAAGAATTTGTGGTAGAAGGAATTTACACAACAATTCCATTCCATTTAAATTTATTGCAAAATGAAATCTTCGTAAAAGGGAAGTATAATACTAAATTCCTTGAGGAGCATGCGCTTGTTAAAGGATAAAGTGGAGGGATCTGTATGAACGAAAATCAAATTTTAGAAATGGGTACTGCGACATTAGGTCGAGTAGAAATCGCACCTGAAGTAATCGAAGTAATTGCTGGTATTGCAGCTGCTGAAGTTGAAGGTGTTTCAAGCATGCGTGGAAACCTAGCATCTGGTATTTCTGAAATTATCGGTAAGAAATATCATGGTAAGGGTGTCCGAGTTGATTTATCAGAAGATCGAATTACAATCGATGTATACATTCTAGTTAAATTTGGTAAGTCAATCCCAACTGTAGCAGGTAATGTACAAGACAATATTCGTCAAGCATTATTAACGATGACAGGTCTTGAATTATCTGAAGTAAATGTTCACGTAGTAGGAGTTCAATTCGATACGAAACCTGAGCAAGAAGCTCCAATTGAACTTTAATATTTTAAAAAGAGTCTCTATCTAATAGGGGCTCTTTTTTTGTTTTGCTAGATAAGAAGTTTGTTTTATGCAGTTCATTCATTTTGGTTTATTCTTCGTCCAGTTCTTATGTAACTGCTTTTATGGAAATATTTTGAAATGCGTTAAAATTTATTTGTAAATATAATAGAAATAGGTGACAATATGAACTTAAATTTGAGCACAAATAGAACAATCTTACGTGAATTTGTTGAAAGTGATTGGCAGGAAGTACATAAATATGCATCACAATTAGTTGTATGTCAATTTCAGCCGTGGGGACCGAATACTGAAAGTGAGACGAAGGAATTCGTTCAAACTATACTAGGAGATATGAAACAAATAAATAGGACTCGATTTGCATTTGCAATAATAGAAAAGGAATCTGGTGAATTAATCGGATCGATTGAGTTTAATATTAGGGATGAAATCAATCAAATAGGTGAAATAGGGTATATAATTCATCCGAACTATTGGGGCATGGGATTTGCTAGTGAAGCTACTAAAGAAGTAATATCATTTGGATTTAAAAATTTTAAGCTCCATCGAATTTTTGCTACATGTGATGTTAGAAATATTGCATCAGCAAAAGTACTTGAAAAATGTGGCTTAAATTTAGAAGGTAAAATGCGTGAAGATTTATTATTAAGAGACGGCTGGAGAGACACTTTTTTATTCAGCATACTGGAACATGAATGGCTTAGGAGTCAGGAAGGACAGGGAAGACAATAAAAACTGGTAATAGTTAGAAAGTTTTTTTATGTTCTTAAAATCTTTTACAATCCCATTAATCCCGTATTTTCTTAAACTTCCTTTTTGAATGTTCGTGTTTTGCTGTATAAATATTATTTTAAAGTAAGAAAAAGGAAAAATATTTAAAAAAACACAAACATTGTTCTGTTATTTTATTGGATTTTAAGTTAAAATGTAGAAAACAGTTTAAAGTATTGAGTTTGCTTAGAAACGTTAATAATAATAAAAATTAGAGTTAATACAGACAGTCGTTGGAACTTATTAAAAAAAATGGTAAAATAACGTGTTACTATACAAAATTAGAATTCGTTATTACCTATGCAACGAATGATGAATTTAGCTTAAAGGAGTTTATTATTTTGATGAAACGTAGAAAAGCAAGGGAACTTGCATTACAAACATTATTCCAAATGGATTTAAGTGAAGCAAATGCTTCAGATGCATTAGAGCATGTATTAGAAGAAGCTGAGGAAAAACAAGATGCATTTTTAGATGCAATTGTAACAAATTTTGTTAGTCATAAAGAAGTGATTGACGAACAATTAGCTTCAAATATCGAAAGCTGGACGATTGATCGTTTAGGTAACGTTGATCGCAATATCCTTAGAATCGCTCTAGTAGAAATTAATTACTTAGAGGATGTTCCAAAAAGTGTAGCAATCAACGAAGCGATTGAAATTGCTAAAGTTTACGGTGATGATGATTCTAGTAAATTTATCAATGCGGTATTATCAAAATTCTAAATAGATAGATTGTTTATATGCATAGGGGGAAACTAAAATGGTAGCAACATTAATTAATGGTAAAGAAATTTCAGTATCAATTCGTGAGGAATTAAAGAATGGTGTTTCAGAATTAAAAAATCAAGGTGTTACACCAGGTTTAGCAGTTGTTTTAGTTGGAAATAATTCTGCTTCAAGAACATATGTGAATTCGAAGCATAAAGCATGTAATGAATTAGGAATGTATTCTGAAGTAATTGAATTACCTGAAACAGTTACTGAAAATGAGTTATTATCCGTTGTAAACAAATTAAACGATGATCAGTCAATTCATGGTATTTTAGTTCAGTTGCCATTACCTGCTCATATCTCAGAAAAGAAAGTAATTGAAACAATTTCTCCATTAAAAGATGTTGATGGATTTCATCCAATTAATATTGGAAGAATGATGACGAATCAAGATTCATTACTACCTTGTACTCCTTTTGGTATATTAAAATTAATAGAAAATACAAATATTCCGATTAGTGGTAAACATGTCGTTGTTATTGGACGTAGTAATATTGTAGGGAAACCGGTTGGACAACTATTCTTAAATGAAAATGCAACGGTTACTTATACACATTCACGTACAACTAATCTAAAAAATATTACAAAGCAAGCTGATATTTTAATTGTTGCTATTGGTGTAGCAAAATTAATTACAGCTGATTATGTTAAAGAGGGAGCAATTGTAATTGACGTCGGCATGAATAGAGACGAAAATGGCAAATTATGTGGAGACGTAAATTTTGAAGATGTTAAAAATATTGCTGGTTATATTACTCCGGTACCAGGTGGAGTAGGACCAATGACAATAACAATGCTACTTCATAATACGTTAAAAGCAGCTTCTCAAATTGATCATAAATTAAATTTGAGTACTAACCTTTAATCATTTTGCTTTGTAAGAATGAAAGAAGGGCTATGCATGACGGAAAAGCTACCAGTTACTGTTACCGCATTAACTAAATATTTAAAAGCAAAATTTCAAGCGGATCGTAATTTGCAAAATATACTTCTCCGTGGAGAAATCTCAAATTTTAAACGTCATTCATCTAGCGGTCATTATTACTTTACGTTAAAAGATGATGGTGCTAGAATTGCAGCGGTCATGTTTCAATCCTATAATGCAAATATCGCATTTCAACCAACCGATGGTATGCAGGTTATCGTACAAGGTGAAATAAATGTATACCCAGGATCTGGTAGCTATCAAATCTACATAAGAGACATGCAACCTGATGGTGTTGGCGGTCTCTTTGTAGCTTATGAACAATTGAAGAAAAAACTATTAGAAGAAGGACTCTTTGATCAGAAATTTAAGAAAAAGATTCCTTCTTTTCCTAGTGTAATCGGGGTTGTTACTTCACCAACCGGTGCGGCAGTTCGAGATATTATTACAACGATTCAACGAAGATACCCGATTGGGAAAATTGTTGTCATTCCGACTCTTGTACAAGGTGAAGGGGCGAAAGCGTCGATTGTGAAGTCAATTGAAACTGCTAATAGAATGAAAGAAATAGATGTGTTAATAGTCGGACGAGGCGGAGGATCAATAGAGGAACTGTGGGCCTTTAACGAAGAGATAGTAGCGAGAGCAATCTTTGAATCAAGAATTCCAATCATTTCCGCAGTGGGTCACGAGACTGATACGACAATTGCGGATTATGTCGCTGATCTGAGGGCACCTACACCAACGGCTGCAGCAGAATTAGTTTCGTTAAGTCAAAGAGAAATACTTGAGCAATTCACTGTTCGAAAATCAAGACTTAATAAAGCGATGGATACGATTATTGAACGAAAACAAGCGCAACTAAAGGCAGTTCAAGATGCTTATGTTTTTAGATATCCTAATTCACTATTCCATCCAAAACAAGAGCAATTTGACCGGATTAACGAGCGTTTACATACATCAATAAAAGAAATTGTTAAGTCTAAAATAAACAAGCATAAAGAACTAAATTCGTCACTACTAATACATCATCCAAGTAATAGAGTTCAGCTTGAAAAGCAAAAGCACCAGCAATTACATATGGCTTTGCAAAAAGAATTTAATCGGCTAGTTACCCAGAAGAAATTTGAAATGGAAAGAATACTTCATACACTTGATGCACTTAGTCCGTTAAAAGTTATGGCTAGAGGTTATTCATTAGCATATAAAAATGATAACGAATTGATGAAATCGGTTAAACAGGCAAAAAGCGGAGACCGATTCCAATTACAAATGACCGATGGGAAATTAAATTGTGAAGTACTTGAAGTAAAAGGAGAGTGAATCAATTGTCACAAAATGAGCGTTCTTTTGAAGAAGCAATAAAAGAAATTGAAGTGATCGTACAAAAATTAGAGCAAGGTGACGTACCACTTGAAAAAGCGATCGAATACTTTCAAGAAGGTATAAAGCTATCTCAAATTTGTCAAGAGAAGCTTACAAAAGTTGAAAAACAAATGACTTCTATATTAAATGAACAGGGTGAACAAACTCCTTTTACTGTTGAGGAGGAATAATATGAACACTTTCAAAGATTTTATGGAGTATTCCAGTAGAATAGTAAATGATGAAATGATTAAATCGGTTGAAAGATTAAAAGCACCAGAAAAATTAAAAGAATCTATGTCCTATTCATTGCAAGGTGGAGGGAAAAGAATTAGACCTCTTTTACTTTTCGCAACTCTAGATGCATTTGGTAATGACCCATTAATAGGGATAAAACCTGCATGTGCTTTAGAAATGATTCATACTTATTCATTAATTCATGATGATTTACCATGTATGGATGATGATGATTTTCGAAGAGGAAAACCGACAAATCATAAAGTATTTGGCGAAGATCTTGCGGTATTAGCAGGTGATGGCTTATTGACATACGCATTTAAATTAATTACAGAAATGAATGATTTTCATGTGTCTGATCAAGTGAAAATACAATTAATTAGTGAGTTAGCTATTGCTGCAGGTCCTGAAGGTATGGTTGCCGGTCAGGTAGCAGATATGGAAGGTGAAAGTAAAGAGCTTAGTGGAGAAGAGTTGCAATATATCCATGAAAGAAAAACGGGTAAGATGCTAATGTATCCAGTAATTGCAGGTGCAATTATTTCAAAAGCAACAGCAGAACAATTATCTCACCTAACGCAATTTGCTTATAAACTTGGTATCGCATTTCAAATACAAGATGATATTTTAGACGTAATAGGTGATGAAGAAGTACTCGGTAAGCCAGTTGGTAGTGATATAGAAAATGATAAAACTACCTATGTAAAGTTATATTCTGTCGAGGGTGCTAAAGAAAGGCTTCATACTTTTATTACTGAAGCTAAACAACATGTTCGAGCATGTGGGATTAAAGATGATTACTTAATCTCAATTTGTGATTTTGTTGAAAATCGTAGTTTTTAATTATCTTTGATTATGTAATTAATTCCATGACCATTGAATAGATTTATTCATTTATGTATAATGTAACTACTTTATAAACGTGTTAATGTTGTTAATAAAATATACAGAAATGTAGGCCGTTAACACATATGTGCTAGCGGCTTTCTTTTCATTTTGCTTAAAAAATATCGATAATTTTATTCTATAAAAATAAAAAACATTAAACAGATTTTAATAAAAATGGTATTATGATACATGGTGTTAAGAGTTAGTCATTTAAGAAACTAGCGTTTAACTACAAGTATGGTAAAATCATTTTATAGATAAAATTACATAATAATGAATTATTTATATAGATTTAACATCTAGGAAGGTGAGTGATCCAAGATGGATCTTACGACAATTGAAAATCCGTGCTTTTTAAAAAATAAAACGAACGGTGAATTAGAAGTATTAAGTGAAGAAATTCGTAAATTTCTTATACAACAGCTTTCTGAGACTGGGGGTCATATTGCCCCAAATTTAGGAGTTGTTGAATTAACGATTGCATTACATAAAGTCTTTGATTCGCCTAAAGACAAATTTTTATGGGATGTAGGACATCAATCATATGTTCATAAAATATTAACTGGTCGAGCGAAAGAATTTACAACACTAAGACAATTTAAAGGATTATGTGGCTTTCCTAAACGAAATGAAAGTGAGCATGATGTATGGGAAACTGGACACAGCTCGACTTCACTATCTGCGGCAATGGGGATGGCTATTGCTAGAGATATAAAAAAAACTGGTGAATACATTATTCCGATTATCGGAGATGGTGCATTAACTGGTGGGATGGCACTTGAAGCAATGAACCATATTGGTCATGAGCAAAAAGATGTCATCGTTATTTTAAATGATAATGAAATGTCTATAGCTCCGAACGTAGGTGCTTTACATAGCATTTTAGGAAGACTGAGAACAACTGGGAAATACCGTTGGGCTAAAGGTGAACTTGAAGGTGTGATCAAAAAAATTCCTGGAATCGGAGACAAACTATCAAGTACATCAAAAAAATTAAAAGATAGCCTTAAATACTTAGTTACACAAGGGATGTTTTTTGAGGAAATGGGATTCACTTATTTTGGACCAGTTGATGGTCATAATTTTGAAGACTTATTTGAGTCCCTTGAATATGCTAAGAAAACTAAAGGCCCGGTAATAGTACATGTTCTAACGAAAAAAGGAAAAGGATACAAGCCAGCAGAAAGTGATGATATTGGAACTTGGCATGGCACAGGTCCTTATAAAGTAGAGTCTGGTAAGTTAATTAAGCCGGATAAAGCACCACCAGCATGGAGTAAACTTGTTAGTGATACTGTATTAAAATTAGCTTTAAAAGATGAGCGAATCGTAGCGATTACTCCAGCGATGCCTGTAGGTTCAAAATTGGAAAACTTCCAAGCTCAATTACCTGACCGAATTTTTGATGTCGGTATTGCAGAGCAGCATGCGGCAACAGTAGCAGCTGGATTAGCAACGCAAGGAATGAAGCCGTTTTTAGCAATTTATTCAACATTCCTTCAAAGAGCATACGACCAAGTATTACATGATATTTGTAGACAAAATTTAAATGTATTCATTGGAATCGATCGTGCAGGTTTAGTAGGTGCGGATGGTGAAACTCATCAAGGTGTGTTTGATATTGCCTTCCTACGTCATATACCAAACTTAGTTTTAATGATGCCTAAAGATGAGAATGAAGGCCAACATATGGTAAACACTGCAATTCAATACGACGATGGCCCAATTGCGCTGCGTTTCCCTAGGGGGAATGGTATAGGCGTACCAATGGATGAGCAATTAAAAGAAATTCCGATTGGATCATGGGAAGTATTAAAAGAAGGTTCTGATGCAGTTATCTTAACTTTTGGTACAACAATAAAAATGGCACTAGATGCAGCGGATGAGTTAGAGAAGGAAAATATTTCTGTTAAAGTAGTAAACGCAAGATTTATTAAACCGATGGATACTGCAATGTTAAATGATATCTTTAAGGACGGAAAACCGATTTTAACAATCGAAGAAGCAGTATTACAAGGCGGTTTTGGAAGTGCTGTTTTAGAATTTGCAAGTTCAAATAATTTTCAAAACGTCCGTGTAGAACGTATTGGTATACCGGATTTATTTGTTGAACATGGTGATGTTGATAAATTACTTGATGAAATTCATTTAACAAAAGATGAATCGGTTAAGAAAATCCGTGAAATGGTTTGTAATAAATAAGAGGATGACATATAAATGGCAAAAAAGGAACGAGTAGACGTACTTTTAGTAGATCGTGGTTTAATCGAAACACGTGAAAAAGCTAAACGAGCAATTATGGCAGGACTTGTCTATACAAAGGAGCAAAGATTAGATAAGCCTGGTGAAAAAATAGATATTGAACTCCCTTTACAAATTAAAGGTGAAGTTATGCCTTATGTGAGCCGTGGAGGGTACAAATTAGAAAAAGCGATCAACACATTTGATCTATCAGTTAAAGATAAAATTATGATTGATATTGGATCTTCAACAGGTGGATTTACAGATTGTGCCCTTCAAAATGGGGCAAAAAAATCATATGCACTTGATGTTGGATACAATCAACTTGCTTGGAAATTAAGGCAGGATGAACGTGTTATTGTAATGGAACGAACAAATTTTCGTTATGTTAAACCAGAAGATTTAATTGAAGGGTTACCTCAATTTGCTTCAATTGACGTATCATTTATTTCGTTACGTTTGATTTTACCAGTCCTAAAAACATTATTAGTACCTTCAAGTGATGTTGTCGCGTTAATTAAACCCCAATTTGAAGCTGGTAGAGAGCAAGTTGGTAAAAAGGGTATTGTACGCGATCCAAAAGTGCATGAACAAGTTATTGAAATGATGACCGATTTTGCGCTTCGCCAAGGATATGATATAAAAGCTTTAACTTTTTCTCCTATAACTGGTGGAGACGGTAACATTGAATTTTTAATTCACCTTCATTGGGAAGGTTCAAAGGAAATTGGAAATAGCGAGTTAAATCGATTACCAATGGAAATTGTAAATGAAGCACATAGTGAATTAAAGAAGGTAAAATAATAAAAAGGAAACCAAATAGGTTTCCTTTCAATTTGTAGACAAAGTTCTAAAAACCTGATTTTCAGACTGATTGCAAGCGCTTGTCTTTCGAGGCGCGAAGCCCGGTGAGGAGCGGAGTTACCCTGGACGGTAATGAGCACCGCAGACGGGCGAAGCAACGAAGAAAGCGAGCGTTTGTCAACAGTCTGAAAGGAAACCAAATAGGTTTCCTTTTCTCCTTTTTCAAATTAAGAAATTAGGATTCGAACATAATAAAAAAGAAAAGAAAAAATATGCTCAAAAAATGCATTTTATGAAAACGTTTAAAAAAATATATACAATAACCAGTAGATTAGTTAAGATAAACTTTAAGTAAGATATTTGTCGGAATTTGCAAAGAGGTGTATTATGAATAAAGGTCAGCGTCACATAAAAATACGAGAAATTATCGCAAAAAATGAAGTCGAAACACAAGATGAATTAGTACAATCACTAAGAGACTTAGGGTTTAAAGTAACCCAAGCAACGATTTCACGTGATATAAAAGAACTACATCTAGTAAAAGTACCGTTATCTGATGGTCGATATAAATATAGCCTACCTGCAGATCAACGATTTAATCCATTACAAAAATTAAAAAGACTTTTAATTGATTCATTTATTAAAATTGACAGTTCAAGCCATTTAATTGTAATGAAAACTTTGCCAGGTAATGCAAATGCAGTTGGTGCATTAATAGATCATTTAGATTGGTCAGAAATTATGGGTACTATCTGTGGTGATGATACGATCTTAATCATTTGTCGTACACCTGTAGATGCTGATGATTTAAAAGAAAAATTTATTGACATGCTTCAATAGGAGAATGGTTTTAAAAAGAGGAGAGAAACTCATTGTTATCTGAAATTATCATTAAAAATTTTGCAATCATTGAGGAAGTTTCCATTTCATTTGAAAAGGGTTTAACTGTACTAAGTGGTGAAACAGGAGCGGGGAAGTCGATCATTATTGACGCCATCGGTCTGTTACTTGGTGGTCGTGGATCTGCAGAATTCGTAAGATATGATACTGAAAAAGCAGAAATTGAAGGCTTATTTCATATCGAAAATGAGAATCATCTAATTTATTCTAGATGCAGAGAATTAGGCTTTGACATTGAAGATGAAATGATCATCTTAAAAAGAGATATTACTTCATCTGGTAAAAGTGTATGCCGTATCAATGGGAAATTAGTGACAACTTCTATACTTAAGGAAATAGGTGGCTTACTTGTTGATATTCATGGGCAACATGAGAGCCAAGATTTAATGGACCAAGAGCATCATTTACCGATGTTACAACAATATGATGAGAAAGCAATTGCTCCTTTGAATACTGAATATCAAAATATATTTAATAACTATACAGACTTAAAAAAACAGTTAAAGCAATTAACTGAAAACGAACAACAAATGGCTCATCGGTTAGATCTAATTCAATTTCAGCTAACAGAAATACAAAGTGCGAATTTGCAAGAAAATGAAGACGATCAATTGATGGAAGAAAGACTCAAAATTTCAAATTTTGAACGCATATATAAATCTTTAGTTGAAGCATATCAAGGTTTATCACAGGATGGATCAGGGTTAGATTCGGTCAGGTCGAGTATGTATTCTTTAGAGTCAGTAGCGAATATTGATAATGACATTAAAGAAATGCATGAAGGAATCAGTAGTAGCTATTACCTATTAGAAGATATATCGTATCGATTACGTGATTCCATTGAACAAATGGAATATGATCCAAATCGATTAAACGAAATTGAAACTCGTTTAAGTGAGATTTCTATGTTAAAAAAGAAGTATGGCCATAGTGTTGCTGATATCTTAAAATACGCAGAAAATATCGAACAAGAGTTGGATACTATTCAACATAAAGATATGCATATAGAGAAGTTACAAAAAGACTTAGATAATGTAACAATCAAGCTAATTAATGCGGCTTCGGCTCTTTCAAATAAAAGAAAAGAATTAGCAATCAACTTGACTGCTGATATACATAAAGAATTAAAAGAGCTTTATATGGATAAAACAACCTTTGAAATTATGTTTGATGTTGAAGAAGGACAAGAATCAGATCCGAATGTAGATGAAAAACATATTAGATTTAAAAAAGATGGATTTGATTTTGTTGAGTTTTATATTTCAACAAACCCAGGTGAGCCTTTAAAGCCATTAGCAAAGGTTGCTTCTGGTGGAGAACTTTCAAGGATGTTCTTAGCATTAAAGAGCATTTTCACGAAGCATCAAGGGATTACGTCAATTATATTTGATGAAGTTGATACAGGGGTTAGTGGAAGGGTAGCACAAGCAATAGCGGAAAAAATACACAAAGTATCGATAGATTCTCAAGTGCTTTGTATAACTCACTTACCACAAGTTGCTTCTATGGCAGATACGCATTTATTTATCGCCAAATTAATTGATGGAAATCGAACGAAAACTTCTGTTACACCATTACGGAATGATCAAAAAATTAATGAAATTGCACGAATGATCGCTGGAGTTGAAATTACAGATGTAACGATTCAACACGCTAAAGAATTGATCGATCAGGCAGCTTCTGCAAAATACCAATCTCAATGAACGTAAAAGAGAATGTTTGATGATAGAATTTTTTTTCTATACATTAAATATTCTCTTTTTTTTATGGGAATTATTGATAAATTAGTAATTGGAAAATGCTAAATGAAACATACTAATACAACATTATACGTTAAAGAATCTATCATATTTTTACAATCATATTTTGCTTTTACAAAGCTAACATTAACTACATAGCCACGAATTAAAAAAAATGAAATTTGGCGCTAAGGAGAGTGATTCGCTTGTGAAAAAAATAAATGTTCAACGAATAATAAAAATTCTTCTCCTTTTATTTATAGTTGGTATTGGCGTGTTTAATATAAATCAAAATAATGTATTTTCATCTACCATAAAAAATAAAGATCAACAAGAAATTGTTAATGTAGCACTTGGTATGAATGAATTACCAAGTAAAAAGGTGGATGTAAAAGTATTAAACAGTTTAAGAATAATACCAGGAGGACAATCAATAGGAGTAAAACTTAACTCAGTAGGTGTTTTAGTAGTTGGACATCATTTAGTAAATACTAATTTAGGACAAAAGTCTCCAGGTGAAATTGCCGGTATTAAAGTTGGAGACATGATTATAAAAATGAATGGTAAACAAATCGAAAAAATGTCTGATGTATTACCATTTATTCAAAAAGCAGGAAAGTATGGAAAGCCTATAAAAATCACTGTAAAACGCGAGGGTAAGTATTACACAAAAATGTTACAACCTATTCGTGATCAAGGTCATAATAGCTATCGAATTGGATTATATATAAGAGATTCGGCGTCTGGTATTGGCACGATGACATTTATTGAACCTAATTCATTAAAATATGGTGCACTAGGACATGTTATCTCTGATAGTGATACGAGAAAAGCCATTGAAGTAGAAGATGGGCATATAGTCTATTCAACAGTTACTGCAATTGAAAAAGGTGCAGATGGTTCACCAGGAGAAAAAATAGCGCATTTTGCACTAGATCGTGGAACAATTGGTAATATCACTTCAAATAGTCCATTTGGAATATTCGGTAAGGTTAACAATAAAATTGACAATGGGATCATGTCTCAACCATTACCCATTGCATTATCAAATGGAGTGAAAAAAGGTCCTGCTAAAATACTTACCGTAATACATGATAATAAAGTAGAAGCATTTGACATAGAGATAGTAAGTAGTATTCAACAAAAATTCCCATCAACTAAAGGGATTATTTTAAAAGTAACTGATAAACGTTTACTTAAAGAAACAGGCGGGATTGTACAAGGAATGAGCGGCTCACCAATCATTCAAAATGGAAAATTAATCGGAGCAGTTACACATGTTTTTGTAAATGATTCCACTAGTGGATATGGAGTTCATATTGAATGGATGCTTGATGAGGCTAAGGTACCGATTTATGATTATCAAAATAAAAAGGCTTCTTGATTTAAAAAATACACCTATCAAATTATGTAGGTGTATTTTTATGTGTTTTAGTTTATTTCCCTTACAGCATAATCGATTTCTGTGAGACGATCATTAAGGGGCTCAGGAGGCCTCTATTGCAGCTCCTACAAGTGTTAAATACCATCGTTCAAAGTAACTTACTCATTAAATGAAGAGCACGTAAAGGCACTTTAAAATACCCTTTTGTGAATTGGTTTATAGCATAAGATAACAATTTATATTTCAGTACTGAAAAATACACATATTAAATTTTGTCGTGTATTTAGTTAAAATTAAGTCAAAATAGGAAAAAAATGGTAATATACTATTAGCACAAAGAAAAATTAAAAAAATTTTAATGTAGAGGATGATTGATATGACGGCTAATGTTACAGAATTGTAAATTTATATTAAAAATTATAAATTTACATACTATTTAATTTTTTATATAATGAATTATATGTATAATTCGACTTAATACATAGTAGTTTTTAAACCAATCGTCGAATGCTAGAAGAAATTGAAGAAAACTATCTATATTAATAAAAATATTCAGAATTTATAATAAAAACAGGAAATAAATTTTTATTGTCGAAATTATCGGTAATAAGTAATGAAAATTCACTATAGAGGATGTAGGGAGGAACGGGCGTGGAGAAAATTAAAGTATTATTAGTTGATGATAATAAAGAACTTGTTATTATGTTAGAAAACTACATTAACGCACAAACAGATATGGAAGTGGTTGGTGTTGCGTTTAATGGACAAGACTGCTTACCTCTAGTGAAAGATAAAAAGCCAGATGTACTAGTCTTAGATATTATTATGCCTCATTTAGATGGATTAGCGGTTTTAGATCGTTTACGCGCTGGCTTAGTTGAAAAAATTCCAAACGTTATTATGCTAACTGCATTTGGTCAAGAAGATGTTACTAAAAAAGCTGTTGATCTTGGTGCATCATATTTTATCTTAAAACCATTTGATATGGAGCATTTAATCAGCAATATCCGTCAAGTAGTAGGAAAGGGTAGTTCGGTAACTAAACGTAATTCACCTTCTCTAGTTTCAAATTACGAAAGCAAGCCACGTAACTTAGATGCTAGTATCACAAGTATCATCCATGAAATTGGGGTACCTGCACATATTAAAGGATATATGTACTTACGTGAAGCGATTTCGATGGTATACAACGATATTGAGCTTTTAGGTTCAATTACAAAAGTTTTATATCCAGATATCGCTAAAAAGTTCAATACAACAGCTAGCCGAGTTGAACGTGCAATTCGACATGCGATTGAAGTAGCATGGAGCCGTGGAAATATCGATAGTATTTCTACATTATTTGGTTATACAATTTCAATGTCAAAGGCAAAACCAACAAATTCAGAATTTATTGCAATGGTAGCTGATAAATTACGTTTAGAGCATAAAGCTTCATAATTTATTTTTATTATTAATTATTTAAGAAAAATTCAATCCCGATTAGCTTCTGACAGTGATTCCACAGACATTTCTCTTAGCGAATAACTTCTTACGAGATCTTCGGTATTTTTTCGCATTAGCAATTATACTTTTTCAAAAGAAAACGTTGTCTTTAGTAGACAACGTTTTCTTTTGTTGTTGAAAATGAGTTTATCGATTTATTCCCAAATTTTCGTAAAAGCTGTTAGTTCAATAAGCTCTATAACAACGAAATTCAAAATTTTACTTTGAAAAAATGTAAAGTACGTTTCCGTTGTTTTTTCTATCTAATAAAAAATGGTTTGCGTAATAATTTTTATTATGCTATAATATTTACTGCGCCACTGAAACATTTAGAAAAACGATATTATTACTACGAAATTTGGAAGAAAATTGGACGTATTCCATGACGCGTCAGCTATTTCAACCTTGTTTAAAATTAGTAGTAGTGTCTGTTAGTGAAGATTGTTGTGAAACAAGCTGCCTAATGGAACGGCCCTGGAGCCGAATTGCGAAAGAGAGGTAGGGCTTTCGCCAATAGACAACAATTTTTAAATTTAAATAACTAACATATATATTACAAAGGCTATTCGTATACGTTGTACGAATAGCCTTTTTCCATTTGTAAAATAAGCTGATTAAAATGGAGACTAGAGTATTGTTGTATACAGCAATAAAAAAATAGGACATCCCTTTAATGGTTGTCCTATTTCTTTATAGTTTTTAATTAGAATATAAATACAATCGTGAAAACAATTGCTACAATAAAACGATAAACTGCAAAACCTGTTAATTTTACTTTCTCTAATAATTTTAGGAAAGAAACGATCGCAAGTAGTGCTACAACGAACGCAGTGATGAATCCAGTTGCGAATAATGGTAAATCTGAAGCACTTAAAATATCGATATTTTTAATTAGATCTAATCCACTTGCAGCGATCATCATCGGTACTGCTAAAATAAAAGTAAATTCTGCAGAAGTTTTTCGATCTAAACCAAATAATAATCCCCCAGCTATTGTAGAGCCTGAACGTGAAAATCCTGGCCATAGAGCTAACATTTGAAAGCATCCAATAATAAAAGCTTGTTTATATGAGATATGATCTAAATCGGATGATTTAGGTTGTTTAGAGACTTTTTCAGCAACAATTAATAAAATACCGCCGGCTACTAATCCGATTACAACAGTTTTAGGTGAGAATAAAACATCTTTAATGAAATCATGGAATATAAGCCCAACAATTCCGGCTGGAATAGCACCGATAATAATATGAATTAAGTTGAGGTTCGTTTTTCTATAACCATCTGATTTAACTCCTAGTACTGACCATAGTCGTTTCCAAAAAACAACCACTACTGCTAGAATTGAACCAAGTTGAACAATTACTTCAAAAAATGAAGCCTTCTCACCCGTGAAATTTAATAAATCAGCAACTAAAATCATATGACCAGTAGAAGAAACAGGTAAAAATTCTGTTAATCCTTCTACCATCCCCATGATCAAACCAATTAACCAATCAGGTAACATTTAAAAATACCTCCATAAATACTTTTCGTTATAAAATATACACAATACATTACATTTTACTTGAAAACTTATTAATATGAAAGGAAGTTTAAATTAAATTTAGCTCATAATTGTTAATTATTTGTACAATTTTACATAAAAGTGTAATTTAAAGATAGAATTAAGAAAAAAGGTGCATAAAAAAAGAAGTAGAAAAACTACTTCTACCTTCTTTATTTATGCTAAATTACTATTTAGATTGGTTATCCTCAGATGCTTCTTCGTTTTTAGTCGAATCTAATTCCATCAACTTTTTCATTAATATATGCTGTGGCATATGCATAATTTGTTCTAAAGGAACGTTTAATTTCTTAGAAAGTAAAATTGCCGTTTCGGGCGAAATTTGCAATGGTCGCATAATAATCCTCCTTAGTTTCGTAAAATTAGTATACAATAAGAAAAAGAAGAAAGTACATATTTTCTCACATAGGGGGAATTTCAGTGGTCGATATTATTGGTCATAGAGGTGCTGCAGGAACCTACCCAGAAAATACAATGGTTTCTTTTATGGCATGTGAAGATTTAGGGGCAGACGGAATTGAATTAGATGTACATTTATCAAAAGATGGTGAAATTGTTGTTATTCATGATGAAACAATAAATCGTACAACTAACGGTAAAGGTTTCGTAAAAGATTATACTTTAGCTGAATTAAAGCAATTTGATGCTAGTTATCGATTTAAACGCCAATTTAAAGGGTGTACGATTCCAACCTTAAAAGAAGTTTTTGATTGGGCAAAAGGAAATAATTTTAGTATCAATGTTGAACTCAAAAACGATAAAATCGAATACCATGGACTTGAGGAACGTGTAATAAATTTAATCCGTTCATATGAATATGAAAAAAGAATCGTTTTATCTTCCTTTAATCATAAAAGTATGCTTAAATTCCACTTAATGGCACCAGACATTGAAACCGCAGTTCTTTTTAATAGAAGAAGTAAAGAGCCATGGAAAATTGCTGAAGATTATAAAGCAAATGCAATTCATCCTAATTATCGCATTATTACTGATGAACAAATAGAAGAAACAATGGAACATCACATAGCTGTAAGACCGTATACAATTAATGAACCATCTGTTATGAAACGGTTATTTGAAGTCAAGTGTACGGCGATTATTACTGACTATCCAGAGCTTGCTTTCCAAGTCAGAAGTCAGCTTCTTAGCAAATAAAAAAAGTGCTTACATTAGCACTTTTTTTGTTTTGTTATTTATCTTTTGGTTTTAATGAGTCCCCGCATAAGCAAATGTTACTTTACGCTCACAAAAATTATCTTTTTAAAAATTTACCTTGGACTTTGTTTCGTTTACGATCTCTAAATAATACAAAGCTTCCGACTAAATAAAAACCGACACCTAATGAAACAAGTCCGATTAATAATTGCAATGGAAGATTCGGAATCCCAAAAGAATGGATTAGAAATACCGTATCACGAAGTAATTTAATTCCGATAACTGCTAAAGCTATTGGTACAACAATCACAACGAATGCTAACATACGTGTAAATGATTCTTTCATGTTAATTAATTCCTCCGATAAAAGTAACAATAAAGTATAAAATTACGAAATTCTCTTTCTTCATAATCTTATACAAGTATAGTGTTGTCAAGACTTATAAAACATTTGAAATAGACGAAAGAATAACTTTATATATATAATAGTCTAATGTGTTTAATAATTTGTTGAAATTAGTAGGTGAACTAAGATGAAACAAAACGTAATGATCATCGGAATGGGAACAGGTGGTACAGCTGTATTAAAACTTCTATCACATTCTGATTTATTTCATGTTGTTGCAGTAGTAGATATGATAAAAGAGGCTAAAGGTTTAGAATTTGCTAAAAGCTTACATATTCCAATACTAAAGGATTGGAAGTCGAATTTAAACGATGAGATTGATGTTGTCATAAATACTACTGGAGATGAAACGATATACAAGGAAATAAACGAGTATAAAGCCAAGCATACTATAGTCATTCCAGGTTCAGTTGCAAAAATGATATCTGATCTTGTTCAAGAAAAAGAATCACTTTTTAATTTAATTAATAATAAAAAAAGACAACAGGAACTAATTTTGGACAACACTCACGATGGAATGATCGTGGTTGATAAGTGGGGAAAAATACTTTTATTTAATCGCTCTGCAGAAAGAATGCTACATACTGATAAAGATACTGCGATCGGTAGGTATATATTGGACGTTGTTCCGACTAGTAAATTACCTCGAGTTCTTCAAACGAAAAAGAAGGAAATTAATCAAGAGCATATTTTAATAAATGGAAGTAAGATTTTTACGACTCGTATTCCAATCTTTCGAGAAGATGGTGAACTTGAAGGTGCAATTTCTGTTTTTAAAGATGATACTGAGGTAATCGATTTAGCAGAAGAGGTTACTAATTTAAAAGAAGTTTATAGCATGCTTGAAGCAGTCATTCAAAGTTCGGATGAAGCCATTTCAGTTGTAGATGAAAAAGGTAATGGAATTATTATTAATCCGGCATATACAAGATTAACTGGTTTTTCGCGTGAACAAGTTCTTGGTAAACATGCAACAATCGATATTGCTGAAGGTGAAAGTGTTCATTTAAAAGTGTTAAAAACAAAACAAGCAGTTCGTGGAGTACGCATGAAAGTCGGAAAGCAAAATCGTGATGTACTAGTAAATGTAGCTCCTGTAATCGTAGACGGAAAATTAAAAGGCAGTGTTGGGGTAATCCATGATGTTTCTGAAATTTCACAGTTAACGAATGAACTACATAGAGCACGTCAAATTATTAGAACATTAGAGGCGAAATATTCATTTGAGGATATAGCTGGTGAATCAGAGGGGATCAGTTTAGCAATCATGCAGGCTAAATTAGCTGCGAGCACTCCTGCTACCGTATTACTACGTGGGGAATCTGGAACTGGTAAGGAATTGTTTGCTCATGCGATTCATAATGAAAGCGATCGCAAATATAATAAATTCGTTCGAGTGAATTGTGCTGCGATTTCTGAAACTTTATTGGAAAGTGAATTATTCGGTTATGAAGAAGGTGCTTTTTCTGGCGCAAAACGTGGTGGGAAAAGAGGACTTTTTGAGGAAGCGAATAATGGTAGTATTTTCTTAGATGAAATCGGAGAATTATCACCTGCGATGCAAGCCAAACTATTAAGGGTCCTACAAGAGAAAGAAATAAGACGTGTTGGTGGGACAAAATCGATTCCTATTAATGTGCGAGTGATTGCTGCGACAAATGTTCATCTTGAGGAAGCAATTATTGAAGGAAAGTTTAGAGAAGACCTTTATTATCGTTTAAATAAGCTTCCTATTATTATTCCTGCATTAAAAGATCGAATTGAAGATATTTTACCAATTGGTGAGAGACTATTAGCAAAAATAAATCAAGATTACGGTCGAAATGTTGAAGGGATCTCATTATCAGCATTAAATAAATTAAAAAGTTACAATTGGCCAGGTAATGTTAGGGAATTGGAAAATGTGTTAGGAAGAGCGGTTATATTCATGAAATTTAATGAAAAACAAATCTTACCTGAACATTTATCTGCGATCGTACAAGTTAAGCAAGAACAAACTGTTAATCATAAAGAAGTTCATATTGAAGAAATAAGCTCCCTTGATGAAATGGTTATAAATTATGAAGGTGAAATTATTGAAAAGATATTAATGAAAAATAATGGTAATAAAACAAGGTCAGCAAAAGAGCTTGGAATATCAGTAAGGAATTTGTATTATAAATTGGAAAAATACCACACTGCAAAAAATAGCACGCAATAATTTGCGTGCTATGAATATTTTTGCATACAATTACTGTCATTTTTCAAAATATTGTTGTAGAATAGATTTATTGGTGTTACTAGTACCTGGTACTAGAATGTTGGTAATGTAAGGCTTTTCAACTATTTTTAAAATAGTTCTATCCTTTTTTGAAAGTTGGCACGCTAATTGCTTTATATAGTGCAAGGGGATGAAAGGAAGGGCTTTCAATGAATTTAACAGATATAATGTTACGTGCGAAAAATCATTCTAGGCAAACTGTTGCTGTAGCTGTTGCTGAGGACTTCGAAGTAAAAGAAGCAGTTTCAATAGCGTTAGATAATGATTTAGCAAATTTCTTACTTTTCGGAAATGAGCAAGCTATCTATGAAATGTATGAAGATTTATTAAAAAACGAACAATTTGCAGAAAGAATAAAAATTGTTCATTCTCATTCAAACAAAGAGGCTGCTAAAAATGCAGTTGTAGCTGTTCGCTCTGGTGAAGCTTCAATTGTAATGAAAGGTAATCTTTCATCTTCAGTTCTTCTAAAAGAAGTATTGAACAAAGAATATGGTTTAAGAGATAAAAGTGTTTTATCACATGTTGCAATATTCGACGTACCAGGTAGAGAAAATGCAGTAATCATAACGGATGCTGCGATGAACATAGCACCTACGTTAGATCAAAAGGTGAAAATTATTGAAAACAGTGTTGAAATTGCAAGGAAAGTAGGATTAGAAACCCCTAAAGTTGCTGTACTGGCAGCTGTCGAAGTAGTAAATCCTGCAATGCAAGCAACGCTAGATGCAGCAACACTAACTGTCATGAATACAAGAGGACAAATTAAAAATTGTATTGTTGATGGACCATTAGCGCTTGATAATGCCATTTCTGTTGAAGCAGCAAAACATAAAGGCTTAACTGGAGAAGTTGCTGGGCAAGCTGATATTTTATTAGTTCCTACAATAGAAACTGGAAATATTTTATATAAATCTTTAGTCTTTATGGCAAACTCAGAAGTGGCTGCACTTATTGCTGGAGCAAAGGCACCGATTGTTTTAACATCGCGTTCTGACTCTGCAATGACAAAATTATATTCATTAGCATTAGCTATATGTAATTCTAAAAACTAAACTTACACAATTTAAGGGAGCTGTTATTACATGGAAATCTTCAAATACTTAGAAACTTATGATTATGAGCAAGTTGTTTTCTGCCAAGATAAAGAATCAGGATTAAAAGCAATTATTGCAATCCACGATACTACATTAGGTCCAGCTTTAGGTGGAACAAGAATGTGGACTTACGAATCAGAAGAAGCAGCAATTGAAGATGCTCTACGTTTAGCAAAAGGTATGACTTATAAAAATGCTGCTGCTGGCTTAAACTTAGGTGGAGGAAAAACTGTAATCATCGGTGATCCACGTAAAGATAAAAACGAAGCAATGTTCCGTGCATTTGGTCGTTATATCCAAGGCTTAAATGGTCGTTATATTACTGCTGAGGACGTAGGTACTACTGTAGCAGATATGGATTTAATCCATGAAGAAACTGATTATGTAACTGGTATTTCACCATCATTCGGTTCTTCAGGTAATCCATCTCCAGTTACTGCATTCGGTGTATACCGTGGTATGAAAGCTGCTGCAAAAGAAGCATTTGGTACTGACAGCTTAGAAGGTAAAAAAATTGCAATCCAAGGTGTTGGTAATGTTGCTTACAGCCTTTGCGAGTACTTACATGAAGAAGGCGCTCAATTAATCGTAACTGATATTAATAAAGAAGCTGTACAACGTGCAGTAGAAGCATTTGGTGCTACAGCAGTAGATCCTGATGATATTTATGGAGTAGAATGTGATATTTATGCGCCATGTGCTTTAGGTGCAACAATTAACGATAAAACAATCCCACAATTAAAAGCTCGAGTTATTGCAGGTTCTGCAAATAACCAATTAAAAGAAACTCGTCATGGTGATTTAATCCATGAATTAGGAATCGTTTATGCTCCTGACTATGTAATCAATTCTGGTGGAGTAATCAACGTTGCTGATGAGTTATATGGATATAACTACGACCGTGCAATGAAAAAAGTTGAAGGCTTATATGATAACATTGCAAAAGTTATCGAAATTTCTAAACGTGACGGTATTCCAACATATTTAGCTGCAGACCGTTTAGCTGAAGAGCGTATTGCTACAATGGCAAAATCTCGTAGCCAATTCTTATCAAATGGTCACAACATTTTAAGCAGAAGATAATTGACTAAATAAAATTTAATTAACATTCCTTTATTTTTTAGATGGAAAGAAAGAGTGAAGTAATAGTACCTCTTTCTTTCTATCTATAAAGGTAAGGTAAACTTAGAAGGGAGAGTGTTGACAATGCATCGTATTTTAGTAATTAATCCTGGCAGCACATCCACAAAGGTTGGTGTATTTGATGATGAAAAACCAATTTTTGAACAAACAATACGCCATGACGATGAAGAATTAAATAAATACAAAACAATAATTGATCAATATGAATTTAGAAAAAATGTTATTTTAGAGGTATTACACAAAGAAGGCATTAACATTTCAAAATTAAGTGCTGTATGTGGTCGAGGTGGACTACTTAGACCAATCGAAGGTGGAACTTATGCTGTAAATGAAATCATGTTAGAAGATTTGAAAATTGGCTATAGTGGTCAGCATGCTTCAAATCTTGGTGGGATCATTGCTAATGAGATTGCACAAGGATTAAACATACCAGCATTTATCGTTGATCCAGTAGTAGTAGATGAATTAAATCCGGTTGCAAGAATCAGCGGACAATCACTTATGGAAAGAAGAAGTGTTTTCCATGCTTTAAACCAAAAAGCTGTAGCACGAAAAGTGTCAAAACAGTTAGAACAGTCATATAACGATTTAAACCTTATTATCGCCCATATGGGTGGAGGTGTGAGTGTTGGTGCTCATAAAAAAGGACGCGTAATTGACGTAAATAATGGTTTAGATGGTGAAGGACCTTTCAGTCCAGAGCGAGCTGGAACTGTACCAATTGGCGATTTAATAAAACTTTGTTACTCTGGTGACTACTATATTAACGAAGTTCAAAAAATGATGGTTGGTCAAGGTGGATTAGTTAGCTATCTTGGAACGGCTGATGCAATTAAAGTCGAAAACATGATTGAAGATGGTGACGAAAAAGCTGCTTTAGTATATGAAGCAATGGCTTACCAAGTCGCAAAAGAAATTGGAAGTGCAGCAGCTGTACTTGAGGGTAATATTGATGCAATTATATTAACTGGTGGAATTGCTTATAGTGATTTTATTGTTAATGAAATAACAAAAAGAGTTAAATGGATGGCACGTGTAATTGTTTTACCAGGTGAAAATGAACTTCAAGCTCTTTGTGAAGGTGCACTTCGCGTACTTCGAGAAGAAGAAGAAGCAAAAATCTATCCTGGAGAATTTGCAGTTAAATCTTTAGTATAAATGTGAGGAGAATTTCATCATGGCAACAGAATATGATTTAGTCGTACTCGGTGGCGGTACAGGTGGCTATGTAGCTGCTAT
Organism: Gottfriedia sp. NPDC058432; assembly: GCF_042721555.1. Taxonomy (NCBI): domain Bacteria; kingdom Bacillati; phylum Bacillota; class Bacilli; order Caryophanales; family Bacillaceae; genus Gottfriedia; species Gottfriedia sp. NPDC058432. The sequence continues at coordinate 171,334 of NZ_JBHXLC010000008.1, forward strand.
TCGTGCTTCTCAATTAGGATTAAAAGTAGCAGTAGTAGAAAAAAATAAACTAGGTGGAACTTGCTTACATGCAGGCTGTATCCCAAGTAAAGCATTATTACGTAGTGCAGAAGTTTTTTCAACTGCTAAGAAAAGTGAAGAGTTTGGTGTTGAAACATCAGGCGTAACATTAAATTTTAGCAAAGTACAACAAAGAAAAGAAAATATCGTTGCCGGGCTTCATAAAGGTGTTGAACACTTAATGAAACAAGGGAAAATTGACGTATACGACGGTTTAGGACGTATTTTAGGTCCTTCAATCTTCTCTCCAATGCCAGGAACAATTTCAGTAGAAATGAACGATGGTAGCGAGAACGAAATGCTAATTCCTAAGAACGTTTTAGTCGCAACTGGTTCAAGACCAAAGTCTTTACCTGGATTAACTATTGATGGTGAGCATGTAATGTCATCTGATGAGGCGTTAAAAATGGAGTCACTTCCTGCTTCAATTATTATTGTTGGTGGCGGTGTAATTGGTATTGAATGGGCTTCAATGTTAGCAGATTTTGGTGTTGAGGTAACAGTAATCGAGTATAGTAAAACTATTTTACCTTTAGAAGACGAAGAAATTTCTAAAGAAATGACTAGATTATTAAAGAAAAAAGGTATTAAATTAGTTACTGATGCGAAAGTTTTAGCTGAAACTTTAGTAATCGATAATGGTGTAAGAATTAATGCACTTCATAAAGATACTGAGAAATCTTTCACTGCTGAAAAAATGTTAGTATCTGTTGGTCGTCAAGCGAATGTTGAAGGTATCGGATTAGAAAATACTGACATCGTAGTTGAAAATGGTTTTATCCAAACAAATGCTAATTACCAAACTAAAGAATCACATATTTATGCGATTGGTGATGTAATTGGTGGCCTACAATTAGCACATGTTGCTTCAAGAGAAGGTACAATTGCAGTTGAGCATATTGCAGGTAATTCACCACTTCCATTAGATCCAACAATGGTAAGTAAGTGTGTTTATAGTAATCCGGAAGTTGCATCTGTTGGTTTAACTGAGCGTGAAGCAAAAGAAAAAGGCTACACAGTTAAAAAAGGTAAATTCTCGTTCCGTGCAATTGGTAAAGCTTTAGTTTACGGTGAGCATGATGGTTTTGTTAAAATAATTGTTGATGAAGAGACAAATGATCTTCTGGGTGTTCATATGATTGGACCTCATGTAACTGATATGATCTCTGAAGCTGGTTTAGCACGAGTATTAGATGCAACTGCATGGGAAATTTCTCATACAATTCACCCACATCCTTCATTATCAGAAGCAATTGGTGAAGCAGCACTTGCTGTAGAAGGATTAGCAATTCACTCTTAATTTAAAATAATGAAATGTAGAGAGTAAATCTCTACATTTCATCACTATAATGATTTAAAACGCTTCCACATCGTATGTGGTAAAAGGGGGATATTTATGGAAAAGGTTACAACTTCAAACCGTCATGAACAGCTTGGTTTATCAAATGATGACGTTCTTAGTATGTATGAAACAATGCTAATGGCGCGTCGTATTGATGAGCGTATGTGGTTATTAAATCGTGCTGGTAAAATTCCGTTCGTTATTTCTTGTCAAGGCCAAGAAGCAGCTCAAGTTGGATCAGCTTACGCATTAGATAATACAAAAGATTACGTATTACCATACTACCGTGATATGGGTGTTGTTTTACAATTCGGAATGACAGCAAAAGAATTAATGCTTTCTGGTTTTGCTAAAGCAGAAGATCCAAACTCTGGTGGACGTCAAATGCCAGGTCATTTTGGACAAAAGAAAAATCGTATCGTTACAGGTTCATCTCCAGTTACAACTCAAGTACCTCACGCTGTTGGTGTTTCTTTAGCTGCAAAAATGGAAGGTAAAGATATCGTTTCTTGGGTTTCATTTGGTGAAGGTTCTTCTAACCAAGGTGATTTCCATGAAGGCGCAAACTTTGCTGGTGTACATAAGTTACCAGTAATTTTCATGTGTGAAAATAACAAATATGCTATCTCAGTACCGATTGAAAAGCAATTAGCATGTGAAAAAGTATCAGATCGTGCAATTGGATACGGAATGCCTGGTTTCACTGTTGATGGAAATGATCCATTAGAAGTTTACCGTGTAACAAAAGAAGCAGTTGACCGTGCTCGTCGTGGAGAAGGTCCAACATTAATCGAAGCTGTATCTTATCGTTTAACTGCACACTCTAGTGATGATGACGATCGTATTTACCGTTCTCGTGAAGAAGTAGAAGAAGCAAAAAGCAAAGATTGCTTATTTACATTTGCTAAATACCTTCATGAAGTTGGTGTGTTAACAGAAGAAATAGAAAAAGAATTAGATACAAAAATTCGTGCGATTGTTGATGAAGCAACTGACTACGCAGAAAACGCTCCATATGCAGCACCTGAGCATGCATTGAAGTTTGTTTACGAAGAATAAGAGGGGGTAGGACAATATGGCAGTAATGTCTTATATAGATGCAGTAACTTTAGCGTTAAAAGAGGAAATGGAACGCGATCCAAAGGTATTTGTATTAGGGGAAGACGTTGGATTAAAAGGTGGAGTATTTAAAGCGACTCATGGTCTGTATGATCAATTTGGTGAGGATCGTGTATTAGATACACCACTTGCAGAATCTGCAATTGCGGGTGTTGGTATTGGTGCTGCAATGTACGGACTTAGACCAGTAGCTGAAATGCAATTTGCTGATTTCATTATGCCTGCAGTAAACCAAATTATTTCTGAGGCATCAAGAATTCGTTATCGTTCAAACAATGACTGGACTTGTCCTATTACGATTCGTGCTCCTTATGGAGGCGGTGTACACGGTGCACTTTATCACTCTCAATCTGTTGAGAAGGTATTTGCAGGTCAACCAGGTTTAAAAATTGTAATGCCTTCTACTCCTTATGATGTTAAAGGATTATTAAAAGCAGCAATTCGTGATAATGACCCAGTAATTTTCTTTGAACACAAACGTGCTTATCGATTAATTAAAGGTGAAGTACCTGAAACTGATTACGTACTTCCAATTGGTAAAGCTGATGTAAAACGTGAAGGTGAAGATATTACAATCATCACTTACGGATTATGTGTACACTTTGCACTTCAAGCTGCAGAAAAGTTAGCTCAAGATGGCATTTCTGTACATGTTTTAGACTTACGTACAATTTATCCATTAGATAAAGAATCTATTATCGAAGCTGCTTCTAAAACAGGAAAAGTTTTATTAGTAACTGAAGATAATAAAGAAGGAAGTATAATGAGCGAAGTTGCAGCAATTATTGCTGAAAATTGCTTATTTGAATTAGATGCGCCAATCGCTCGCCTTGCTGGCCCTGATGTTCCGGCAATGCCTTATTCTCCTACAATGGAAAAATTCTTCATGGTTAATCCAGACAAAGTAGAAAAAGCGGCTAGAGAACTTGCAGCATTTTAATGGCACTGTTTGAAAAAGGGGGACATAATGATGATCGAAAATATTAAAATGCCTCAATTAGGTGAAAGTGTAACAGAAGGTACAATTAGTACTTGGTTAGTAAAAGTAGGGGATCACGTAAATAAATATGATCCACTTGCTGAAGTTATGACAGATAAAGTTAATGCTGAAGTACCATCTTCATTTTCTGGAGTGATTAAAGAATTAATCGCAAATGAAGGGGAAACTTTAGCTGTTGGTGAAATCATTTGTACGATTGAAGTTGAAGGAGCTTCTGGTGAAGTAGCTGCTACAACAATCGAAGAAACTAAACCAGCTGAAAAAGCTGCACCTGTAGCACCAGCACAAACTCCTGTAGCTGCTGCACCGGTTCAAACTATTGATAAAACTGATGAGTCTGGTAAAGTACGTTTTTCTCCAGCTGTACTTCGTTTAGCACAAGAAAATAATCTTGATCTTTCATTAATTCCTGGTACAGGAAATAATGGTCGAGTTACTCGAAAAGACGTTTTAAATGCAATCGCAAATGGTGTACCTCAAGCGGCACCAGCACCTGTTGCAGTTGAAACTCCTGCTCAACCAGTTGTAGCACAAACTGCTCCTGCTGCCCAAGTAGTTAAAGCACCTGCTGCAGCACCAGCACCTGTTATTCCTACAGCAGTTGGTGATATTGAAATTCCAGTTACAGGCGTACGTAAAGCAATTGCTTCAAATATGTTACGTAGTAAACATGAAGCTCCACACGCTTGGATGATGATCGAAGTAGATGTTACAAACTTAGTAAATTACAGAAACAGTCTTAAAGATTCTTTCAAGAAAAAAGAAGGTTTCTCTTTAACATTCTTCGCATTCTTTGTTAAAGCTGTAGCGCAAGCACTTAAAGAATACCCAATGATTAATTCAATGTGGGCTGGAGACAAAATCATCCAAAAGAAAGATATTAACTTATCGATCGCTGTTGCAACAGACGATGCATTATTTGTTCCAGTAATTAAAAATGCTGATGAGAAAACAATCAAAGGTATTGCACGTGAAATTACAGAATTAGCTACAAAAGTTCGTACTGGTAAATTAAAATCAGACGAAATGCAAGGTGGTACATTCACAGTAAATAACACTGGATCATTTGGTAGTGTTCAAAGCGCGGGTATCATTAACTACCCACAAGCTGCAATTTTACAAATTGAAAGCATCGTAAAACGTCCAGCTGTAGTAAACGGTATGATTGGCGTTCGTGATATGGTTAACCTATGCTTATCACTTGATCACCGTGTACTTGACGGATTCATTTGTGGTAAATTCTTAGGAAGAGTAAAAGAAATCCTAGAAAATACAACAAAAGAAAATACGAACGTATATTAATTCTTAAACGAAAGAGGTTGTCTTAAGGTGGCAACCTCTTTTTTTATGTTTAAAAATAGATTTGTTGCTGAGGTAGTGAAAATTAAAATCAGAGTAAAAATTAGTGATGAAATATGCTAATTATCTATAAAAATAGACACATAAAATCACGCATAATGAAAAACGCCACCGAGATACCCCTCAACCATGCAAAGGTAATAAAAAAGGACATATGTGTTTCCTCTTTCCTGAATTTATAAAATGCCCTTTTGTAATGACCTGTGATAAAATTAAATAATTATAAAATTCTGTATTTTATTAAAAAAGGGGTGGGCATTATGCTAGTTGAGCAAAACGGCTATTACATATCAACTAATAAAGAATTATTAAACAGAGAAGTTATTTATCATTTTTTAGACAAAGATTCATATTGGGCAAATGAAATTCCTTATGAGTACATTGAGCGATTTATCAAAGGATCTTTCTGTTTTGGTGTTTACAAGGGGAGTCCAGGAGAAAATGAACCAACACAAGTAGGCTTCGCTAGAGTAGTTTCAGATGGCGTCACATTTGCTTATTTAGCAGACGTATTTATTCTCCCAGAATATCGTAAACAAGGCTTATCAAAATGGCTAATGGAACAAATCATGAGTTATGACAAACTCTCAACTGTACGAACATTCATGCTTGGTACAAGAGATGCTCACAACTTATACCGCAAATTCGGCTTCGAAGTGATTGATAATAGTAAAAACCGATTCATGGCTATATTAAAAGACAATCTTTATCGTGATACGAAAATCAATAGGGAATAGGATGTCATTCCTCTTCTCTATACCCCTTATGTCTCCATGCAATACCATTTCCTAAAATAACTTTAGCATTGGCTTTATTAGAAGCTTTCCCCCCTTTCCTAAGTCTTTTACGCAACCTCCAGTTCACTTTTAGGTCCCTGAACTAAAACCTTTACAAACTGTAACATTTGTAAGATAATTTACAAATATGTGACATCTTAGAGAAATAGGGGGGATAAGATGTTTAAAAATTTATCTGCCGTACATCCTGTTGCTTGGAATATCGTTATAGGAACTTTATTCGTTAGGTTTGCTAGCACAGTAAGTATGCCGTTTTTAGCTATTTATTTAACTTCAGTTAAACATATCTCACCTGCAATGGTTGGGCTCATGTTAACAGTTTCATCTTTTTTAGGGGTACTTTTCAGTTTCATTGGAGGAACTCTTTCTGATCGTATTGGAAGAAAAACTATTTTATTATCGAGTATTTTCTTATGGTCTATTACATTAGTTGGTTTTGGACTAGGAAATTCTTTCGTCTGGTTTTTCGTGCTGAACTCGATCTTAAATATTTGTTCATCATTTTTCGAACCTTCTTCAAGAGCATTACTTTCTGATTTAACCGACGAAAAATCAAAACTGTTAGTCTTTAATTTGCGCTATGCTGCGATTAATGTTGGAGTTGCAGTAGGTCCTTTAGTTGGTTTATATCTAGGAAGCTCTAAAAGTACATTGCCATTTGTATTATCTGGAATTGTGTACTTTTTTTATGGTTTAACATTATTATTTATGTTATCAAAATATAAAATTGGAGAAGGAAAGTCTGCTTCAACAACTAACAAAGTTACGATGAAGGCGTCGTTTTCAATTTTACGTAAGGATATCATCTTTGCTTTAACGATTCTAACAATCTGTTTTTATGGGCTTGGTTATTCACAAAGCTTTTCAACAATGTCTCAATATTTCGCGAATGCACCACAGTTTCATAATGGAGTTAAACTGTATGCGTATTTAACAACAATCAATGCAGTAACTGTAGTAATACTTCAATTCCCAATTGTAAGTAGAATGAAGAATTTTTCACCTACTGTATCTATGATGATTGGAAATGTGATTGTTAGTTTAGCGGTTGCTGGATTTGGGTTATTTACTAACTTTTTCTTATTAGCAATCGTAATGATTGTGTTAACTGTAGGAGAAATATTTGCATTTACATTTACAGATGTATTTGTCGATCAGCTTGCTCCTGAAGAATTAAAGGGTACTTATTTTGGGGCAATGGGATTCTCAAAGCTTGGCTTCGTTTTCGGGCCAGCGCTTGGTGGAAGTTTATTAGCTTACTTCGGATATGAAAATGGCGGCCGTGGTTTTGTTATTATTAGTGCAATCGCTTTTATAAGTTTTCCAATGATGTATTTTGTAAATCGACTTTTTCAAAAAAGAAATGCAGTCAAGGTTGAATCGGATACAAAATTAACGGTTAATTCTTAAAAGAACGCAAATAAGCGTTCTTTTTTTGTTAGAATAAATATTTTTTCCATTCATTTCCAGTAACTAATTGTGATACATTTAAAGTAAGAATAAAAATAGCGAGGATGGGGAGTTATTTTGAATAAATATGGTAGGCTTTCTTTAATGATGGTTGGTATCAGTATAGTTATAGCTCTTTTTATCCATGATCACACTCAACAACTAGGCATATTCCTTTTATGCTTTTTAATCTTATCAATAACAGGGGTAATTTTTGCATTCCTCTCAAAAAAACTTACAAATATTATTCTTGGCGTCGTCTTAAATGTTGTCACATTTATTTTTTTCTTCTTATTAGTATTGGCGTTCGGTATTGGTGAAGCTTAATTATTAGAGTTTTTTCATTTCATACTAAAAAAGTATGCTTTCGTTCATTTCCTCATATATTTGTATAAACAAACGATATGGAGGGAGAGATATGGACGAACTTCTTTTTGATCAGTTTAAGTTATTAAGTTGGGACTGTATAATATTAGAAGGTGCTAGTGAGCAAGAAGAAGAACTAATGAAAAATGTATTATCCACGTTACATTCAGTCGGATTAAAAAATAAGATTGATGCAAAAGTTTTATTTATTGCAGGAAATGTGGAAAAGATTGATCAGTTTGTCATAAAAAATCCATTCGTAACCGTAATAAGAGTTGTTGAAGAATTAAATGAAGATTACCAATACGCCATATCTACTTTAGCTCATTTGCCGAATGTAATCGTAGAGTTAGTGAGTGATTAATTAATGCGTTAAAAAGATTCATTTGAAATAATAAAACTAACAGGTTCAAAAGCTTGAATTAATAGCCGCTTAATTGGTAAGATGAAAAAAAGAGCATGTAAGGAGTAGATGAAATGAATATGAATTTTAATTTTTTTATGAATGATGTTGTCCATACTGCACGTCAAGAAATCGTAGCGGCTGGTTATGCAGAGTTAAAAACACCTGAGGACGTCGAGCAAGCACTAGAAAAGAAAGGCACTACACTTGTAATGGTAAACTCAGTATGTGGTTGTGCTGGTGGTATTGCGCGTCCTGCAGCAGCACATTCAGTGCACTATGATGCAAGACCAGACCAATTAGTAACTGTGTTTGCAGGGCAAGATAAAGAAGCTACTGCGAGAGCACGTGAATATTTTACAGGTAAAGCACCATCTTCTCCATCGTTTGCACTTTTAAAAGATGGTGAGCTTGTTGCGATGGTTGAGCGACATGAAATCGAAGGCCATGATCCAATGCAAGTTATTCAAAAACTTCAAAATTACTTCGATCAATTTTGTGAAGAAATTTAAATAAAAAAGTACAAAAATTTATGGGGGAAATTCCATAAATTTTTGTACTTTTTTTGTGCATAATAATATTATTATGTAAACTGAAATGAAATGAACCGTTCTAATTAATGGATAGTTTGTAAATAAAATAAAAAATAAAAAAGAAAGATAGTGCAGCTAAGGAGCATGTAAAAATTAATAGCATTAATGCATCCTTATATGCTGTTTCGTCATATTTTACTCGAAAAGCGAAAGATTCTAGTTTATGTTTTTTGGATTTTCTATATTGGTTTAAATCGATAATATTTGATTGATCCACAACACACCTCTCCTTTGTAGTACTAATATATTATTTAAATTTTAAAATATTCTAAAAAATTAGTAAAGTTGTTTTACAAACAAATAAATAGCAAATTATGCCATAATTAATAGAGATAAAATATACTAATATGCTTGAAAGGTAAGTGGGAATTTGTGAAATATACTTTATGCTTTATCAAACGAAATGATGAACTATTAATGTTAAATCGTATAAATGCTCCTACAATGGGAATTTGGAATGGTGTTGGTGGAAAAATAGAAAATGGGGAAACAATCGAAAGATCAGTGCAAAGAGAGATTGCAGAAGAAACTGGAATTCATATTGAGTTGAAAGATATTACTTATAAAGGGAAAGTGACCTGGCATGAAGAAGATGTGGATTTCGGAGGTATGTATGTATTTCTGGCCGAGGTTTCTAATAACCTAAAATATGATACGCCTTTAAAAACAGATGAAGGAATTTTAGATTGGAAAAAAATAGATTGGGTAATAGATGAAAAAAATCAAGGAGTAGGAGAGTGTATTCCATATTTTCTTCCTATACTATTAAAAAACGAGCGGAATCATCATTATTCCTTTTATTATAAGGAGAATAAGGTTGTTAATGTAGTAATAGAAGAGGAAGTTTTAATATAATAAAATAATTTATAAATGAATAATGTAATCATTTTTATGAAAATACCATTTCCATAATGGTATTTTTTTTATGAATAAGCATGAAAACGCTTAAATTTGGGGGAATTTATGTTTTTGGTAATTTAAAATGCAGTAATATGCGAGATTTGTCGAAAACTTTTTGAATGATTTGAAAAGTGTAATAACAATACTATCATTCACCTAGATGAATAAATATATAAACATAATGAATATTAATGAAAAAAAATTTTAAATAATATCCTTGTAAAATTAGGCTGTATCTAATTTTTTTGTCGAAAACCTGAAAAATATAGTTGCATATTTATTAGTATGTGTTAAAATTCATTTTGTGGAATAATTATTCATTCGAAAAAAATGGTTGTTTAATAGAATACTAAAAAGATAATATAAATAATAAGTTTGAATTTTTAAAAAATTAGGGGGAAGCATTAATGAAAAAATTAGTCGGAGTTTTAGCTGCATCAGCATTATCAATTGGAATGTTATCTGCTTGTAACAAGTCAGATGATAAAACCTTAATCTTAGGAACAAGTGCGGATTATAAGCCTTATGAATTTATTGACACTAAAGAGGATAAAATAGTCGGGTTTGATGTTGATTTAGCTAAAGCGCTTGGTAAAAAAACTGGTTACACTATTAAAGTTAAAGACATTGATTTTAATTCATTAATTACTGCGATGAATGCAGATAAAGTAGATTTTATTATGGCAGGTATGAAAAAGACACCTGAGCGTGCGAAAAATGCAGATTTCACTCAACCATATTTCACTGATCAAAATGAAATAGTTGTAAATAAAGATTCAAACATTAAAAGTGTTAAAGATTTAAAAGGAAAAACAGTCGGTGTACAAGCTGGTTCAATTCAAGAAACAAAAGCAATTGATGTTTCTAAAAAAGTTGGATTTAAAGTTGAAAACCGTAACCGAATCCCTGAGATGGTAGAAGAATTAAAAGCTGGAAGATTTGATGCTGTTGTTATCGAACAATCTGTAGCAAGTGGCTATTTAAATAAATTACCTGAAATGCAAGGCGAATTAATGCAAGATTTCTTTGAAACATCTGGTTCAGCAGTAGCTCTTCCAAAAGGTAGTAAATTAACACCTAAATTTGATAAAGCACTAAAAGAATTAAAAGAAGATGGAACTATTGATAAATTAGTTAAAAAATGGTTCGGAGAATTGAAGTAATACGTAAGTTTTTAATAGATTAAAAGATAAAGCTATAGGGTATGGCAGAAGATATTGAAAATGATAAGTTTTGTTGTAATCAGGGGAGGAATTATTGATGGAGAGAGATTGGAGTCACTTATTAGAAAAAATGCCTTTACGTCTTGCGCCAAGCATGGCAAAGGATCATCCTAACTTACCGGTTGTAAAGGAAGAAGGCTGTTACTACTATGGTGTAGATGGTAAGGAGTACTTAGACTTTACATCTGGCATTGCTACTACAAATGTTGGGCATCGTCACCCAAAAGTAGTACAGGCAATTAAAGATGGTGCTGATTCTTTAGCTCATGGTCCGTCGGGTGTTATTATTTACGAATCGATTTTAAAGCTAGCAGATGAGTTGGCTGAAATTCTTCCTGGTAACTTAGATACTTTCTTTTTTGGTAATAGTGGAACTGAAGCAATTGAAGGTGCTATTAAGTTAGCTAAACATGCTACTAAACGTCCATATATTGTTTCATTTATTGGTTGTTTCCATGGCCGTTCTATGGGAGCATTAAGCGTTACGACATCAAAAAGTAAGTATCGAAAATTTTTACAACCAACAGGCTCTTATCAAATACCGTATGCAAATGTTTCAGAATGCCCTGAAGGTTATGATGAAGAACAATATGTAGTAGAACAATTAGAAAAAGATTTTAAACGTTTATTTAATCATCAAGTAACACCAGAAGAAGTAGCTGCAGTTATTGTAGAGCCAGTTCTAGGTGAAGGTGGATATATAGTACCACCTAAAGCATGGTTAAAGAAAATACGAGAAATCTGTGATAAAAATAATATTTTACTAATTTTTGATGAAGTTCAAACTGGATTTGGTCGTACAGGAGATTGGTTTGCTGCACATACTTTTGATGTAACGCCAGATATTATGGCAATTGCAAAAGGGATTGCAAATGGTATTCCTTTAAGTGCGACTGTAGCATCAAATGAACTAATGAAACAGTGGCCACTAGGTAGTCATGGAACAACATTTGGAGGAAATCCAATAGCTTGTTCAGCTGCACTGGCTGTTTTAGAAATTATTAAAGAAGAAAAGCTTTTAGAAAATACGAAAGAAGTTGGAGCTTACGCTGTAGAAAAACTGAATGCACTAAAAGTAAAGCATCCGGTAATTGGAAGCATTCGCTCAATTGGGTTAATGATCGGCATTGAAATCATTAATCCCGCTACAAAAGAACCAGACGGTGATGGATTATTTAAAATTCTTGATCTGGCTTTGGAAAAAGGTGTTTTATTCTATTTCTGTGGTAACAACAGTGAAGTCATTCGAATGATTCCACCATTAACAGTTACGAAGAATCAAATCGATGATGGGTTAGCAATCTTAGATGAAGCATTAACTGAATATGAGCAATCCATTGGATATGAATTATATGAAACAAAGGGCATTGGTTTCTAAACCAGTGCTCTTTATCTAAACAGACTTTGTCGAATAAACTTGGCAATTTAAAAGACAAATAGTAAAGGAGTACTACAATATGAACTTAGATTTTTCTCAAATTGTCCCTTCAATTCCATATATATTGGCCGGATTAAAATTAACACTTCTAGTAGTTGTTTGTTCAATTTTATTAGGTCTTGTTTTAGCAATATTACTTGCATTAATGAAAATTAGCCGTGCAAAATGGCTAGTTGTAATAGCAGATTTTTATACATCAATTTTTCGTGGAACACCGATGGTTTTGCAATTAATGATTATTTATTATGGTTTACCACAATTAATTGGTGTCGATATCGAAAAGTTTCCTGCAGCCGTATTGGCCTTTGGATTGAATTCAGGAGCTTATGTATCAGAGATCATCCGTGCAGGTATACTAGCAGTAGATAAAGGTCAACAAGAAGCTGCATCAGCTTTAGGGATCCCTTATCGTAAAATGATGTCAAAAATTATTTTACCTCAAGCATTTAAAAATATTTTACCAGCTTTGATGAATGAGTTTATTACGTTAACGAAGGAATCAGCAATGGTAACAGTAATTGGTGCATCTGATTTAATGAGGAGAGCATTCTTAGTTGGTGGAGAGACTTACTCATTTATGGAGCCACTTATTTTTGTAGCTGCAATCTATTACATTATCATTATGATTTTATCACTTCTAGGTAAATCTGTTGAAAGGAGAATGCGTACAAATGATTAGAATTACTAATTTAAATAAAAGCTTTGGAAATGTTCATGTATTAAAAGGAATAACAACTATAATTGAGCAAGGATCTGTTGTTGCTGTAATTGGCCCATCTGGTTCTGGAAAGTCTACATTTTTACGTTGTATGAATTTATTAGAAACTCCTTCAAATGGTGAAATTTGGATGGATGATATTGAAATTACAAATCCTAAAAGTAATATAATGAAAATTCGTGAAGATGTAGGTATGGTATTCCAGCATTTTCATTTGTTCCCACATATGACAGTTCTAGAAAATATTACGTATGCTCCGATTAATGTAAAAGGTATGAGTAAGGCTAAAGCAGAAGAAAATGCGAAGGCTCTACTTGAAAAAGTTGGTCTTCTTGAAAAAGCAAACGTATATCCTCCTAAACTTTCAGGTGGTCAAAAACAACGTGTAGCTATAGCAAGAGCACTTGCAATGGAACCTAAAGTAATGCTATTTGATGAACCAACATCAGCTTTAGATCCAGAGATGGTAAAAGAAGTACTTGAAGTAATGAAATCATTAGCTCATACTGGTATGACAATGGTCATCGTTACACATGAAATGGGTTTTGCAAAGGAAGTTGCAGATCGAATTCTATTCCTAGACGAAGGAAATCTAGTTGAAGATGCAACGCCAATCGAATTATTTACAAAACCTAAAACAAATCGTGCAAAGTTATTCTTAGAGAAGGTTTTATAAGACATTTAATCACTTATAATATGAAGAATCCCTACTTTTCAGTTGAAAAGAGGGATTTTTTTATTGACAAAAAATTCTTTGATTTGGTTTTAACTTGTCTAATTATGTTTTCAGTTTGTAAGTCAGCGGAAGTTTTTTGTATTTCAAGTTGATCTTGAGTTTTAATTCTACAAAAAATAATTTAAAAATTAGAACTTGTTAATTCTTGTCTATCGAAAACATTTATTAAAGTGTTTCTAAATGAAATACAATTATCTTAGTTTCTGAATATTCTTTCATTTGTTTTTAGCAATAATATTTTCAAATTTATCAAGAAATAAAAACTTGAAAGGGGAGTATGATGATGGAATTGGACCAAAACTCTAGTACGAGTATGAGTGAAAGCAAATACTCGGAAGTTGCAAAATCTCATGAGTTTAAACAGTTACTGAAAGCAAAAAGAAAGTTTATCCTACCAATGTCTTTATTCTTTTTTTGTTTTTACATTGCATTACCTTTAATGACTTCTTATTCTAAAGCACTGAATACAAAAGCAATTGGGGAGGTCACATGGGCGTGGATATTTGCATTCGCTCAATTTGTTATGACATGGGTACTATGTATGATGTACAGTAAGAAAGCTGCATCCTTTGACAAAATGGCAGATCGAGTATTGGAAAAGTTAAATAAAGGAGGGGAGGAAATTTGAATACGACGGCATTTACTTTATTTTTAATTATCGTACTTGGAACGCTAGTTATTACATATTTCGCTTCTAAAAAAACAAAAGACGCGAAAGATTTCTATACAGCCGGCGGTGGGTTAACTGGATGGCAAAATGGATTTGCAATTGCAGGAGACTATATGTCAGCGGCATCCTTTTTAGGAATTGCAGGTGCGATCGCTTTAACTGGATTTGATGGATTCTTTTATAGCATCGGATTTTTAGTTGCATATTTAGTCGTTTTATATTTAGTAGCTGAGCCTTTACGAAATCTTGGTAAATATACGTTAGCAGATATGATTGCAGCGCGATTTGATCAAAGAAAAGTAAGAGGGGTAGCCGCGTTAAACACAATGACAATTTCAATCTTTTATATGATTGCACAACTAGTTGGTGCTGGTGCACTGATTAAATTATTACTAGGAATTGATTATACGACTGCTGTTTTAATAGTAGGTATATTAATGACTGTTTATGTAATATTTGGAGGTATGAGGGCTACTAGTTGGGTTCAAATTGTAAAGGCAATACTTCTCATGCTTGGAACATTAGTTATTTCAATCATCGTATTTGCTAAATTTAATTTCAACATTAATGAAATGTTTAGCCAAATGAGAACTGCAACTCCACTAAAGGACTCATTTTTAAATCCAGGTGTAAAATACACAAATGGATTAGACACAATTTCACTTAATTTAGCACTTGTTCTTGGAACAGCTGGATTACCTCATATACTGGTCCGTTTCTTTACAGTCCGTGATGCGAAAACGGCACGAAAATCAGTCGTATATGCAACTTGGTTAATCGGAGCATTTTATATTATGACGATTTTCCTTGGATTTGGGGCAGCTGCCTTTGTTGGAAATTCTGAGATTATAAAAGCAAATCCAGCAGGAAATATGGCGGCGCCACTTTTAGCTGAAGTATTAGGTGGTAACTTTTTATTTGCTTTTGTTTCAGCTGTAGCATTTGCAACTATTCTTGCAGTAGTAGCAGGGCTTGTACTAACTGCTGCATCTGCTTTTGCACATGATTTTTACAATGAAATTTTAAAACAAGGTAAAGCAACTGAAAAAGAGCAAGTATCAATGGCTAGATATGCCTCGATTGGTGTTGCTTTAATCTCAATCTTACTTGCAATATTTGCACAAACATTAAATGTTGCCTTTTTAGTATCTTTAGCATTTGCTGTTGCTGCAAGTGCGAACTTACCAGTCATACTCTTTACAATCTATTGGAAACGTTTTAATACGACGGGCGCAATTACTGGTATGTTAACGGGATTAATATCTGCCATCATACTAGTAGCAATAAGTCCTAATATTTGGAGTCCAATTGAAGGAAAAGCCATTTTTGTTGGAGAACCATTAATAAATTTAACGAATCCAGGGATTATATCGATTCCTTTAGGATTCATAGCTGCATATTTAGGCACAGTTCTTTCAAGTAAAAAAGAAAATGAAGCTAAATTTGATGAAATTCTTGTGAAGTCTAATACCGGCCATGGTGTATCTGGTATTTCTACGCATTAATCATAATTAGAAAAAAAGAAACTGAAGAAAATTCCTCAGTTTCTTTTTTATTTAGGAAACAAATTAATTTACTCATCACTTTGTTTTAATTTTAAAGGTTTTGTAGAGATAATTGTTTCAATGTTTTTACTGATTAATTTATTATTTTTACGATTTTCGATTCTTGCTTTTGCTATTTCAGCAAGTTCTCGTTCTTCTTCAGTTTCAAGAATGATAGTTGGAACTGGTACCGTTTTATTATCTTTCATTCCAACAAATGTTAAAAATGAAGTAGCTGCAACGCGGCGATTGCCTGTAATCAAGTTCTCTGCAATCGCTTTTACGAAAATGACCATAGATGATGTTCCTGTAACTACGACAAAGGATTCATAAGAGATACAATCCTCTTCTGTAACAGGATGTAAGAAGTCTACATGGTCGATCGAAGCAGTAACACATTTCAATCTTGAATGTTTAGAAGCAGTAATTGAAGCAGTCATATCCATGTCAGCAAGAATTTTTCCACCAAATAAAGTTTGGTGATTGTTTAAGTCAGTAGGGAAAACTCGAACAGTTAAAGCTGACCGAGACTCATGGCAATATTTTGAACTCATAAATTCACACCTTTTATTAGAATAATGATATTTTTACCAATCTATTTATTATTAAGCGTAAATATGAGATGAAATTTTCATTAGATATATTTGAGAATGTGCCCTATTATCGTAAAGATTGAACGTACGCTTTAATGGAGCTTAGGCAACGTTGTTTTTATCAATCCTGATCATATTTTTATCTTTTCTTAACTTTAACCTATTAAATGAATCAAATAGCTCATAAAGTAGAACATAAATAATAGGTGATCTTATGTATAGAATTGGTTCAAGGATTGTTAAAACGGCGTTAGGGAGTGCGGTTGCAATTTTTATTGCACAATCGGTGGGAGTTCATTTTTACGCGTCTGCTGGAACATTAACAATATTATGTATACAAACAACCAAAAAGCGTTCATTAGATACAGCATTAAGAAGGTTCTCTGGATGCTTACTAATCATACTTTTTTGTATTTTTTTCTTTCATATTTTTGGTTATACACCTTTTGCGATTGGATTATTACTTTTATTTTTTATTCCAAGTTTAGTAAAACTTAAAATTCAAGAAGGAGTCATTTCTAGTACGGTGATCATGCTACATCTATATGGTCTTAAAAAAATTACAGTTCCGATTATAGTAGATGAAATAACTGTAATTGTAATAGGAATTGGTGTAGCTTTACTTTGCAATTTATATATGCCTAGTTTAGATGATCAAATAAAAAACTATAAAGTACAAATAGATTCTAAATTTTGTTTTATTTTTGAGAAGATTTCTATTTTTTTAAAAGAACCAGCTAATAAGTGTTTTTTAGAAGAATATGATGAAACAGTAAAATTGCTTCAAGAAGCGAAAAGAATTTCTAAATTAGAAATCGATAATCATTATTTTAAATCTTCGAATGATGAAGATTATGAATACTTTTTATTAAGAGAGAGGCAACTTGAAATTATTCACCGTATTATTGACACGGTTTGTGACATAAAAGTGAGTAACGAACAATCTCATATTTTATCCAAATTTTTTAATGACTTAAGTTTTTCAATCAATCCAATTATAAGTGGCGTTATATGCTTACATCAGTTAGAAGAAATCTATCATATGTTTCGTGAAATGCCACTCCCACAAACATCTGATGATTTTGAAACAAGAGCAGCGGTTTTAACAATCATTAATGAAATGGAAAGTTTTTTGATTATGAAATCAAAGTTTAAGGGAAAATACGTTAAGTGAAATTAAAAAGGAGTTGCTTTATTTGCTTAAACTAGTTCTATCACTACTTTTAGTAATTGGTCCAGTATGGCCACTTGGCCAAAACCCGAGGGTAGGCGAACCATTTATTATCATTAACAAAGAAGTTAATAATTTAGCATATATAGAAGATGGTAAAGTCCTAAGGATCTATCGAATTGCTACCGGAAAAACAGCAGATTTAACTCCTGAAGGTATTTTTAATATTACTTATAAAGCCAAAAATCCATATTGGCGCAAAAAGAATATTCCAGGAGGCGATCCTAAAAATCCTCTAGGAACTAGATGGATTGGTTTTGACGCATTAGGTACAGATGGTTCGATTTATGGTATTCATGGAAATAATGACCCTTCAACAATTGGTAAATATATATCAAATGGTTGTGTAAGAATGTACACAAATGATGTGAATGAACTTTTTGATAAAATCCCATATGGAACGAAAGTATTAATCACAACATCAACAAATTCATTTGAACAACTAGCTCGTGAACAAGGTGCGATCAGATAATAAAGAGGATCCACCATCAAAATCTCAAGATCTTGATGATGAATCCTCATTTTACATATTCTTTTTTCTTTTATAACATAGCAGCGATACCTGCAAGTAAAGTAGTAGCAAGCATTGAAATTAACATAATCATAACGACTACTTTTTGTGTTTTTTTTCTCATGTGATTACCACCTTATATTAAAGAATTACTATTTATTAATCATTATAAGAATAATACAAGTGTTGTCCTATTTTAGCATAAGTATGATTATTTTTACAGTATTAGCAATATATCAACGAAAATCACACATTTATTCAAATAAAAAGGTCTCATAAGCATTTATAGCTTACGAGACATCCCTTTTTTTACTTGGAATTTTACTTAATTCCAACCGCATCAAATGCTTTGTTTACTGTAGTTACTTCGGAGCTTGTACCGTAAAGGTCAGAAGCTGCTTTAACACATGCTGCACGTGCTTGGCTGAAAGTAGAGGAAGCTGTTAAGTAAACAGTATTTGCACGATAGAAAATTTGAGCTAGTTTATCATTTCCGATTCCTGTAACAGTCACGCCGTATGCAGTTCCACCTTTAGCAATTAAATATGCAGCTTTATTAATAATACCGCTATTTGTATGAACTCCTCCATTGTCAGATGTTCCAGTGTAACGTTTTGAATAGTTGTCTGGATCTCCATATTTAGTTGGATCACTCATCGAACGAAGTGCATCACCTGCAATTTTTGGCGTATAAATATCTTCACCAATCTCGTAATCAGGGTTTTTATTATTATAGAACTCTATTAATGTACCAAAAATATCAGAAATTGCTTCGTTTAATGCACCAGATTCATTCTGATAAGTTAAATTTGAGCTCTTTTCTGTTACTGCATGAGTTAACTCATGTGCTACTACGTCAATACCACCTGATAATGGAATAAATGTTGTACCATCACCATCGCCATAAACCATTTGCGTACCGTTCCAAAACGCATTGTTGTAATTACGGCCATAATGGACACTCGATTTTAGTGCACCGCCTTTAGTATCATAGGAATTACGTCCAAAAACATTTTTATAATAATCAAATGTTAATCCAGCAAAATAATGTGCATCAACTGCAGCGGCATCATAAGTACTATTTAGAAGGTTATCTGGACTCGTCCAAAGTGTACCTGCAAGACGTGTTTTGTTAGCCGCATCATAAGTGAAAATACCACCTGAGGCTCTAGTATTATCTTGTAAATAATAAGATGAACCTGATAAGGTCATGTTTAGTGTTTTTGAATCACCAAGCACGCCAACTCCTGTTCCAGTTGTATTCGTACTACTCGCTGTACCGCCCGGTTTTGCAGCAGGGGCACTACTATCTGCTTCATCTAAATTATTATAGCTATTTAATATTTTTCCTGTTGATGCATCAATGAAATAATTAAAGTTACCAGGTTTAGGAGAAAGGAAGTTTAAGTTTACAAGGTAAGCGTAAGTAGCTTCATCACCATTTGTATAAACTACTAGATCAGCTGTAGGGTCTTTTTCATATGTAGGAGTATAACCAAGATCGGCTTCTGCAATTTTAATTGATTTGTTGGCATTTACTTTCTTTTCAGATTTAAGTCCTTTTTTCGTATCTAGATTAGGAGCTACCGTACCAGAGAAAACTGTTAGAACACCATCGTCTGCAACTAATGCTGTTTGAGTAGAACCCCAAACGGGTACACCATTATATACTTGTTGCAGTCTAAGAGCGGTGCCTAACATATCTTTATTGCTAGACTTGATGATGAATGATTCTTCTGAGGATTTTGAATCGAGTTTGAATTTATCTTTGTTAGCATTGAGATAACCATGTACAATGCCCTCGGGACTTTGAGTTGATGACTTTGTCAGCTGACCTGAAACAAATTCAGGAGATCCTACAGATTCATTATACTTGTAGCTAGATAACACATTTTTTGGTGCAGCATATGTATTTGTTACTGAAAAACTACTTGCTGCTAAACCTAAAGATAACCCAACTGCCAAAACTTTTTTGTTCACTTAAATTCCTCCCTAGTTAACAAATAGTGATAACGTGGTAATAGTATCATGTAATCTAGTAAGTTTACAAACTACAAAAAACTGCATTAATTGCACTTTTTTTTGAAAAAATAAGTCTTTTATATCGTGTCTATTTAACCTCTCGATTGTTAAGTAGACATATTGTTGTAATAAAAGAGAAAAGTGAGAAGAATGCCGTCGAACTTTTTTTGCATACTTTAAATTTTGGTTTTTTGCTTAAATCATGGTATTTTTTTTCCTCTTTAAAGGAGCAGAATCTAATCGTTGTTCTAGGTTTCAATATTACATCTGCATTGTTATCGCTACGGTTTTAATCATGTTTGTCCACTTTCTTGAATATTGTTTAAATAATAGCTTATGTACTTTTGAACAGATTACAGTACATAAAAAATCTCATATGTTTCTAAAAAAAGCATTGATTTGAAGGAGAGGGCAAAAAAATGTTCACAAATATAGATCATATGGCAATCTGTGTAAAAAATTTAAACGAGAGTATTAAAAAGTATGAGGGTGATTTAGGTTTATCATATTCATACCGTGAAATAGTGGATGACCAAGGTGTAGAAGTCGCGTTTTTTAAAACAAATAAAATTAATATTGAATTAATCCAACCACTTTCATCTACGAATCCTGTACATAAATATATTGAAAAAAAAGGGGAAGGGTTGCATCATATTGCTTTTCAAGTAGATGACATCGAAAAATCATTATTAGAACTAAAAAAACGACAATTCAATTTAATCCATCACTCACCACGTAATGGGAGTGAAGGTTCAAAAGTTGCCTTTATACACCCTAAACAATTCGGAGTATTAATCGAAATTGTTCAAAAAAGGGGGGAGTTTAATGAGCAAGTATGATGATTTATATAAACTATATGAAAAGAAATCTGAAATAGAGCAAGGCGGAGGATTTGAACGGATTGAGAAACAACATGAACGTGGAAAGTTTACAGCACGAGAAAGAATAGACATGCTATTAGATGAAGGTAGTTTTGTTGAGTTATTTAGTTTCGTCCAGCACCGTTGTTCAGATTTTGGAATGGATGAACAAAATGGTGCATGTGATGGAGTGGTCACAGGTTACGGAAAAATTAACGATCGAACGGTCTTTGTCTTTTCACAAGATTTTACTGTGTTCGGTGGTGCATTAGGTGAAATGCATGCGAAAAAAATAAGTCAATTAATGGACATGGCAGTACAGTGTAAGGCTCCGATTATTGGATTAAATGATTCAGGTGGTGCGAGAATCCAAGAAGGTGTCCTTTCTTTAGATGGTTATGGACATGTGTTTTATCGAAATACGATTTATTCTGGGGTAGTACCACAAATTTCGGTTATTATGGGGCCTTGTGCAGGTGGTGCTGTCTATTCTCCAGCAATTACAGACTTCGTTATAATGGTTAATGGTACTAGCCAAATGTTTATTACTGGTCCTAAGGTAATTGAAAGTGTAACAGGTGAAAAAATCTCAGCAGAGGATTTAGGTGGAGCTAAAGTCCATAATGAGATCAGTGGGAATGCCCATTTCCAAGCTGAATCGGAAGAAGAAGCTCTTAAAATCGTTCGAAATTTAATAGAGTATTTACCGGCTCACTGGGAAGAAAAAGCACCTACTAAAATGAAAACTGAAAAAGATCTTGATGATTTAATGGAGCTTATACCTGATGAAAGTAGTCGACCTTATGATGTTAAAAAAATAGTAGAAATGATTGTAGATGATGATTCCTTATTTGAGGTTCAAAAATATTTCGCTAAAAACTTAGTTGTGGGATTTGCTAGATTAAATGGTGAAGTAGTAGGACTAGTTTGTAATCAACCTAAATTTATGGCTGGAGGTCTAGATTTACATTCAGCTGATAAAGGGGCAAGATTTATTCGTTTTTGTGATAGTTTTAATATACCAATCATCACGTTTGTTGATGTGACGGGGTTTTTTCCTGGTGTAAAACAGGAGCATGGAGGTATAATAAGGCATGGTGCTAAGCTTTTATATGCGTACTCTGAGGCAACAGTTCCAAAAGTTACAGTCATTACGAGAAAAGCATTTGGTGGAGCTTATGTTGCATTAAATAGTAAATCGATTGGAGCGGATTTAGTATTTGCATGGCCAAACGCTGAAATCGCTGTAATGGGTGCTGCAGGTGCTGTAAATATCTTATACGGAAAAGAAATCTCTCAAAGTAATCGTCCAGATGAGTTAAGATCTGAATGGATGGATCAATATAAAGAGAAATTTTCTAATCCTTACGTTGCTGCAAAATATGGTCTAGTTGATGATGTTATTGATCCAAGAATGACTAGAAAAAAGCTTATTCAATCTTTAGAAGTATTAAAAAACAAAAATGAAAAGCGCCCAGCTAAAAAACATGGTAATATACCTTTGTAGACAATTTTTTACATATACAATTTGGAGGCATGACAGAAATGATTAATGAACAACGTATAGTCGATGAATTTTTAGAATTAGTACAAGTAGACTCTGAAACTAAGTTTGAAGCTGAAATTGCAAAGGTTTTAAAACAAAAATTAGAAGCTCTTGGAATGAATGTTTTTGAAGACGACACGATGGGTGTTACAGGTCACGGTGCTGGAAATATTGTTGCTACAATTCCTGCTACTAAAGAAGGCGTTGACGGTATTTTCTTCTCTTGTCATATGGATACAGTAACTCCAGGTAAAGGAATCAAACCATCAATCAAAGATGGATACATCGTTACTGATGGAACTACAATTCTAGGTGCAGATGATAAAGCTGGTATCGCAGCATTTTTAGAAGCCGCAAAAATCATTAAAGAACAAAATATTGAGCATGGTGAAATCCAATTCATTATCTCAGTTGGTGAAGAATCTGGATTACATGGTGCTAAAGCAATGGATCCAAAATTAATCACTACTAAATTTGGATATGCATTAGATAGCGATGAAGAAGTAGGTAACATTATCGTAGCAGCTCCAACTCAAGCTAAAGTAATTGCTACAATTTATGGTAAAACTGCACATGCAGGTGTTGCACCTGAAAAAGGCGTTTCAGCGATTACGATTGCTTCTAAAGCAATTGCAAGAATGCCACTTGGTCGAATCGACGAAGAAACGACTGCTAATATCGGACGTTTCGAAGGTGGTAGTGCAACAAATATTGTATGCGATCAAGTGAATATTTTAGCTGAAGCTCGTTCATTAATCGGTGAAAAAATGGAAGCTCAAGTAGCTAAAATGAAAGCTGCCTTTGAAGAAGCAGCTACTGAAATGGGTGGACGTGCTGAAGTAGAAGTACAAATTATGTACCCAGGATTTAAATTTGGTGAAGGAGACCACGTTGTTGAAGTTGCAAAACGTGCAGCAGAAAAAATTGGACGTACTCCTGCATTACAACAAAGTGGTGGAGGATCTGATGCGAACGTATTCGCAGGTCACGGTTTCCCAATCGTAAACTTAGCAATCGGTTATGAAGAAATCCACACTACAAATGAAAGAATGCCAATCAAAGAGTTAGTAAAAACTGCTGAAATGGTCATTGCAATTGTAGAAGAAGTTGCAAAATAATTAAGTAAAAAAAGGGCTGTCTTATCTGTCAGATTAACTGACAAATAGGCGCCCTCTTTTTAATTTTAAACATAACTAATATATAGAATCTACTAATGAGAGGGGTATCTCATTAGTGCCATTGATTTTTATATGATTTGAACTTTATTTTTAAAGATAATTAGCAGCTTTTTATACAATTTTTAATCGAATTAGAGCAAATTTGCTAGTTTTTCATTTGAAAGGATCAACTATTGTACGATTTTTGGCTTTAATACCTTAACGAGTATGAGTAATTATTTATTTGCGATTCTTTGGAATTTAATTGCGATTTTCAGATTTACACCGGGAGTCGAGTAACATTCGCTCCAATCAACTTATCTATCAAAAGAAGACGAGACACTATTATGTCTCGTCTTTTTTGTGTTATTACATATGTATTTCTCAAGACTCTAAAAGCCTACTCTAATTTGTAGTTAATCGTTTTCTAAATAGGAAAAAGAATAAAATTGCTATCAATAAGGCAGTTGAAAACATGACTAAACTGTACTTTGCAAAAATAGTGGCCACTTTATCCCATTGTTCACCTAAAATTTTTCCTAATGTTATAAAAGTGAATCCCCAAAGAATTGCTCCAACAAATGCAAACGTTGCAAATTTTCTAAAGGAATATTTATTAATGGCTGCAAAATAAGCAGTTAAATGTCTGATTCCAGGAATAAAAAATCCTATAATAAGAATATACGGTCCAAATTTTGAGAATAAGTTTTTTGTGATATCAATTTTTTTCTCTGTAATATGAACTTTTGGTCCGTATTTATTTAATAAAGGTAAACCAAATATGTATCCGAGTAAATAACTTAAAGAGATTCCACAAATGATTCCGATAAAAGCACAAGCTAGAGAAGGTAAATATGACATTCTACCTTGAAATACATTATAACCTACGTATGTTAAAAGAATTTCATCTGGTAATGGCAGACCTATTATTCCACCTATTAATGCTAAAATGATGCCAATATAACCATAGTGACTAATTAATCCGTTTAAATGATGAACCATTAATAATACACATCCTCGATTTTTTCCGCTTAAATTAGATTGTGATAATATCATTGTGTACAAACAAATGTATTTTATAGCATTTTCTTTAATATGGCAATTCAAAATTCAAATAATTTTATTATTATTAGAATAATTTAATAC
>NZ_JBHXLC010000009.1:0-194697 GCF_042721555.1 Gottfriedia sp. NPDC058432
ATAATTAATATTAAAAACTTAATAAACTTTTTCTAATTTGGTTTAATTAAAGTAAATTTTAAAAAGGAAAATATTACTAAAAATATTACGATATTTGTTGTAATTGTTCGAAAAATGGTAGTTTTTAGCTCTTTGTATCGAATAATATTTCTTTTGTTAGATTATTTCGAGAATTATAATCGATAACAGAGAATAGATTTAGTATTTTTGAATTTAAATAAAAAATTAAAGGATATTAAATTGTTATTCTACTATACTAGTCTTTCGATATTGAAGTTAGACGTACTCAACAAGGAGGAATATGCTTTGAAAAACTGGAAAAAACCATTAATGACAGTAGCAGCGGCAAGTTCTTTATTATTAGTTAATGCACCAACCTTTAAAGTAGCTGCACAAGTAAATAAGGAAGTAGCCCAAGGGACAGGGGCTGCTGTACTAGACGGAACTAACTATTTTGGAGACATGGATCCTAATACTACTTTATCAATCGATTTTGTTTTGAAACTTCAAAACAAAGATGCGTTAGAAAAATATATAAAAGAAACAGTTACACCATATTCTCCTCATTATCGTAAATATTTAAGTGTTGATGAATTCAAAGCTAAATATGCACCAAATCCAGCTTATGTCCATTCCGTAACGTCTTACCTGCAATCATATGGTATTAAAGCTGATGTACATGCAAATAATTTAACAATTACAGCAACAGGAACAGTAGTTCAATTAAACAAAGCATTAAATGTAGAATTAGAAAATGCTAGTTATAAAGGAAAAAAAATTCACTCTACTAAAAAGAAGCCAACTTTACCAAAAGTAATTTCAGATAATATTTTATGTATTTTAGGTTTAAATAATTATTCAAATTTAGAATCAAGAGCTGTTAAACAACCAACAATTATTGATAAGAAGGATGTACCAACTGGTCCTCTTAGTTTAACACCACAGGATTTACAAAGTCATTACAATGTTAATCCACTTTATAAAAAGGGCGCAGATGGTGCTGGCCAAACAATCGGTATTGTAACCTTAGCAGAATTTAATACAGATGATGCTTATAAATTCTGGGATAATATGGGGATTCAAACAAAGCCTAACCGTATTAAAGTAACTGAAGTAGATGGCGGTTCTGGATGGGATGGCTATGAAGAAACTACTTTAGATGTTCAGCAATCAGGTGCAATTGCTCCTAATGCAAATATGAATGTGTATGTAGGTCCAAACTCAGATACTGGATTTGTAGATGCATTTTCAAATGCAATTAATGATAATGTAGCAAAACAAATTTCAGTAAGTTGGGGTTCAAGTGAATTGAGTATTGATTCATACGTACAGCAACAAATGGAAGCACCAGAGTACGAAGATACATTTAATCAACTATTTATGCAAGCAGCAGCACAAGGTATTTCGATGTTTGCAGCAGCTGGTGATGCAGGTGCTTATGATGAAACTAGAGGTACAGATAAAGTATTTAAACTGACAGCTGATTTCCCAGCAGCAAGTCCTTACATCACTGTAGCAGGTGGTACGACATTACCTTTCCAATTCCACTCTAGCTCAACAGGTGTTGATGTTAAAGTAGGTGAAGAACGTGCTTGGGGATGGGATTATTTACATGATTATTACAAAGCTAGAAAACTACCAGATGCTAACTTAGTGAATGGTGGTGGTGGAGGTTTCAGTACTCATTTTGAAACTCCAGACTATCAAAAAGGAGTTAGTGGAGTTAACAGTTTTACTGCAGTAGATGAGTTTACTATTTCACCAGATTTATCAAATGTCACATACAAACAACCTACTGTTATTTCTGGACAAGGTACAGGCCGTAACCTTCCAGATTTATCAATGGCTGCAGATCCATACACTGGATATTATGTGTATTTAAGTGATCCAGGTAAACCAGGTTCAAATTCTGGATATGCTGTATTTGGCGGAACTAGTTTCGTATCACCTCAACTGAATGGTTTATCGGCGCTAATTAATAGTGCAGATCACACTCAAGTTGGTTTCTGGAATCCGCAAATTTACCGCTTCGCACAACAAAGCTCATCGCCTTTCACACCATTAAACAAATCAGGTGCTGAAAACGATAATCTATTCTATTCTGGTACACCAGGCACGCTTTATAACCAAGCTACAGGACTTGGAATACCTGATGTAGCAAAATTAGCTGATAAATTTGGTACTTCAGATAAATAAATTAAAAAAAGAAAAAGTCGCATATTATTGCGACTTTTTTTGAGTATTGAAATATAAAATGGTCAATAGGGAAAATAGAGATTATCTGAACATTTATTTAATGATGAAATTATCATTTTTTTGGATGATCTATTAATGGTTTTAAATGTTAATATGTTTGAGAAATTCATGTTCCAATAGTCACTAGTAATGAATTTTTTCGGTAGTTAAAAATATTATGAGCTATATTTTAGAAAAACAAATTAGTTGATTAGTTTAATTAATGTTCGATATTAATTGACCTACAAGCAGATTAGTATACAACAGTTAGGATACTCTAAGTAAAGGCTATTTGATAAGGTTTTATTGCAGTTTGTATTTTGATGAATAAGTTGATTGGAACGAAAGGGGTGCTCGACTCCTATAGGATAAGCGGGAAGGCTGAGACCCCGCAGGCTTGCCGAGGAGGCTCAGGTCCCGCCCCATGGAAAGCGAGCATCCTGTAGTGGAAGTCAACATCATTCGACTCCTTTTACGAAAATTTGGTAATTTAATCGACAAGGTTGTTTTTCTTCACGCTGTTTATTTTTTAGACTAGCTTATGAATAGATAATAACTAAATAAAATAAAGTTTCATCACTAAAACCGTTCCTATTGCTCCAAAAACAACGAAAATGATATGTAATCTAAGTAATGATAAGATAATTGCAACTAATCCACCAATCAGTCCGACACTCATATTTCCTTTTTGAACACTTAATATTCCTGGGAAAATTAATGCACCCAATGCAGCATATGGAACGCCTTTTAACCAAGAGGATACCCAGTTTGGAAATTGAATCCGATCAATAATAAATACTGGAATAATACGGGGAATCATAGTCACTAAGCACATTCCTATAACAAGTAAAAAGACAATCATTCTTTGTGATCTCCTTTCATTAATACAATTGCAAGTAAACTAGCAAGAATAGAAGACAAAATTAATGACCAGCCTTGACTTAAAAAAGAAGAAAGGATGAAATTTAGAAGCATACTCACTAATACGATTAAACACGCTCTCCAATTTGTACGAATGGCTGGGGTTAGTAACCCGATAAACATAGCGTATAAAGATATTCCCATGCTTTCACTAATAATCTTTGGAATAAGTTTAGAAAAAACAACCCCTAAAATAGTACCGCTTATCCATGTACAATAAGCAATTGTATGTAATGTAATCAAATAAGTGGATGAATAACCTGCTGAATTGCTTTTTTTACCTAAAGTAGTAACAGCAAAATTTTCATCTGTTAGTGTGATAGATAAGTAGACTCTATGCCAAAATGGTAGAGTTTTAAATTGATGATTAAATGATAGACTCATAACAAAGTTTCTAAAATTTAAAATAAATGTAGCAATATAGATCTGGAAAAAACTAACTCCTGCCAAATACATGGATAATCCCATAAACTGACTAGCTCCAGCATATACAAGCGCACTAAATGAAAGAGTATTTAGTACATCAATGTCAGCTTGCTTTGCAATTAATCCGAATGTAAAAGCAACTGGTAAATAGCCAATAATTAAAGGAACAGACGCTAAAAATCCGTCCTTCATTTCCTTACTACGATTCGCTTTTGTGTGTGTAGTTTTTGATTGTTGCAAAACAGTAGACATGTTAAGTTATAAACTCCCTTCAAATAAAATATCCTTTAGTAAAATTAGAACTTTGAGATGGCAGCTTTTGAAAATCATTTCCTTTACCTTATATTTCCGTATACATGCTTATGTTTTGTTTGAAGAATGGTTGGCCATCAAAGAGTGTCATATGATTATACTATAAAAATGAGAAAATTTTCATAATAGTATAAATATAATTTGTTTTATATTTAAGAACTTTTATGAATTTTAAAAATAAAGTGCATTTGAAGTTAAAAAGAGGAGTTTTTTGAAATGCTATAAAAAATTTTTGACTTATTCATGAAATTTATAAATTATAGGTAATACTTTCCAATAATAAATGATAAGGATTAATAATAAAAACATACTTGGCCATATTTTTTTAAACATTTTTTCACCTTATTAATAATTTAGTTTATTAACAAGTGTGCCGAAACTTAAGTGAAAATATTCCATTTTAATCACTATTCTACAATTTTTGGTAATTAATGAATTATTAGAGGTTCTTAAAATATGTGTACGATACGGTCTATTAACTACTTTTAATACTAAATAAAAAGCAATTCTGTTATAATGTTAACTAGAATGTAAAGATGGGAAGGGATGTAAGTTAATGGGGGATTTAAATATTGGTATTGCATTTGGAGCGGGATTTCTCTCCTTTATTTCTCCATGTTGTCTACCGATTTATCCAGCGTTTTTATCGTATATTACAGGGGTATCTTTAAGTGATTTACAAAATGAAAAAAGAATACATAAAAGTAAAATCTTACTACATACTTTGTTCTTTTTATTAGGTTTTACAATTATTTTTATTGTTTTAGGTTTTAGCACTTCCATAATTGGCTCTTTTTTTATGCGTTATCAAGACTTTATTCGTCAAGTTGGTGCGATTTTAATTGTATTTTTAGGATTAGTCGTAACGGGTATATTTCAGCCGAAGTTTTTAATGAATGATCGTAGATTTCAATTTTCAAAACGTCCTTCAGGATTTTTAGGTTCTACTTTAATTGGATTAGCATTTGCGGCAGGTTGGACACCTTGTACTGGACCAATTCTAACTTCAGTATTTGCCCTTGCAGTTAGTAATCCAGGTTCAAGTTTATTCTATATGTTAGCATACACATTTGGATTTTCTATTCCATTTTTTGTTTTATCCTTTTATTTAGGCTCGCTAGGTTGGATTAAAAAGTATTCACATAAAATCGTCGTTTTTGGTGGATATCTCATGATCATAATGGGAATCATGTTATATTTTGATTGGTTAACTAAAATTACAATTTATTTTACTAGATTTTTTGGTGGATTTACTGGATTTTAAACATTATTTTTCCAATGTAAAAAAATGCAGGATTTGAAGTAATTGGATTTGCAATCGATGTGGTAGAAGCAGTATTATATAATAATTAAAGAACAAAGGTTGCAAAGATTAAGTGCTTTTTATTCACAAAACAGTATTAATAAGTATCAGCATATAAGTATTATTATTCTTTAAGAATGAGAAAAAGGTAGTGAAAAAAATGAGTAAAGATATGAGTATAATTTTTAGCACAGTTTTAGCAACTTGTATGGCTTTAGGTGTAATTGTCGTTAGACTAAAAGCTGCTAAAAAGCCAACAAACTTAAAAAAAATAATTTTACCTCCATTTTTTATGAGTAGTGGAGCTTTAATGTACTTAGTACCTGAGTTTAGATTAACTGGTTCTGAAGTATTAGAAGCTGTTTGTATGGGAGTATTCTTTTCGTTATTTTTAATTAAAACGTCTAAATTTGAAATTGTAGATAATGAAATTTATTTAAAAAGATCAAAAGCATTTGTCTTTATCTTACTTGGTTTATTAGTAGTTCGAATCGTGATGAAGTTATATTTAAGTTCATCAATCGATGTAGGCCAATTAAGTGGTATGTTCTTCTTATTAGCATTTTCAATGATTGTTCCTTGGCGCTTAGCAATGTACAAATCATATCAAAAAATGAGAAGACAGCTTCCATCAAATACAATTATTACATGAAAAAACGTGTACCTTATCGGTACACGTTTTTATTTTGCAAGTAAATGCTTATAATCAGTAAAATCAATTTCTTTTTTCTTCAATGTTTTAACTAAAAATGCATGATCACGTTTAGGGGTTGCTTTAATATAACCTTCAATAATTAAACCTTGTGTAATTTGCGGAGCGTTAGCTATTAGAGCTAACTCACCAATTTTTCCTGCTATTTTATCTCGAGCTATATCTCTAAATAAAGTTGGAACAGGTTTTACTAATTCTTCAAGTAATTCTTTCTGTTCAGTTGACCATAAATGTCTTGTTTGTTGTAAATATTCTTCCTGCCAATCTAAAATCGATTTCCCATCCTCTTTAGGTAATCTTTTTAAAAACTTTCTGAACATAAAGTATCCGCCGATTGACATCATTCCTAACAAGAAAATTGTCCATAAGACAATCATAATTTGAGAAAAGAACGAAAACATATGTATCCTCCTTGTATTAGGTAAACATACCACTATTATAGTAAGAAAATATGACAAGTATCAAGCAAGTACATATGTTTTTTGTCAAAAAATGACCATTTATTTTTAAGTACTAGTTTCATTTTAAGTATTTGAATCATATAGTAGAAAAAATAAAGAAAAAAGTCGTAGAGGAGGCGAAAGAATGTGAAACAAACTAAATTCTCTTCTCACTTTACTTTTCTGAGTGTTTTATTTTATTTGGCCGCAAGCTCAATATTCCTAGTCATTCTGTACAAGTTAATATCAATGCTAGTAGGAAATGGAAATGAAATTAAGACTTATTTGCAAATCGCTGTAGTCGTTATTGTTTTAAGTATTACAGCTTTCCGCCTAATTCGAAGTGATATTGTCTTAATCCAGGATGAAATTATTATTCATAAAGGCATTCTAACAGTTAAACTGAAGGTCAATGATATTACAGAAATAAAGCAACTAGTCGAAGTTTTTGGAAAAAATAAAGAAATAATAACCTTATTAATTCATATTAACGAGTCAGTACAACCAATTATGTTAACCCTCGAAAATCCAAAAGCCTTTATAAGTGAACTTTTAAATTTAAATTCTGACATAATATTTGATGAAGAATTGATTATTTTAGTAAATAAAAATAATTAATAAATGAAAGCCAAGTTTATTTAAATGTAGACTTGGCTTTTTGTTTTGTAAAATAGTGAAGTCTTTATTGAGTGAAACCCGATTTAATAACATATTTAGACTATGATTATAAAAAAAGTTTATGTAAGTCGAGATTTCATGCTTCCTGTAGATCATATAGGAGACGATAAACATTCAGATGAAAAAAGCGACATTCTTTATTCTCAAGTTTAGATTGGTTGTGCTTTTGGTGATTTGGTATTTGTTCATTTAAGGAACACCTTGGATTTGATGTAGGATAACCTTTTAATGAATCCAAACAGTATGGTGTTTTTTACACATTTTTTTGGGAAAACGAAAGAGTAAAATCACATCAAATATGCGGCTATTTTTAATGTGATATAAGTCAGATTATTTGCATAATAATAGTATCTAAAGTAGTTTTTCTACTGAAAACATTGCTATATCAGCCTGAATGTATAGCTAATCCCCACCTTTTGAATAAACATAATAAAGGAGGAGTGTTATGCTTAAATCAAAAAAAGGCATCATTTTTTTAGCTGTGTTAATACTTTTTGCACTATGCTTTTTCATAAGAACTTCTTTTCAAAAGAATGGAAATAATGAAAAAAATATTGTAAAAAGTATTCAATCAATTAAAGGTAATGAAAGTAAAGATACAATTGAAATTCTAAAAATTTTTGATTCTAATAATGGCAATGACCGAACCGTTGCATTCCTATATAATAATTCTCCAGGATATATACATTTCTTTAAAAATAAAGATGGAAACTATAAAATGACATATAGTGAAAGTCGTACAAATGCTTCTCATGCGTTGTTTTTTATTAAATTAGGAAAAGTCATGAAAATGGATCACGTACTTATCGTTACAAACGTAGATACAACTGTTACAACAATGAAATTAACAGTTATTGGTGAATCAACAAAAGAATTTGTATTTAACTTACATCCAAAATCTGCCTCATTAATTAAATTAGAAAATATGCCTAAGCCCCTAAATGGCCATGATTTTAGGTTTGAATATGAGTATTTTGAAAAAGATGGTAAGCAGGTTAAATAAGATAACTTATCGATTTAACGCATGCAATAGTTGAAGAACCTTTAATCTGCTTCGGTAGCTTTTTTTTTCGAGGAAATGGCAGGATAGTTGCATAGGAAACAAATGATTATATGTTATATTAATTAATAAAACTCCATCTGGGGGAGAACTTTTGGCTAAGAAATATAGATACATAACGATTGGATTAAAAATAATTTTATTACCTGTTCTAATTTGGTTTTCATACCATATTTATATGACATTCTTCGCAGCACCTACTTTAAGCTATATTCCAAAAGGTAAATTAATCGAACAAATTAAGTCTCCAAATCAAGATTATACTTTAAAAGCGTACGTATCGAGCGGAGGAGCAACAACAGACTATGCTATTAGGGGAGAATTAATCTTTAACAAAAAAGATATTAAACCTAAAAACATTTATTGGAATTATCATGAAGAGAAAGCAAATATAAAATGGATAAAGAATAACACTGTGATAATAAATGGTCATAAACTAATTGTTCCAAATCAAACTTACGATTTTCGTAATGAGTAAAACACGATTGAACGAAAGCATACAACACTTGAAGTTCGCGAGCCGCTAAAATGCGGTGCAAAGAATGATTCAATCGAATCATTAAGAATAACCAATATATACTTATTAAACTTAAAAGTGAACCAAATCTAAAGGAATCATTCATTTATGCATGCAGAGATTCCTTTCAACAATCATTACTAGATAACAAACTTATACCATATATATAATTGCAGATGTAGGAAATATAGAAGATGTATAAGAAGTTGTAGATGTAGGGGATGCCTTATTAAAAGCAGGAGGATTAGCCATTAAAATTGAATCTTCTGGTGTTGCTTATACAAAAAAGGAGTGGAACGAACTTAATTCGAATAATGAGATATTTCCTCTCTATTCACATTTTGTCACTCTAATTGGAGGAGAGGAGTGTTATTTCTCATGTGGTATGAAGGCATTTTGTCTGCCAGACGTTGTAACTCCGTCTACAATTGACCCTATAGAAGCAGCTGACATTTTAAATAATTTTAATTTCTATAATATAATTGAGAACCCAACTTTTAATAATGGTGAAAAATTTAGTATCAGCGAAGATGGCCATGTATTAAAGATAACTGCAATTAATGATGATAGATATGATCAAGAGGATTTGTATTTTAACCCATTTGGATTGCTAGAATTAAAACAAATATAAAAAATATTTAACGTATTTCTTATGCAACTAATTCAGTGCAATTGTTCCTTTAGAGTTCCTAAAAGTTGTTTACTTTGACTGCCTTTTTTTAACTTCTAATTGCAATATCTTAATTTACTAATGA
Organism: Gottfriedia sp. NPDC058432; assembly: GCF_042721555.1. Taxonomy (NCBI): domain Bacteria; kingdom Bacillati; phylum Bacillota; class Bacilli; order Caryophanales; family Bacillaceae; genus Gottfriedia; species Gottfriedia sp. NPDC058432. Next base: position 9,360 of record NZ_JBHXLC010000009.1, read on the forward strand.
ACATTAATAAGTATTTAAAACTTTAATTAAGAATAATTTTCAATTACAAGTGTTATGAATAGTTAGGTTACTTTAGTTTATGTTACAATGATGTACAGTACATAATTGTAGGGGGAATATAGCACTAATGAGTAAAAAGAAAAAATCTAATGGTAATCAAACGTTTGCTATTTCTGTATTTGTTGGAATAGTTGTTTTAGTTGGAGCATTATTTTTAGTTTCAAAATTGCAAGATAAAAAGACTGAAGAAGTTTATCCAGCAATTGCAGGAGTAAATCAAGTAAAAGTTGATGGGTTTGACACGAAGGATCAACCAACCTTTAGCAATAAAAATGCAAAAGTTGAAGTAGTTGAATTTGGAGATTATAAATGTCCAATTTGTGCTCAATGGAATAAAGTAGTTTTTCCCCAACTTAAAGCCGATTATATTGATAATGGTTTAATCAATTTTTCATTTATTAACTATCCGTTTATTTCGAAAGATTCAAATTTAGCTGCACTTGCATCAGAAGTAGTTTATAAAACTCATAAAGATTCATTTTGGAAGTTTCAAGAGCAAATCTATTTAAAACAAGAAGATGAAACAACTACTTGGGCTACACCTGATAAACTTGCAAGTATTGCGAAATCTGTTATTCCGAATTTAGATGAAAAACAATTTAAAAAAGATTTATACAAAAAAGATGCAATGAAACAAGTTGCAAACGACGTTGCAATTGCAAACCATTATGGTGTTAACGGAACACCTACAATATTTGTAAATGGTAAAGCAGTGGACAACCCTAGCTTAGAATCAATTAAAGCAGCTATTGACGCTGAAATAAACAAATAATTAAGAAAGGTATGCGGAATTATCGCATACCTTTTTTGTATAGCAAAATTACATTTTTTTCTTTACACGTGCATCTGCTTGAGCTGAACGCTCTTGAGCCTCTATATCCTCATGATCTGCTAATTCCGCTGAATACTCAACATCGAGTCCATCAGGCTTTACATTCTTATTAAAATTAGAATTGAAAGTACTTTGCTTATTCTTCAAATTAAACCCTCCATTATAACTAACTAATTTAAATTACATGTCGTGGCTACTATGTTTTTTCTGTCTTGTATGATTTTGGTTCTTTACTTTATGAGAACCGCTTAATGGTTTTGGTTGTCCACTTTCATGATCAATTGGGCTATTTCTTTTTGATGATTTGTTTGTCATTCTTGTCACCTTCCTTTAAGAATAGCTTTAGTCGTAAGCGAAAAAATATGCCGAAAAGAAATATTTACTAATTTATAATTGAAAGCGTTTTAATCATTTTTTTCTAATAATTTTCGATAACCATTTTCCATATATATAAATAAATTAATGAAAGGGAGGTATTTCTAATGATTTAATTCATCTAATATTAAAACCAAAAATTGAATGTTGAGAAAATTATTTTTCATAATAAAAAACGACAAACAACAATTAAATCTAAGAAATTAATAGAGTAAAAGTTAATTTTTTTTAGTTTGTCTGACTCTTTTGATGTATGAAACAAGTAATTTGACCAATACTAGTAATAGTCAAAATGAAAGAGGAGACTGATACTGATTATGCAAGTACTAACAGTTTGTCTTATATATTCGGGTGTGATCTTACTCTATCTCTTGTTCAAGAAAGTTCAATATAATAAGAGACAAAAAAATGTGATTAATTTTTTCCTATACTATAATCGTAGAAAAAGCAATGTTAATAGAGATACGAAAAGAACAGGAGATATTATTTATTTAATGCCTCAATCGTCATTGAACAAAGGTATTTTACGAAAGCGAAAAGATGATTTTGAGTAATGATCAAAAAATATTAAAAAGTAGCAAGCAATTCTTATAAATTGCTTGCTATTTTTTTTATTGTCTTTTTTTCGTCTTTTTATTGTTTAACTTATAATCTGCTGAAAGTGGCTCTTGTGCAGTTTCTTCATTAAAACCAGCAGCTTTTCCTTGCTCGATTGAAGCTGACATTCCGCTACCAGAATTATTTTTACGTCTAGACATGATATTCCTCCTTAAATAAGGCCATTTTCGTAAACATATTTTTGGAATAGGTTTGAAAATTGCCTTTTATAATCGATATTCTTTCCTATATTTTTTATAGTACCCTAAAAATTTATTTGGTAATTAATGTGAGACGTAATGATAAATTGTTCAATGTCAGCACCTTATAATAGGTGTTTTTTTATGTGTGTCGTTGCTGGAATTGACGAGATTGAACAAGAAATAAAAAACTAACAGGATTAAAGACATGTCCAGGAGAAAAAAACGATATCTTTTAGACTATTTATTCAAACCGTATTTCAATTTTGTGAATATATTGGCTTATGTGTATGTTTGATTGTTTATTAAAAGCAAGCGAAGTTATTTTACGGGATAAGTCTTCCTAAGTAGGTTGGCTTTTTAAATTTATTTAAAAGGGGAAATCATAAATGACAAATCCAACTTATCACGAAAGAAATTTATCAAATATAAATAAGTTAGCTCCAAATACAAAGCAAGCAGCATTAAAATGGTACAATTATTGTATAAAAAATAATATCGATGTTTTAATTTACGAAACGACTCGAACAAGAGAACGACAAGAAGAACTAGTTGATAATGGCAAGTCCCAAACTAGAAAGTCATATCATATTCTAGGTCAAGCATTAGACTTTGTTCCGATTGTAAATGGTAAAGAAGGGTGGAACTCATACAATTCTGAACCGTTTAAATCGGCTATTAATTATGCAAAATCCATTGGCTTCACATGGGGTGGGGACTGGAGTAGCTTTGTAGATGAGCCACATTTACAATTTGAATACAAAGGATATGGTACTGATAAAGCATTGGAAGCTAAACCACCTGCATATCCAGGAACGATCATAAAATCAGGTTCAAAAGGAAATAGTGTTAAATTAGTTCAAAAAGAATTAGGAATTACAGCAGACGGTATATTCGGTCCTATTACGGATCGGGCGGTAAGGAATTTTCAAAAGAAAAATGGCCTGACCGTAGATGGAAAAGTTGGCCCAAAAACTTGGGCAAAATTATTTGTTTAAGAAAAGGTAAAATCTTATTACTAAATTTAGTAAAATAACATTCAAAATTTCAAATTGTAAAAATAAAATCTAGTTCAAACCCTGTATAAGTATTGTACAGGGTTTGTTTTAATATGCGACTAATCAAATCATATTGGCATAACGTTACATATAGCTTACATTACGAAAAAGGCAGTCTTTAACGAATGGAGTATAAAAAAATATAAGATTGTAAAAATTCAAATCCTCCAATATGATGTTTATTGGACAAATACTTATTATTGGTGCTTGAAGCATTTCAGGAGGATACAGATGAAAAGATTTATCGAAATAGACATCGCAAGGGGGATCACTATATTTCTGGTAGTAATGGGACATACGGCTATTCCAATCTGGTTAAATAACATATTAAGAGACTTTAGAATGCCATTGTTTTTTTTAGTATCAGGGTATCTTTTTAGTAGTCAGAAGTACTTAAATGATACGCGTCTATTATGGATCAACAAATTTTATGCTTTACTTGTACCTTATTTTACAGTAGGGATATTATCTTATTTTTACTGGTTAATTTTAAAAATTGCAGATCCTTTAGGAACTGAATTTATATGGTATAAGCCTCTTGTTGGCATTTTATATGGAAATGGAACTAATGGATGGTTAAGCTTAAATGTACCGTTATGGTTTTTAGTTTGTTTATTTTGTGTTCAATTACTCTATTGTTACTCACAAAAAATAATTGGTGATTTTAATGTTTACACCCAAATAGGTTTTTACTTAATTATTGGATTTATTGGCTATGGTATAAGTCGTTTTGTTTTTTTACCATGGGGTTTAGATATCGCTTTAGTAGCTCTTCTTTTCATGTATTTAGGGAATAAATTTAAGGAATATCAGTTATTAAATAAAATAAAACCAATTGGAATTGTATCAATTTTATCTTTAATAATATTCGGAATTGGTACTTATATCAACGATGCAGATATGAACAATAGGATTTATAATAACTTTTTTATATTTTATACAGCAGGCATTTCCGGAAGCATTGTAACATTATCGTTTGCAAAATTGTTGTCAAAAATGAAATTACCGACAAAGTTTTTTACTTTTTTAGGTAGAGAATCCTTAATAATTTTAATTTTCCATGTTGGATTTGCTATCGCAACATTAAAATTTATAGATAAACTTTATGTTGTAGGAACGATACATTGGTCCATATACTTTGCATTTGGATTAATAATCCCTATCTCACTATCGTTTTTCATTAAAAAGATCCCAATTTTAAACAGATTACTAAATGGGAAAGGTAAGCCAGTCGTTACAGAAAATACAATCAGTCAATTAAAGGTGTCATAATAAAGAGTGTAAGTTGAAGCTAAATTTGCATTATAAATAAGCCCTGTGTCCATTTCGGATACAGGGTATTTTTGTAATATAAATCATAATTTAGATTCTAAATGGTAAAAATAAACATGCATTAAAAAAGAATATAGAGGAAGTAAGTATTATGAAGGTACTGTAATGAATCGTAAATTGAAAGTAAGTGGTTTTCAATTATTATGTATGATTTTTATGTTTATTAATGGTACATCGCCACCAATTGAAATCTATTCTTTAGCCAAGCAAGATGCATGGATGAGTTTATTAATAGGACTTACTATGGGGTGTCTATTATTTTTTGTATATATAAAGTTATATTCATTTTTTCCTGATGTACCATTTACAAAATATATACAAAATATTTTAGGGAAATATGTTGGAAAATTGTTAGCACTAATCTATATAATATATTTTATTTATATAGGTGCACGAGTTTTGCGTAATTTTGAGGAGTTAATGGTTATTACTCTTTATAATGCTTCATCACGTATTTCGATTGGAATATTAATGATGATTGTAGTCATATATGCAAGTCATAAAGGAATTGAAACATTTGCACGTGCAAATGAATTTATTTTTTTATTTATAATGTTCATTACTTTTATAATTATTGGATTAGAAATTATTTCTGGCTTAATCAATATTAATAATCTAAGACCTGTATTAGAAAGTGGATGGAAACCGGTGTTAAAGGCAACTCCGATATTAGTTTCAAATCCTTTTGGTGAGATATTTACCTTTACAATGATTTTGCCATATTTAAATAAACAAAAGAAAGTAGTAAAAGTAGGAATAGCATCCTATCTATTTTCTGGGCTTATATTGACTTTATCTTCAATGTTAAATACTTCCATAATGGGCGTTTCTGACATAGAAAGAAGCATATATCCACTTCTTACAGCTGTTAGTTATATTAGTATTGCTGATTTTGTTCAAAGATTGGATACCTTTATTATAGTAGTTTCGGTATGTAATTATTTCGTGAAGATTACTATTTATTTCTATTGTGCGGTGTCAGGAACAGCAGATTTATTTGGCATTAAGGAAAGTAAGCAATTAGTTTATCCTACTTCCGTTATTATGTTAGTTTGTTCAATGTGGATGACAACGAATTATCTTGCATTACGTAATGAAGCAAGTGATGTTGTCCCCTTTTTACTACAGATCCCTCTTCAAATTATTATCCCAATATGTTTATTACTAATAGTGCTAATAAAAAGGAAACTAAAATACCCAGCCTTATAAAGAAATTCTCTGGATTTTGTAGTGCATCCCAAAAGAAAAAATAGCTAGGAGACTACATTTTTGTGGTCTTTTTCTTTTGCTCAAAATCAATATGGATAGACCTCGGACATTAAGCACTAAAGCAATTAAAAGCGATGTCTGGTAATACTCACTTCAAATTGATGAATCAATTGAAAATTTTAGATCCCGATGACATTGAAATTTACATGTATTGCGGACTAATGAGTTATGCAACGAGTATGGGTAAAGAATTAACACTAGAAAAATTTGAAGATATTCTGGATTAGGCTGCTAACTAGAAAAACAATATTATAAAATTAATACTTTCCTACAAGTGATTTTATTTTAATCTGCAAACGATTTAATGAAAAATTTTGCATAAGGATAAAATATTCTTTTTAATTTATTGGGTGTATTCAGAGTGAAATATCAAGAAGGTGTTATAATAAATATATAAATATAAGACTCCTAGACAGATTTAGGAGTCTTTATATTGGTTCACACATTTTGAAGTCTCACGTTAACAAAAATCACATTATGTTCACATCTTGTTCACGAACTTTTAAAAACTCAATTAAAATCTATGGATTTAAATGATGATATAATTGAGTTGAAGATTATTAAATGAACTAATTGTTTTAAAGGTCATAAGTAATACTTATTGCAAATGATAAGTTACTTCTTATTTACTTATGATATACATTGTAATAATATATTATTGTAAGGTATTGAAAAGTTTGGATATAAAATATATTCAGACATTTTTTGCTTAATAGGGGGAAGAACAAATGGGGAAAAATGACGTTTTCCAATCTCGTTCGACATTTACTGCGAACGATAAAACTTATCATTATTATCGCTTAAAAGCAATTGAGGAAGCTGGAGTAGCTAAAATCGGTAAATTACCTTATTCGATTAAAGTGTTACTAGAGTCAGTTCTTCGTCAAGTAGATGGAAGAGTAATTACAAAAGATCATGTTGAAAATTTAGCAAAATGGGGAACAAACGAGCTAAAAGATGTAGATGTTCCGTTTAAACCTTCTCGTGTTATTTTACAAGACTTCACAGGTGTTCCAGCTGTAGTTGACTTAGCTTCATTACGTAAGGCAATGGCTGATATGGGTGGAGACCCTGAAGTAATTAATCCAGAAATTCCAGTAGATCTAGTAATTGACCACTCTGTAATGGTTGATAAAGCTGGTTCAGTGGATGCATTAGATTTCAATATGGATTTAGAATTTTCTCGTAACGAAGAGCGTTACCAATTCTTAAGCTGGGCTCAAAAAGCATTTAATAACTATCGTGCAGTTCCACCAGCAACTGGTATCGTACACCAAGTTAACTTAGAATACTTAGCAAATGTAATACATGCAATTGCAAATGAAGATGGTGAAGTTGTTGCATTCCCTGATACATTAGTGGGTACTGACTCACACACTACTATGATTAATGGTATTGGTGTATTAGGTTGGGGTGTAGGTGGTATTGAAGCTGAAGCAGGTATGCTTGGTCAACCATCATATTTCCCAGTTCCAGAAGTTATCGGTGTTAAATTAATCGGTGCTTTACCAAGTGGAACAACTGCAACTGATGTAGCGTTAAAAGTTACTGAAGTTTTACGTAAAAAAGGTGTAGTAAATAAATTTGTTGAGTTCTTTGGACCAGGTTTACAAAGCATGCCTTTAGCAGACCGTGCTACAATTGCAAACATGGCTCCTGAATACGGTGCAACATGTGGATTCTTCCCAGTTGATGCTGAGGCACTTAACTACTTACGTTTAACAGGTCGTTCTGAAGAGCAAATTCAATTAGTTGAAGCTTATTGCAAAGCTAATGATTTATTCTATACAGCTGACTTAGAAGATCCTACATTTACTGATTTAGTAGAAATCAATCTTTCAGAAATTGAATCAAATCTTTCTGGTCCAAAACGTCCACAAGATTTAATCCCATTATCTGAAATGAAAAAAGCATTCCAAGCAGCAGTTTCTGCTCCAATGGGTAATGCAGGATTCGGTTTAACTGATGAAACATTAAATAAAGAAGTAAACGTTAAATTTGAAAACGGTACTGAAACAACTTTTAAAACTGGTGCAGTAGCAATCGCAGCAATCACAAGTTGTACAAATACTTCAAACCCATACGTTATGTTAGGTGCTGGTTTAGTAGCTAAAAAAGCTGTTGAAAAAGGTTTAACAGTACCTGCTTATGTAAAAACTTCATTAGCTCCAGGATCTAAAGTTGTTAGTGGATATTTACAAGAAGCTGGATTAATTCCTTTCTTAAATCAATTAGGATTTAACATCGTTGGTTATGGATGTACTACATGTATCGGTAACTCAGGTCCATTAGCACCTGAAATGGAAACAGCAATTGCTGAAAATGATATGTTAGTAACTTCTGTACTTTCTGGTAACCGTAACTTCGAAGGACGTATTCATCCTCAAGTTAAAGGTAACTACTTAGCATCACCACCATTAGTAGTTGCTTACGCGTTAGCAGGTAATGTAAATATCGACTTCTCAGTTGAGCCAATCGGTCAAGATAAAGATGGAAACGATGTATTCTTAAAAGATATTTGGCCAACATCTGCAGAAGTTCAAGAAGTAGTTGCATCTACAGTTACTCCTGAATTATTCAAAAAAGAATACGAAAGAGTATTTGAAGATAACAAACGTTGGAACGAAATTCAAACAACTGATGATTCATTATACAAATGGGATAGCGAATCAACTTATATTGCAAATCCTCCATTCTTTGAAGGATTATCAAAAGAGCCAGGCGTAGTTAAACCATTAGCTGGTTTAAAAATCGTTGGTAAATTCGGTGATTCAGTAACAACTGACCACATTTCACCAGCTGGTTCAATTGGTAAAACAACTCCTGCAGGACTTTACCTACAAAGTAAAGGTGTTAAACCTGTAGACTTCAACTCATACGGTTCTCGTCGTGGTAACCACGATGTAATGATGCGTGGTACATTTGCTAATATCCGTATCCGTAACCAAATCGCTCCAGGTACAGAAGGTGGATACACTACTTACTGGCCAACTGGCGAAGTAATGTCAATTTATGATGCAGCAATGCGTTATAAAGAAGATGGTACTGGATTAATGATTTTAGCTGGAAATGACTACGGTATGGGAAGTTCTCGTGACTGGGCTGCTAAAGGAACAAATCTTTTAGGTATAAAAACAGTTCTTGCTGAAAGCTTCGAACGTATTCACAGAAGTAACTTAGTATTAATGGGTGTTTTACCTCTTCAATTTAAAGATGGTGAAAATGCTGAAACATTTGGATTAAATGGTAAAGAAGTATTTGCTGTTAATGTAGATGAGAATGTTAAACCACGTGATCTTGTAAAAGTAACTGCAACAAAAGAAGACGGTACAACTGTTGAATTTGAAGTAGTTGCTCGTTTCGACAGCGAAGTTGAAATTGACTACTACCGTCATGGTGGTATCTTACAAATGGTATTACGTGATAAATTAAATAATTCTAAAGTAACTCATTAATTTGTATGGAAAACACGGTCTTTTTGGACCGTGTTTTTTTATTTTGGGTAAGTGGAAATTGATTAAAGTCTTTGAATCGCTATTAAAAAGATGGCATCGCAATTAAAAACGTTGAATCGCAATTAAAAGATGGCATCACAAATAAAAATCAGAAACCGCAATTAAATCTGTAGAATCGCAAATAAAAACCAGAAACAGCAATTAAATCTGTAGAATCCCAAATAAAAACCAAAAATCACAATTAAAAACTGCTTATCAGTAATTAAACAAACAGAAACGATCAACCCTATACAAAAATGTACTAAATGGATAAAAAAATTACGAATTAATAGAGCATTCATGTAAAAAATATAATAAAAGTGGATCTATATAAGATAATTCGAATCGAAAAAAGTATATATAAGGTACTCACAAGAGATATTGTCTAAGAACATAGGCGAGCTTGTTCCACTTTTGTATTTATTATGGTTAAATAGAGATAGTTCATTAAAAGGGTGATTTGTATGAAAAAAGTAATTCCTGTGCTGATACTTTTAGTTGCGTTGGGATATTCAATTTTTCAATTATATGAGAAAAAAGAAGAAGAGAAAAAAGTCAGTAATAATAATGATGCCTATATTGCTTCAATTCAAAAATTAGGTGTTCAAGTTGGACAGCAGGCACCTGATATACAATTGATGACTTTAGATGAAAAGAAGGTTAATTTATCTTCATTTAAAGGTAAGAAAGTAATCTTAAACTTTTGGGCTACTTGGTGCCCTCCTTGTCAGGATGAGATACCAGCTTTAGAGAAATTCCATCAAGAGCATAAGGATATTGAAATGATCGGTGTTGCAGATTATATTGGTGAGAAAAAGGATTTAAGTTTTATCAAGAACTTTGTTAATAAAAATAGTATGAATTATAGAATTTTAATTGATGAAAACGGTGATAATTTTCGTAAATATGGTGTGATTTCAATACCAACTACATACTTTATTAACCCGAATGGAGAAGTAGTTTTTAAGCAAATTGGGCCATTAACTGCAAAACAATTAAATGCATTTTTAAAATAAGAAAAAATTTACTAAAATGTAAGAAAACTCTTTTTTTTGGCAATACTAACAACATAAAAAGAAGAGGTGATTGTTTTGAGAAAGAAAAGACATAAATCGTTTCAAGAATTAATTCTTGAAAATAAAAATTCACTATTAAATGATGAAGAAGCTTTGAATAAAATATATGATCGACTAGAAGAACGTTTAGAAAGAAAAGCTAAAGCGGAGTAAATTAGTCATTTTCGAAAATTGAATTTTATTTATAGACAATGAGAAGGGAATTATTTCCTTCTTTTAGTTTGTAGACAAAATACTAAAAGCTTGATTTTCTGACTGATTGTAAGCGTTTGTCTTTCGAGGCACGAAGCCGAGTGAGGAGCGGAACCCTAGACGGTAATGAGCACCGCATACAGGCAAAGTAACGAAGAAAGCGAGCGTTTGGCGGGCAGTCTGAGAGAAGGAATTATTTCCTTCTTTTTTTGTTGTCAAAATCGGTCATTTTTTAATTTCCTTTTACATATTTACAGCAACAAAACTCATACTATCGCTAGGGGGCGATAAAATGGGAAATCCAAAAAAACATCCTAAAGATTTTGTACCAAATCATATAGGTACTCAAAACAAAGCAGCTGGTGGGAATAAGGGTAAACAAATGCAGTATAAAGATCCTACTGGCAAACAACCAATTGTAGATAACGGGTAAAGTCCAAAACAGAAAAACAAATTTTGAATTGGAGTGATTTATGATGGAATATACAAATACACCGAAGCCAGATGATCGTAGTGATAATGCAAGTAAAATCCAAAATAATATAAACAATACGAAGGAAAATATGAAAGAAGCAGAAGCTTCAATGAAATTCGGAAATGACGAGCAACGTCAAAATGCAATAGCAAAAAATCAACGTCGTGAAGAATCTATCGCAGCATTGGAAAGTGAACTAAGAGACGAACAAGCATTTAATAATACAAATGACTAATTAAAAAAATAAGCTAGGTATTTAGAGTTAACCTCATAAATACCTAGCTTTTCTTTATGCTCTCTTAACTATATTAAAATTAGCTTCAAGGAGCTCCCAATTCTGAATAAATGGTAATCCTAATTTCCAATATGATATACCTCGTATATTCTCTTCTTTTATTAAGTTAAACTTAGCTTGAATTGATCTTGCATCTTCGAACCAAACTTCATGTTTTTGACCGTTTGATTCTGTATATCGGAAATGAGGTGCTCTAGCTTTGTTATCGAAAAGAATTTCGTTTGTCATTTGAATTGCTAAGTTTGTAGCAGCTTCAGCACTTAATGCTTTAGCCATAGTACCTTGTTTAAATGGAACTTTCCAATCAAATCCATATAAATTTTGGCCCATTACAATTTTTGGTACAGGAATTACCGTCTTTGCATAGTTGATTACTTTACGAACTTGATCAATCGGTGATACGGCCATTGGTGGCCCGCCTTGCCAACCCCAATCATATGTCATGATTACAACGAAGTCCACAACTTTACCTATGTTAGCATAATCATGCGCTTCGTAAAATCTACCTTTTTGGTGTGAACTTGTTTTTGGTATTAAAGTAGCACTCAATATGAATCCTTGTGGTAGCCTTGATTTTACTTTATTTAAAAAATTAATATAAGCTACACGATCAGTTGAAGCAACGTCTTCAAAGTCTATATTTACTTCTCTAAATCCGTATTTATTAGCAGTAGTTATAATTGTATTTATCAGTTTATCTTGAACTGCTGGACTTTGTAATATATCAGTTGCTAGTGATGTTGAAAACTGTCCATTTTCAAGATTAGAGACAACCATCATATAGATACAGCGATTATCCTTTGCGATTTGAGGAATGTTTCCAAGCGGCGGTTCTGATAATGTACCATCTCTTTTTGCATCAAAGCTAAAATGTGCTAAATACGTTAAATACTTAGCTTCTGTTCGAGCTGATTCTTCAAGTGCTGGTTTTATTGGGTTTGAAGTAGGTTGTAAATAACCAATTGATTCGATATTTCTTTTTTTCCGTGGTGGAAGATGCAGCTTTTGGCCGACATTTAATGAAGCATATGGACTAATTCCACTTAAAGTTGCAATTTGACTTGATGTTACACCATAGGTTAAAGCAAGATCATATAAATTATCACCGGGTTGAACAAAATATTCGTTTCCTGTAGTTGGTACAACAAGCGATTGACCTTTTATTATTTTATAAGGAGCTACAAGAGCATTTGAATTAATGAGTGCTTGGCGTTCAACTCCATAAAAATCTGCAATACTCATTACTGTTTCTCCACTTTTTACAACATGAATTTGCATCAAGTTTATCTCCTTCCATTAAACGTAGATATTCGTCTCTATTAAATATATGCCAAAGAGTTTGGATTAGAAGAGAATAGGTGGAAAAGCAAATTGATTTTGAAAATAAAAAACCTAGCTTTCAGACTGTTGACAAACGCTCGCTTTCTTCGTTGCTTCGTCTGCCTGCGGTGCTCATTACCGTCAAAGGTAACTCCGCTCCTCATCAGTCTTCGCGCCTCGAAAGACAAGCGCTCGCAATCAGTCTGAAAATCAAGTTTTTGGGATTTCGTATACAAACCGAAACCTAGCCAAAAGCTAGGTTTTTAGGAGAAATATTTATTTTTTTGATTCTTTATCACTATTTGGATCAAGTGGGAATTGAATGATATTTGAGTTGCTGCCTGAGACAGTAGGGAGTTTTCCATCCCATTTTTCTGCTTTTTTGTATTCAATTAATTCATTGGTTAATGTTTTTTGGATTACTTGGTTCGCTTTTGCTTGACCTTGTGCTCGGATAAGTTGTGAATCGGCATCAGCCTTTGCTTCTACTTTTTTCTTTTCTGCCTCTATTTTAGCCGTTTCAAGTTCAATTTTTTTACGATCATTTTCTTGGGCAGCCTGAACACGTGCATCAATTGCATCCTGTGTTTTTGCGTCTGGTTTAGGCGTTCCTAGTGTTAAATTTTCAACAAAGAAACCAAGTACTTTTACATCGTCTTTATAGATTGTTTCTATATCAGCTGAGGCATTACTTGATTTCTCGCCGTATAATTGTAAAACTGTGTATTTTGATACGGCTATTCGGGCTGCATCTTGTAAACGTTTCTTTAAATATGTATCCTCAATTTCTTCGATTGACACAGGTCCAAACTCGTTAAACATTGATACTACTTTAGAAGGATCAATTTTATATGTATATGATAAATCCATTTCAATCCTTTTACCGTCTGAAGTAGCTAATGCAACGTCTTTATATTCTACAGTACGAAGTCGGACTGGATATTCAGTAACTTTATCGAATAAACCTACAAAATTCCAACCTTGTGATAAGGTATTTTTCTGAATACCTCCATTTGGTGAATAGACAACCCCTACATAACCAGGTGTAATTTTTTCAATAAATAAAGTTGGAATTGCTACAATTAAGATCAGTGCAATACCCGCAATGATTCCTCCAATTAGTTTACGGCTAAAAAATGATTTCCTTTTTTCATTTGGACGAATTTCCATTATGTTTGTCCCCCTTATCTTTTAAAATATTTTTTACTTTAGCTGATTTCTCACCAATTTTTTCAAATGTAGGAGAAAGAAGAAGCCATACCCCGAATAAAAAAAGAAGGATGATTAAGATTGAGCCCACTAGAACCTTCAAGAAGATCGACCTCCAAATTTCTATTGTTAGAAAATTATTAATTTATTATAAGAAAATTATAACATTTAGGATAAGTTAAAAAATAGAACAATTATTAATTTTTTGGTAAAGTATTCTGTAGAAGAATAAGAGGTGAATATATGTTAATTTCAGAAAAATTAGTTGAAGTAAGATATGCAGAAACAGATGCAATGGGTGTTGTTTACCATGCAAACTACTTAGTATGGTTTGAAATTGGACGAACTCAATTAATAAAAGATTTGGGCTTTAATTATGCAGAAATGGAATCACAAGGTGTTATTTCTCCAGTGATTGATTTGAATGTTTCATACAAGAAAAGTCTACGATATGGACAGTCTGCTAAAGTAAAAACAAAAATAAAATCACTTACACCACTTAAAGTGATCTATGAATATGAAATCGTTAATGAAGAAGGCGATATTTGCTGTATAGGAAATTCAACTCATGTCCTTGTTCATAAAGAAACTTTTAGACCGATTAAATTTAAGAAAATGTTCCCTGACTGGTATGAAGCATACGAGAAGGCGATGGGACAGGAATAAGCGATAGAAGAAGCAAAAACAGCATGAATGAAAAAAAGATTAGAGACGAAAAGAACATTAATCTTCAATCTCTAATCTTGCTTTTAAAATTTTACTTTTGGTTCTGTTTTTTCTTTAATTCTTTTTATATTTGGACGATGTTTATATACGACAAAGATTGTAAGTACAATCAAAATATAAGTTATTATATACCCATTGTCTTTAATTAGTCCTGTGTATTCCATTATAAAAGCTAAAATTGTACCTATAAAAGCTGTTAACATTGACGAAAGTGAAACGTACTTTGTTGTTTTTAAACTAATTGCGAAGATAATAATTAAGCAGATAAAAAGTAGTGGCGATGCATATAACAAGATCCCTGCAGAGGTTGCTACCGCTTTACCACCTCTAAAACCGGCAAATATTGGGTACATATGACCAACAACAGCAACTAGGCCGATAATTAAAGGGTGAATTCCATGATAATGGAATAATACAGGTAGAGAAGCTGCTAGTGTTCCTTTTAAAATATCTCCAAGCGTTACAATAATGCCTGCTTTTTTACCTAATGTGCGGAATGTATTTGTCGCACCAAGATTTCCACTACCGTGTTGACGAATATCTACTCCGTAAAATATTTTTCCAACTACTAAACCGAATGGTACAGATCCGATTAAATAGGCTAGTACAATAATGACCAAACTCATTTTCTAGCTCCTTTTCAAACAATAATAAATTAGTGCAGTATCATATGATTTTATCACAATTTTAAGCGAATATATAGATAGTTGCTTTAGAATATTAATTCAAATGAGGAAATAAAGGACATTTTATTTTAGGAAAAATTACTTATATATACCAATGTTAACGGAAGGAAAAAAATATGAACCCGACAGTTTTAATCATTGAAGATGAAAAAAGATTAAGAGAAATCGTAAAAGAGTATTTCGAAAACGATCAATTTACAGTGATCGAAGCAGAAGATGGAGAACAGGGCATAAAAAAATTTAACGAAAATCAAGTAGATTTAATTATTTTAGATTTAATGCTACCGAAATTAGATGGATGGGAAGTTTGTAAGTTAATTAGGGAGCAATCAAGTATTCCTATCATCATGATCACTGCTCGCTCAGAAGAAGAAGATCAATTACTTGGGTTTGATCTTGGTACAGATGAATATGTGACAAAGCCATTTAGTCCTAAAATTCTAGTAGCAAAAGCAAAGAGTGTACTAAGAAGAACAGCTGATCTAAAAGAAGAAGATAAAGATTCTAAAACGATTTGTGGAATTATGATCAATACGTCATCAAGGACAGCTTCAATTAATAATGAAATATTACAACTTACGAATAAAGAGTTCGAATTATTATGTTATTTAATTGATAATAAAGGCATCGTTTTATCAAGAGATCAATTATTGAATAATATTTGGGGCTTTGATTATTTTGGTGATGGAAGAACAGTTGATACACATATAAAAAAACTTAGACATAAATTGGGAGACAAAGCAAAGCATATAGCAACAGTTATTAGAGTTGGCTATAAGTTTGAGGAGTAAGAAGATGAAAAATAGTATAGTCCGTAAACTTTTTTTATCAATAACGTTATTATTAGTTATTTTTTTATTAATTGTATTTGTTGGTCAATCAATCTTTATGCAATCTTTTTACACGAATAAGAAAGTAAATATTGTAACAGAGGAACTAACACAATTTGCTAAAGGGTATAAAGCAGGTAAATTTAACAGTAATCAGTTTCAACAAGAATTATCAAAACTATATTCGAAATACAATACAACTTTAGCGGTTTTAGATAAAAGAGGGGTACTAAAAGCTGAGAATAATTTTGATTTAACTGTTCTTACAAATGAAGGGAAAAAGGTATATGTACCTTTAAATAATTTATTATATTCGGATCAAATAGATCGTATTTTAGGTCTTAATATTAAAGAAAATTCGAAGATTACAATCCGAGGTTATGTTCAAGATGATTACTTTATTCCACTTTATATAAAAACGAATATAGGTGTGTGGCAAGAGGAAAATCAACCTTCTAACACTATTCAATTGTCAACTAAAGATAGTCTTCAGGAAATGGTGAATATTGAAATTAAAGGGAAAGTTGTTAATTTACATTTACCAATTGCAAATCAATATACATACTCAGCTCAAATGAACTCATTAATGGGTGCGATAACTGATTGGACAAAGAGCAATGAAGATTTTTCTAAATATACTCAAGAGGATTTTCCATTAATTTATCGCTATTTAGACCGAGTAAATGGATTAGAAAATAAAGTTTTTATATACCCAATTAATACTAGTAAAGGTTCAAAAGAAGTTATTTTTGCCATTACATCGCTACAACCAGTAAATGAAGCAATGTACGTTTTAAAAGATTTTTATATTTACGCATTTATTATAGCTTTATTATTGATTGTGATCGTTTCTTTTTACTATTCGAAATTGATTACGAAGCCATTATTGAAAATGAACTCTGTAACAGATCAATTAGCAAAGTTAAATTTTAACGAGAAAATCGATATTCAATCAGATGATGAAATTGGACAATTATCAAAATCCATTAATTCATTATCTGAGAATTTAGCTAGTACGATTGAAAATTTACAGCAGGCAAATGTTAAATTAATGAAGGATATTGAAAAAGAAAAGCAGTTAGAACAAACAAGAAAAGAGTTTATTAGTGGAGTTTCACATGAGCTGAAAACGCCACTGAGTATTGTGCAAAGTTATGCAGAAGGTTTAAAAGATGGATTAAATATTGAAAAAAATGGTTATTATGCAGATGTAATCCTTGAAGAAGTTGATTGGATGAACGGCTTAGTTGTCGATATGCTAGAACTTTCCAAACTTCAATCGGGTACATACACACTTAAAAGTGAACCTTTCTTAATTGTGGATTGCATCGAACATTTGATTATTCGTATGTTTGAAAATAGTAGTAATCATTGTAATTTCAATTTTAATCTAGATGAGGCTACGCTCGTAATAGGTGAAAAAAGAAAAATAGAACAAGTGATCATTAATATCCTTTCAAATGCAATCCATTATGGTAACCCAGGTAATGTGATAAAAATGAATTTATTAGATGAAGGGGAATATGTAAATATCTCTATTTTTAATGAAGGTAATCCAATTCCTGCTGACAAAATTGATAAAATTTGGGATCGCTTCTATCGAATTGATGAATCTAGAAATAGACAAAATGGTGGAACAGGTTTAGGTTTAGCAATCGTAAAAACAATCCTTGACTTACATCATTCAACTATAAAAGTTCATAATAAGAAAGATGGAGTTGAATTTATTTTTAATTTGAAAAAATATTTGAATTAAATCAAAAAGTTCACAGCAAATACACATGCGTGGGTTAAATTAATATCAATTAAAGATACCTACATATTGGAGGAATGAATTATGGGATATTATGATGAAACAGATTTAAACGATGAAAATAATCATAAAAGACAAAAGAGAAGTAGACGTGGAGGGTATCCTCTTGTTACAGGCTTTATTGGAGCGATAATTGGAGCTGTTACAATCTCAATCGTATCCCCGGATATTTTTAACTTAACAAATAAACCTGCAAATTTATCAAATGATACGAATACCGTACCTACACAAGTTATTAATGTAACAAGGGAAGATTTAACAACTACGATTCAAAATGCTCGCAAATTTGTAGTAGGCGTTAATAATTATCAATCATCAAATCCATTTTCAATGGAAACTGAAGAAGCTGGATCTGGTTCAGGTGTTGTCTATAAAAAAGTCGGAAATAAAGCTTTAGTAGCTACAAATAACCACGTTGTTGCTGGTGCAAAACAATTAAAAGTAAAAATGGCAGATGGTCAATTAATTGATGCTAAACTTGTTGGAACAGATGAATTATTAGATTTAGCTGTTGTAGCAATTGATGCAAAATATGTTACAAATATCGCAAAATTAGGTGATTCAGAAAAAATTAACGTAGGTGAAACTGCTATTGCAATTGGAAACCCACTTGGATTTTTAGAAAGTACTGTAACAGAAGGAATTGTAAGTAGTAAAGCGCGTGAAATACCACAAGATATCGATGGAGATGGAGTTGCAGATTACCAAACTCAAGTAATTCAAACGGATGCTGCGATTAATCCTGGTAATAGTGGTGGTGCTTTAATCAATGCAAAAGGTGAAGTAATCGGGATTAATTCAAGTAAAATTGCCGAACAAGCTGTTGAAGGTATTGGATTTGCAATCCCAATGAATATTGCAAAACCAGCTTTAGATCAAATCGAAAAATTCGGTGAAGTGACTCGACCTGTAATGGGTGTAGGCTTAAAATCACTTGATGAAATACCGCAATTTAATATCGAAGAAACATTAAAATTACCTCGTTCAGTGACTAAAGGTGCAGTTGTTACACATGTTGATCCAAATACTCCTGCTGCGAAAGTTGGAATGAAACAATTAGACGTTATAGTTGCACTTGATGACAAACCAGTAAGTGACGTAATTACTGTGAGAGAATACCTATACTCACACAAAAAAGTTGGAGATAAATTAAAGATTACTTATTACCGTAACGGTAAATTAACGAATTCAACATTAACATTAGCTTCTAGTCAATGATTGACAGGCAATTGACTTAAGAAATATGATAAAAGAATAATAAATAAGCGAAAAGTTTAATATGTAACATATATTTGATTGTTCAAACTGATTGAAAACGTTTGTCTTTCGAGGCGCGAAGGCTGATGAGGAGCGAAAGTTACCTAAACAGGTAATGAGCACCGCAGTCAGACGAAGCAACGAAGAAAGCGAGCGTTTTTAACAGTTTGAAGCGCTTATTTATGCAAACAGAAAGGGTGATTAGCATATGAGTAAATACCCATCAAGAGAAGAAATTGGCAAAATTTTAAAATCAAGTAAAGTAATTGCAGTTGTTGGATTATCAGGAGACCCGTCTAAAACGTCTTATATGGTAAGTAAGGCAATGCAAGATGCTGGATATAAAATTATTCCAGTAAACCCAACAGTTGATACTGTATTAGGTGAAAAAGCGGTAGCGAGTTTAACAGAAATAAATGAAAAAGTTGATATTGTAAATGTATTTAGAAGACCTGAACACCTATTACCTGTAGCACAAGAGTTTCTAAAAATTGATTGTGATGTTTTCTTTGCACAGCTTGGAATCGAAAACGAAGAAGCATATCAATTGTTAAAAGAAAATGGTAAAACAGTCATTATGGATCGTTGTATTAAAGTAGAGCATGCAATGACTAGATAGGCCGTTAAAAAAGCTCACTGTTTCAGAATAGCTGCCAAACGCTCTCTTTCTATGTTGCTCATTACCACTTATGGTAACTCGGCTTCTCACTAGCCTTCGCGCCTCGAAAGTCAAGCGCTTGCAAGCAGTCTGAAAATCAAATTTTTGAAATTTGTTTTAAAATTTGGCTCACTGTTAATCAGTGAGTTTTTTTAACGGAAGATCGAGTAGGGATTAAGAAAGGGAATACCGAGAAATTGAGTAGACAAACTTCAAAATAAATAAGCAATTAAAGTGCCAAATTAAATTTGAATTTTGTTAAGCTAATTTTCCAATTTTCAACTTTAAACCTGTATTTTCTTGATTCTAAAATCCAGCTTTTTATGAACTTGTCCTATTTTTTTTTTCATGTTCGACTTGTAAGTTAGGAAAAAAACCATTAACATGAACGATTAGAAGAAACATTTTATTTATAATATGATATAATGGAACAGATGTTCTTATGTAAGTGTTTAGTTAGAAAGGAGAAATGGTGTTGGCAAAGAATGAAACAACATATAACGAAGATGCGATACAGGTACTAGAAGGTTTAGAAGCTGTACGTAAACGACCTGGAATGTATATTGGCAGCACAGATAGTAGAGGTCTGCACCATTTAGTTTATGAAATCGTAGATAACTCTGTAGATGAAGCATTAGCTGGTCACGGGACACAAATAGATGTGATTATTCATAAAGATAATAGCTTAAGCGTAAAAGACCATGGTCGTGGGATGCCTACTGGAATGCACAAAATGGGAAAACCGACTCCAGAAATTATTTTAACTGTATTACACGCAGGTGGTAAATTTGGACAAGGCGGCTACAAAACAAGTGGTGGTCTGCATGGTGTTGGTGCATCAGTAGTTAATGCTTTATCAGAATGGTTAACAGTTGAAATTCACCGTGAGGGCGCAATTTACAAGCAACGTTTTGAAGATGGAGGTAAAGCAGTAACTTCATTAGAAGTCGTTGGTAAGACAAAACGAACTGGTACGACGATTCACTTTAAACCAGATCCGACTATTTTTAGTACAACAAATTTCAACTTTGATACTTTATGTGAAAGACTTAGAGAGTCAGCTTTTTTATTAAAAGGTTTAAAAATTACAATTAAAGATGAACGACATGATGCGTTCGAAGAGTTTTATTATGAAAACGGTATCGAAGCATTCGTATCGTATTTAAACGAAGAAAAAGAAGCATTACATCCTGTTGTTTTCTTTGAAGGATTACAAAATAAAATAGAAGTTGAATTTTCCTTCCAATTTAACGATGGGTATTCAGAAACGATGCTATCTTTCGTAAACAATGTTCGTACAAAAGATGGTGGTACGCACGAAGTTGGTGCAAAAACCGCTTTAACAAGAGCATTTAATGAGTATGCAAGGAAAGTGAGTCTTTTAAAAGAAAAGGATAAAAATCTAGATGGAGCGGATATTCGTGAGGGATTAGCTGCAATTGTATCTGTACGAATTCCTGAAGAGCTGCTTCAATTTGAAGGACAAACAAAAGGTAAATTAGGTACTAGTGAAGCAAGATCAGCTGTTGATTCAGTTGTTTCGGATCAATTAGCGTATTTCCTGGAAGAAAATCCAGACATTGCAACTTCATTAGTAAAAAAATCGATAAAAGCTTACCAAGCAAGAGAAGCTGCAAGAAAAGCACGAGAAGAAGCTAGAAGTGGTAAAAAGAGAAAGCGTTCAGAAACTTCATTAAGCGGTAAGCTCACACCTGCACAGTCACGTAATCCACAGAAAAATGAATTATACCTAGTAGAGGGTGATTCAGCCGGTGGTAGTGCTAAACAAGGTCGTGATCGACGTTTTCAAGCAATCTTGCCTTTACGTGGTAAGGTAATCAATACCGAGAAGGCAAAACTAGCGGACATAATGAAAAATGAAGAGATTAATACAATTATTCATGCGATTGGTGCAGGAGTAGGTAGTGATTTTGACATTGAAGATGTTAACTATGACAAAATTGTTATTATGACCGATGCTGATACAGATGGAGCGCATATTCAAGTACTTTTATTAACTTTCTTTTACCGTTATATGAAGCCATTAGTAGAGGCTGGTAAAGTTTATATTGCCTTACCTCCTTTATACAAAGTAAGTAAAGGTACTGGAAAAAAAGAAGTAATTGAATACGCTTGGTCAGAGGTAGACCTACAAGATGCAATCAAAAAAGTTGGTAAAGGGTATATGATTCAGCGTTATAAAGGACTAGGTGAGATGAACGCTGACCAACTTTGGGACACAACGATGGATCCAGAAACTAGAACGCTTATTCGTGTGAAAATTGATGATGCTGCAAGAGCGGATCGTCGTGTAACTACTTTAATGGGCGACAAAGTTGAACCTAGACGTAAGTGGATTGAATCAAATGTAGTATTTGATTTAGATGAAGAAGATAAAATTTTAAACAATGAGCAAGTTGAAGTAGAATCAGAAGGGAGCAATGTCTGATGCAATCATCGGAAAAATTATATAATATCCCTTTAGAAGATATAATAGGTGACCGTTTTGGTCGATATAGTAAATATATTATTCAAGAACGAGCATTACCGGATGCTCGTGACGGATTAAAGCCAGTTCAACGTCGTATTTTGTATTCAATGCACGTTGAAGGAAACACGCAAGACAAGCCTTACCGTAAATCTGCTAAAACAGTCGGAAACGTAATTGGTAATTACCATCCTCATGGTGATACTTCTGTTTATGATGCGATGGTACGTCTAAGTCAAGATTGGAAATTACGAAATGTATTAGTTCAAATGCATGGGAATAACGGTAGTATTGATGGAGACCCGCCAGCAGCTATGCGTTATACGGAAGCTAGGTTATCATCTATAGCAAGTGAACTATTGAGAGATATTGATAAAGAAACAGTTGATTTTGTGCCCAACTTTGATGATACAAGTATGGAACCAGTGGTTTTACCATCAATGTTTCCAAATTTATTGGTTAATGGTAGCACGGGAATCTCTGCTGGATATGCAACAGAAATACCTTCGCACCACCTTGGAGAAGTTATCGATGCGACGATTATGCGCATTGAAAATAAAAACTGTACAGTAGATGAATTAATGACTGTAATTCACGGTCCTGATTTTGCTACTGGAGGGATTATTCAAGGTGTAGATGGAATAAAAAAAGCTTATGAAACAGGAAAAGGAAAAATCATTATTCGAAGTCGTGTTCATACCGAGGATTTACGCGGTGGAAAACAGGCATTAATCATTACAGAAATTCCTTCAGAAGTGAATAAAGCGAATTTAGTAAAGAAAATGGATGAGGTTCGTCTTGATCGAAAAGTTGATGGAATTACGGAAGTACGTGATGAAACAGATCGTACTGGACTACGTATTGTCATTGAACTGAAAAAAGATGCAAATAATGAAGCAATTTTAAATTATTTATATAAAAATACTGAGCTTCAAATACCTTATAACTTCAATATGGTTGCGATTTATAATCGTACACCAAAACAGATGTCATTACCTGCAATTCTTGATGCTTATATTGAACATCAAAAAGAAGTTATTACAAATCGTTCAAACTTTGATTTAAGAAAAGCAAAAGCTCGCCAACATGTTGTAGAAGGCTTAATGAAGGCTTTATCGATTTTAGATGAAGTGATTACAACAATCCGTTCTGCAAATGATAAACGCGATGCAAAAGATAAGTTAATCGCTCAATTTGAGTTTACTGAACAACAAGCTGAAGCGATTGTAATGTTACAGTTATATCGTTTAACAAATACTGATATTACTGCATTACAAGAAGAAGCAGATGAGTTAGATAAAAAGATTAAACAGCTTGAAGCAATTTTAAACAGTGAAGCAAAATTATTGTCAGTTATAAAAACAGACTTAAAGAAAATTAAGTTAAAATATGCAGACGACAGACGTTCGACAATTCAAGAAGAGATTGAAGAAATTAAAATTGCTAGAGAAGATATAATTGCTCAAGAAGACGTGATTGTCACTGTTACAAGTGAAGGATACGTTAAACGAACAAGTCCAAGATCTTTTTCAGCTTCAAATGGTAAAGATTACGGTATGAAAGAAGGCGATCGTTTAATTTACCAAATAGAAAGTACAACGACAGATACACTAATTTTATTTACGTCAAAAGGTAACTATTTATATTTACCAATTCATGAAATGCAGGATATCAGATGGAAAGATATGGGGCAACATGTTGCTAATATTATTCCTATTGAGCGTGATGAAGCAATTCTTTCTGCTACAGTCGTAAATAATTTTGAAGAAAATAAAGATTTTATTTTATTTGTCACTAAAAATGGTGTTGTAAAACGTACAAGTATACAGCAATTAAAAGTACAACGATATTCTAAACCACTTGTCGGTATGTCAATTAAGTCTGATGATTCCTTAATTTTTGCTGGTGTCATTTCAGAAACTGATCAAGTGTTGTTGGCTACAAATTCAGGATACACATTGATATTTAATGCAGAAGAGATTAGTATTCAAGGCTTAAGAGCTGGTGGAGTTAAAGGGATTAACTTAAAGGATAATGATTTTGTTGTTTCTGCAGACAAGATTAGTAATGAAGTGAAAGAAATATTCTGTGCAACACATCGAGGGGCAATTAAAAAGATGAAACTCGATACGATTCCTCAAAGTTCTAGAGGTACACGTGGTGTTAAAGTACTTCGAGATTTAAAAAATAATCCTCATATGTTAATTGGGGTATATGCAATAAATGAAAATGATATGTTTGCTTTATTAAGTAAATCCGGACAATTTGAGACAGTTGACCCAACTGATTTAAGAAATAGTGATCAGTATAGTAATGGTTCATTTGTTATGGATACAGATGATTCTGGTGAAATAAAGACAATCATTCGATATAAAAAAGAAGAAAATAATTAAAAAAAAGACCTATTCCAAGCTATTTGGAATAGGTTTTTTTGTCGAATTTGTCGAAAAAAAGTAAAATGATACTAGTAAAATGATTTTTTAGGAATAAACCAAAGAAAACACATTAGAATCTATTAATTTTATATTTCGAAAATAAGGAAAAAAGTTTTTTATTGATTATTTAATGGTAATAATTGCCTATAATAACAGAGAATCGACAGAATTGTCGAAATATTTTGATTCAAAAGAACTTGTCTAACGAAAAAATATAGCTTACTATTTTCTTAAGAATTTTAAATTTTCAAAAAATAGGTTGTTAAGGGGGCGTACATATGGTTTTTAAAAAGGGATTTGCAATTTTAGCATCAGTATCGTTAACTGCGGGTATTTTAGCAGGCTGTGGTACTAGTAGTTCAAAGGATGGAAACCAAGTCATTAAAATTGCTACAAATACTCCATTATCTGGTAATAATGCAATTTTAGGTGAATCCATTAAACTTGGAGCACAGCTTGCATTAGAGGATCAAAAAGCAGCTTTTAAAAAATTAGGCTTTGATTTAAAGATTGTACCTTATGATGACCAAGGGGATCCGAAAAAAGGTGTAGCAAATGCTGAGCAATTAGCTGCAGACAATAAAATCCTTGGTGTTGTAGGACACTTAAACTCTGGTGTAGCAATTCCTTCTTCTGTTAAGTATGAGAAAGACCATATCGTAATGGTATCTCCTTCAAATACTGCAAATGAAGTAACTGATCGTGGATTAGGGGTAGTTAACCGAATTTGTGCTCGTGATGACTTCCAAGGTCCTGCAGGTGCAAATTTCGCTGTTAAAACTTTAAAAGCTAAAAATATTTTTATCATACAAGATAAAACACCTTACGGAACTGGTTTAGCAAATGAATTCAAAGCTGCTGCGGTGAAATTAGGCGTTAAAATTGTAGGTGAAGAAGGGATCTCAGTCGGTGATAAAGACTTTAGTGGTGTATTAAATAATGCGATTGCGAA
Source organism: Gottfriedia sp. NPDC058432 (assembly GCF_042721555.1). Taxonomy (NCBI): domain Bacteria; kingdom Bacillati; phylum Bacillota; class Bacilli; order Caryophanales; family Bacillaceae; genus Gottfriedia; species Gottfriedia sp. NPDC058432. Next base: position 34,989 of record NZ_JBHXLC010000009.1, read on the forward strand.
AAAGCCTGATTTAGTATTCTTTGGTGGACTTTATGCTGAAGGAGGAATTTTATTAAAGCAAGCTCGTGAAAAAGGATTGAACATCCCATTCATGGGTGGAGATGGAATGGATTCTTCAGGTTTAGTTGACATCGCAGGAGATGCTGTTAAAAACTTCTACTATACTTCAGTAGCTGGTGACACGTTAAAAACAGATAAAGGTAAAGCTTTTGCTGATGCATACAAATCGAAATTTAATAAAAACATCGAATCGTTCTCATCTTACGGATATGATTCTGCTGGCGTTTTATTAGAAGGATTAAAAAATGCGATTAACGATAACAAAGGAAAAACGCCAACTCGTGAACAAGTTGAAAAAGCAGTACGTGCAGTCCAAGATTATGATGGTGTAGTAACTAAGGTTGGTTTCGACGATAAAGGTGACAACAAATACGCGAAAGTATTTATTTATACGTTTAAAGAAGCTAAATATCCTGGTACTCAAGAAGGGGAAGTTACTAAACCATAATTAGAAACAAACCCTACCAGTCAAAAAAAGAGTATCCCGTAAAACGTGATACTCTTTTTCTCTAATTAAGGTGAGAAAATTGTAAAATTTTGGAAGTTGAAATAAACTATATTATTTATAGGAGGTCTAATACATGAATGAAGTAATCCAAACTCTACCTCAAGTACTAATAGACGGTCTTGTTTTAGGAGCAGTATATGCAATCGTAGCACTCGGTTACACGATGGTTTATGGGATATTGGAACTAATTAACTTTGCACATGGTGAAATATTCATGGCGGGTGCGTTTATTGGTACTGCAGTATTAATTACATTTACTGGGTTAGGTTTATTAAGTAGTTTACCTGCAATTATCGTGTTAGCAATTGTTTTAATTATCGCTTCATTAGCAACTGGGTTCCTTGGAATGGGGATTGAAAGAGTAGCGTATCGCCCATTACGAAAAGCACCAAAATTAATTACATTAATTACAGCAATCGGTATTTCATTTTTACTACAAGATATCGTCCGTTTTATTGCTGAATTAAAAGAAGGAAATTACATTATTACTGGCCCATCACTATTTTCAGGACAACACCAAATTAAAACTAGCTCAATTCTTTCTTCATTTGGAAATGCACAAATTAAATCAGCATCAATTATTATTTTAGTCGTTGCAGTTGTAATGATGATTTCATTAGATTACTTCATCAATAAAACAAAATGGGGTACAGCAATGCGTGCAGTTGCACAGGATCGTGAAACTGCATCATTAATGTCTGTAAACGTTAACAAAGTCATCTCATTAACATTCTTTTTAGGTTCTGGATTAGGTGGTGCAACTGGTGTACTATTTGCATTACAGTACAACACAATTGATCCGTACATCGGTTTTATTTTAGGCCTAAAAGCATTTACAGCTGCAGTATTAGGTGGAATCGGAAATATCCGTGGCGCGATGTTTGGCGGTTTATTAATCGGTGTAATTGAGGTGTTTGCAGCAACAAATTTATCAACTTTAACACATGGCATTTTCCCGTCAGAATATAAAGATGTAGTTGCATTTGGAATTTTAATTCTAGTTCTAATATTCAAGCCAGAAGGTTTATTAGGTAAACCTGTAGCTGAGAAAGTGTAGGTGAATTAGATGAAGAGCTTATTAAGTGGGTTGAAACAATCAAACAAACTTCAAGGAATTTTCTTAGGAGCGTATATCGTTGTTACATCATTAGGATTATACCTATTGCAAGAATCTGTAACGGCATTTCTATTAATCTTGTTCTCACTTTACTTATTATATAAAACTAATTTTCCAGTCAAATTAAAATGGAGCATTGGAATACTAGTTTTAACGGTGATCATGCCGTATGTTGCATCACAAGGTACAGCTTTTGAATCATATATGGGTGTAGCTACTTTAGTTGGAATTTATGTAGCAATGGCACTTGGATTAAATGTAGTAGTTGGTTTAGCGGGTCTACTTGATTTAGGATTCGTTGCCTTCTTTGCAATCGGTTCATATACTTATGCAATTTTTTCGACTAAACAAGTTACGAATTTCTTACATTTTGATTTCCTTCCTTTTTCAGGAAACTCATTCTGGGTATTTATAATAATCGGTGGAATTATCGCTGCAATAGCAGGTGTATTATTAGGTATTCCAGTACTTCGTGTAAAAGGTGATTATTTAGCAATTGTAACACTTGGATTTGGAGAAATTATACGAATTGTATTTAATAACTTAGATAAACCGGTAAATATTACTGGAGGAGCACAAGGGATTTCTTCTATTCCAGCTCCAACTATTTTTGGATTAGAGATTGATAGTTCTGGTCAATTTTATTATGTCGTGTTAGTTGTTTTAGCAATCGTCATTTTAGCTGTTACTAGATTACAAGATTCTAAACTTGGACGTTCTTGGAAGGCGGTACGTGAGAATGAAATCGCTGCACAAGCATCAGGTATTCACTTAGTACGTACGAAATTAATTGCATTTGCAATCGGTGCGTCTTTCTCAGGAATGATGGGAGTAGTATTCTCTGCAAAGCAAATGTTCATTGACCCAACAAGCTTTACGTTACTTGAATCGATTACGATCTTAGTAATGGTTATTTTAGGCGGAATGGGTAGTGTTCCAGGTGTCATCCTTGGAGCAGCACTTGTAACGATCTTAAATCTACAAGTATTAACAGAAGTAACAAACTATTTAAACCAATTAACATTAGATGGAGTCATTAATTTACCACCGGCTCTATCGCCTTCTAAAATGCAGCGTATGATTTTTGGGCTTATTTTAGTACTTGCAGCAATTTTCAGGCCAAAAGGATTATTGCCTGCCAAAAATAAGGTTGTTCCAAAAGAAGACGTCGTAGATCAAACTGTAGTCGAAGAAAAAACACGCACAGTTTCATTATAAGAAAGGAGGTTATCAAATGTTAAAAACAACGAATTTAACGAAAAACTTTGGCGGTTTAACAGCTGTTAATAATGTAAATATTGACATTAAAGAAGGCTCAATTACAGCGGTAATTGGACCGAATGGAGCTGGGAAAACAACATTTTTTAATATGATTACAGGGGTTTATACTCCTAGTAGTGGTGAGATTTTGCTAGGCAATGAGAGTTTAGTTGGGCTAAAGCCACATACAGTTAATAAAAAAGGGATCGCGCGTACATTCCAAAATATTCGTTTATTTAGTAGTATGACTGCACTAGAAAATGTCATGGTAGGAATGCATCAGCATATAAAGTATGGTGTTTTTTCAACAATATTCCATTTACCTAGATTTAAAAAAGCAGAAAAATCGGCGATGAAAGAAGCATATAAATGGTTAGAATACGTAGGATTGGCTGATGTATATAATGAGGAAGCATCGAGTCTATCATACGGTGCACAAAGACGACTTGAAATCGCTCGTGCATTAGCATCACAACCAAGAATTTTACTTTTAGATGAACCAGCCGCAGGAATGAATCCGAAAGAAACGAAAGAATTGACAGATTTAATCTATCAAATGAGAGATGACCTTAACTTAACGATCGTCTTAATCGAGCATGATATGAAGCTTGTTATGGAAATATCCGAGTATCTATTTGTACTTGATCATGGCGAAAAAATTGCAGAAGGAAAACCACTCGAAATTCGAAATAATCAAAAAGTAATTGAAGCATATTTAGGAAAAAGTGCAGTGACTACTGCATAGTGAAAGGAGTACGAAAAGATGACGCTATTACAATTAAAAGATATTAACTCTTTTTACGGTGGTATTCAAGCACTGAAAAATATTAACATAGAAGTAAATGAAGGTGAAATTGTAACCCTAATTGGAAGTAACGGTGCTGGAAAATCTACTACTCTAAAAACGATTTGTGGCCAAGTTAAACCAAAATCTGGAACGCTGATTTACAAAGGTGAAGAAATTATAAAGCTACAAGCACATGAAATTGCCTTAAAAGGAATCGCACATGTACCTGAAGGAAGAAGGATCTTTTCTAAATTAAGTGTAAAAGAAAATTTAGAGATGGGTGCTTTCTCAGTTAAAGATAAAAAACTAATCGCAGCACGTATGGAAATGGTATTTGATTATTTTCCAAGACTAAAAGAGCGTTTAAACCAAAAAGGCGGTACGATGAGTGGAGGAGAACAACAAATGCTAGCGATTGGCAGAGGACTGATGATGGGACCATCATTGCTAATGCTAGACGAACCATCCATGGGTCTTGCGCCAATTATCGTTGAACAAATATTTGAAATCATTGAGCAACTAAACAAACAAGGAATGACAATCTTATTAGTCGAACAAAACGCATACCAAGCATTACAAATTGCCCACCGTGGCTATGTAATTCAAACTGGTGAGATTCAAATGGTTGGTGAAGGTAAGACATTAATGAATAATGAAGAAGTGAAAAAAGCATATTTAGCATAATGAATCTGCAATTAATCAATACGAACTATCAAAAATAGATTAAGTAAAATAGAGGGTGTTTCATAAGTCAGGTCAACTGACAAGTGAACATCCCTTTTTTGATGTAAATCGATGTAGATAAGTCACTTATTTGCTGCTCCCTAAGGTTTATTTGCAGTTCGATCGGTTGGATTTTAACTACGATTTTCTCAACACTAATAAAAAGAGGGAACCCCTTAAGGATTCCCTCATTAATATGAAATTATTATTTATTAGAAATAAATTCCGAAACTTTTAATTGTTCTTCACTTGAAACATTGTTAATTGAAGTTTGAAGTGATTCCTCTAGTAAACTACGATTCTTGTAAAAATCTTCATGTTTACTATTATAATAGTACTTCACTGCTTCTAAATCTGAGAAAAACTCTTTTCCAAGCTTTAGAAGAAATGTTACTGGAAGTCCTTCGATCACTACTGTATTTACATTTACATTTTTAGAAATTTCATTTACCGTACTGTTTGAAGTTGAAATCATTTCCTCGTTTAATTCTCTAACAAGTAATTGTTCGAACCCTTTTATTTTATTGTTTCTTTTGTTCACGATTCGCTTTTTGTTTGTCTTTAATAAACGAATGGAATGATGTTTATCAAGCAATACTGCTGAACGTTTCTTTTTCTTTAAAAAAATGCTGCTACTCAAAACTAGCACTCCCTTCTGATAGTATAGGTATATAAATAAAACAACTTTTCTATCATACCAATTAATGCTCATACTGTAAAGGTTTTATCTTTACATGTTTGCTTTCCAAAAATATTCAAAAAATTCACCGTATTTTTTTATCATAAATGTTCATAATAATATTTGACTTAATCAATGTCACTTTGTTAAAATAACAACATATTATTTATTACGTATAACGTTGACGGAAAGAAGTACCTAAAGATTATTTTGTATAGCGAATTGAGGATGGTGCGAGCTCAATCAAAACCTTTAGCGAAAGGCATTCCTGAGTTAATTCTTAAAGTGGACAATTTTTTTAATTGTCAACTAGGGTGGAACCGCGGGTGCATATACAGCTCTCGTCCCTAGGCAGAAAATGCCTAAGGATGAGAGCTTTTTTATTTCATTCTTGCATTTTCAAAAAACAATTGAAAATTGGAGGCAAATGAAATGTCAGAAAAATCGATGGATGTCGTAGTAAGTCATGCTAAACACAGAGGATTTGTATTCCCAGGTTCTGAAATTTACGGTGGTTTAGCAAATACGTGGGATTATGGTCCACTAGGTGTTGAATTAAAAAATAATGTGAAAAAAGCTTGGTGGAAAAAGTTTGTTCAACAAAGTCCATATAATGTTGGATTAGATGCAGCAATCTTAATGAATCCACGTACATGGGAAGCTTCAGGTCATATTGGTAACTTCAATGATCCAATGATCGATTGCAAAAATTGTAAAGCTCGTCATCGTGCAGATAAATTAATTGAAAATGCACTTGAAGAAAAAGGTATGGAAATTATCGTTGATGGTCTTCCATTTTCAGAAATGGCTAAATTAATTGAAGAACATAAAATTGCTTGTCCTGATTGTGGTAGCCATGATTTTACAGATATTCGTCAATTTAACCTAATGTTTAAAACATTCCAAGGTGTTACAGAGTCAAGTACGAATGAAATTTTCTTACGTCCTGAAACAGCACAAGGTATCTTCGTAAACTTTAAAAATGTTCAACGTACAATGAGAAAGAAAGTTCCATTTGGTATCGCTCAAATCGGTAAAAGCTTCCGTAACGAAATTACCCCAGGAAATTTCACGTTCCGTACTCGTGAATTTGAACAAATGGAGCTTGAATTCTTCTGTAAACCTGGTGAAGAGTTAGAGTGGTATAATTACTGGAAAGAAACTGCTAATAAATGGCTTTTAGCTTTGGGTATGAATGAAGAAAATCTTCGTCTACGTGAACATAGTGCAGATGAATTATCACACTATAGTAACGCGACAACTGACTTTGAATATAAATTCCCATTTGGTTGGGGCGAATTATGGGGCATTGCGTCTCGTACAGATTATGATTTAAAACAACATATGGAATATTCAACAGAAGATTTCACATATCATGATCCAATTACAAATGAAAAATACGTACCATATTGTATCGAGCCATCATTAGGTGCAGATCGTGTTACATTAGCATTTTTAATTGATGCTTATGAAGAAGAGGCTTTAGAAGATGGTACTTCACGTACAGTAATGCGTCTACATCCTGCATTAGCACCATATAAAGCAGCAATTTTACCTTTATCAAAAAAATTATCAGAAAATGCACAAGAAGTATTTGCTTCTTTAGCAGAAGATTTCAATGTTGATTTTGATGAAACTGGTTCAATTGGTAAACGTTATAGACGTCAAGATGAAATCGGTACTCCTTTCTGTATCACTTACGACTTCGAGTCAATTGAAGATGGAAAAGTAACAGTTCGTGACCGTGACATAATGGAGCAAACTCGTGTTGCAATAAGCGAATTACAATCATTTTTAGCAAATAAAATTAAATTTTAATTTAGTTTTTTGAAATAAGGTGTCCTTTTGGACATCTTTTTTCATATATTTTACTAAAGCTTGTTTAAAGTTTAAGAAATTTACTAAAAATGGTAAAATAAAGGTATAAAATAAAGGAGGAGTTTAAATGAGAAGTTCAAATCCTATCTTAAATTCTGAACAATTAGCGAAATCAAGACATTCTGCTAAAGCGATGACGATGGGCGGGACAATTGGTAAAACAATAATCGCATTAATCTTACTAATCGCAACAGCAGGATACTCATATTATTTAACGGCTACTGGAACACTTAATTCTAAAGTGTTTATTGGATGTTTAATTGTTGCATTCATTATTGGGTTAGTAACATCTTTTTCTCCTAGAATTGCGCCGATTACTACACCTATTTATGCAGCAGTTGAAGGGATTCTAATTGGAAATATTTCAGCTGTTTACGAAGCGTCATATGGAATGATTGTCCTACAAGCTGTGTTATTAACAATTGCAATTATTGCAGGAACATTAATTTGTTATGCTACGGGACTTGTAAAAGTAACGCACCGTTTTAGATCAATTGTTTTCGGCTTAACAATCGGTGTATTTTTATTTTATTTATTAACGATGGTCCTTCAACTTTTCCATGTTCCAATTCCATACATCCATCAATCTGGTCCAATAGGAATATTTGTTAGTTTAGCGATTCTAGTAATTGCTTCATTAAATCTATTCTTGGATTTTGATTTAATTACGAAGAGTGTTAGACAAGGTGCGCCAAAAGAATTCGAATGGTATTGTGCTTTTGGTTTATTAGTAACAGTCATTTGGGTTTATATTGAAGCACTTCGATTCCTTTCGAGGCTTCGCGATTAAATAATTTTAGTCAGTCAGACCTTACTCTCAAATGAAAGTAAGGTTTTTTACTATATTTTGATATGAATTCGATCATGATTAGATAGAATTACAAAAGTGGAAAGTAGGGAAATAGATGAGTAAGAAAAAATTTGAGGTGTTTGAAAACGAAACGATTAATGAATGTTTAGAAAGAATGGAAAGAGAAGGCTATACACCAGTTAAAAGAATGGAAGTACCAATATTTTCGGAGCAAATGGTTAATGGAAAGGTAGAAATTGAACCGACTGGAAGAAAGATCGTTTTTGAAGGAAGATTAAATACGAATTAATATGAATAAAGATAATAATTTAATGGAATAGTAACCTTATATGAATAAAATGAGGTGAAAATATGCATAAATTAGCATGTCCACGCTGTAAAACAAACAAAAGTAGATTTTATTTAATCGAACAAAACCCAAAAGCAGTTAAATTAAATGCTCAAAGTGGTGATGTTGAAAGAGAAGAATATGTTTCAAGTGGGCTAGATCCATTTTTTGTTCCATATAAAGGTCCTGAATATTTAGTTCAATGTGGAGCTTGTGGTTTAATTGATCAAAGTGTAATGTTTGAAAAAACAGCGGAATCAATGTAATTTTAAAATAACAAAACTAAGTGTGAATATATAATTAGGTACAAACAAAAATAAGATGACCTTGTACAGAGGTCATTTTATTTTTGTTGGATAACTTTATTAAAAGTGCCAATTGTAAAGGGAACAATTTAGAAGTAGATTGATTTTTCTTTTGATTCTAGAACCAATCTTTTTTCTTGAACCACATCACTAATCCAATAATAATGATTAGCATGATGGCCCAACAGTAATAATAACCATACTTTAATTGAAGTTCAGGCATGTGAACAAAATTCATTCCGTATACTCCGACGATGAAGGTTAATGGCATGAACACAATTGAGACTGATGTTAACATTTTCATCGTTTTATTCATTTTATGTGAGTTCGTTGAAATATAACTTTCTCTAATGTCATTTGCCATTTCTCTGTTGTCTGCAATGTCATCTAATAATTTTACTAAGTGTTCGTAGACGATTCTTAATCTCTTTGTCGTTTCTTTGTCAATTTCAACATGTGTTGAATTTAATATACGATAAATTAAATCTTTTGTTGGTTTCACTGCTTTTCTTACTTTTGATAACTTGCTTAGTTGTGTTTTAATTCCATCGATCATGCTTAGATCGGAATTTGACCCTAATTCATCAATCTCTTCAATATCATCTTCAATTGTTTGGACGATTGGAAAGAATTTGTCAACAATTTCATCACAAATATGATACAGGATTCGTTCTGGTTTCATTCCTTTTGTACTCTTTAATTCTTTTAGTTTGTTCCACACGATTTGGATCGCATTAGACTTCTCCCAACAAAATGAAACGATGTACTTGTGGGATAAAAAGAGATCGATTTCAGCTTGTTCCATATTCTCCTGCAATGATTGTAGAATGATAAAACGATAGCCTTCGTAATAATCCATTTTTGGTCTTTCTTTATAGCTTACACAATGCTTAATTGCTATTTCATCAAAGTGGAATTGAGTACGTAATAAATCAATTTCTTCTTTTTTAGGTTTTTCAAAATCGACCCAAACCCAATCAATAAGTTCGGAATTTAATTCTTCAATTGATACATCAAATGCATGGGTTCCGTCTTTGTATATAGCCATCGTTTTGATCATTTTTGCTCACCACTTTTCTCGTTAATTTTCTCCAAAATCAGTTTATCACAATACTCGAATCAAAATAATTAAATTTGAATTAAGAAAAAATGTTTAAGAAAACTTTGACTTTTTAATACTAGATGGATATAATAAATAACAATTAAAGCACACAAATGAATTCAATGACGAGAAAAGTAATTTTCGATACTGTTCTACAGAGAGCCGGGGGAAGCTGAAATCCGGTGAATAGTACTTAAATGAAGATCCTCTCCGAGAAGTCAAACTGAAAACATAAGTAGGTTTGAACGGGTGTCTACCGTTAAAAGGAACGCGTATGATTGTACGTGGCTGAGTGCTATTGAAGAACGGACTTTTTTCAATAGAATTAGGGTGGTATCGCGGTTAAACCCGTCCCTTATCATAGGGGCGGGTTTTTGTGTGCTTTAAAAAAATAAGAGAGGCGATATCATATGGAAAAAGAAAATACAAAAGCAACAGTTCAGCATCGCGAAAAAAAGATTAGTGAACTTTGGTCTAAAAATAATACCTTTATTAAGTCAATTGAACAAAGAGAAAATAAACAAACTTTTGTTTTTTATGAAGGTCCCCCAACTGCAAATGGCTTGCCACATGTTGGTCACGCATTAGGTCGTACAATTAAAGATGTGGTAGCAAGATATAAAACAATGGCAGGTTTTCAAGTTGTTCGTAAAGCTGGATGGGATACTCATGGTTTACCAGTTGAACTAGGTGTTGAGAAGATGTTAGGCATTTCAGGTAAGGCAGAAATTGAACGTTATGGTGTAAAAGCTTTTCTTGAGAAATGTAAAGAAAGTGTTTTTACTTACGAGAAACAATGGCGAGATTTTACTCAGCAGTTAGGCTATTGGGTTGATATGGATGATCCATATGTAACATTGGATAATTCCTATATCGAAAGTGTATGGAATATCCTTGGGACAATTCATGAAAATGGTTTACTAGTAAAAGGTCATCGTGTTTCACCTTATTGCCCTAGCTGTCAAACATCATTAAGCTCACATGAAGTAGCGCAAGGATATAAAGACGTTAAGGATTTATCCGCAACGGTTAAGTTTAAATTGCAAGATGAAGAAAATGTCTATTTCCTTGGATGGACGACAACTCCGTGGACCCTTCCAGCTAATGTAGCGTTAGCTGTAAATCCAACAATGGAATATGTTCGTGCTAAAAAAGGTGAGGACGTATATATTCTTGCTAAGGCTCTATTAGAAAAAGTATTAAAAGCTGATTACGTCATTTTATCAGAATTTCTCGGGGCCGATCTAATCGGTATTAGCTATTTAGCACCATTTAATTTCGTAAATGTTGAAGTCGGACATAAAGTTGTGAAAGCTGATTTTGTGACAGAAAGTAGTGGAACTGGAATTGTCCATATCGCACCTGCATACGGAGAAGATGACTATAAGGTTGTTCAAGAAAATGGTTTATCTTTTGTAAATGTAGTGAATGAAAAGGGTCAATATACTGATGAAGTACCTAATTTTAAAGGTCGTTTTGTTAAAGAGTGTGATGTAGATATAGTGAGGTATTTAGCTGAATATGAATTATTATTTAGTAAAGAAAAATATGAGCACAGCTATCCTCATTGTTGGCGTTGTGATTCACCTCTTCTCTATTATGCGAATGAAAGTTGGTTTATCAAAACGACAGCATTAAAGGAACAGTTTATTAAAAATAATGAAGAAGTAACATGGCATCCAGATCATATAAAACACGGTCGATTCGGTAATTTTTTAGAACAAATGGTAGATTGGAATATTAGCCGAAAAAGATATTGGGGCACCCCATTAAATGTTTGGGAATGTGATTCATGTAATCATCAATTAGCACCAAAAAGTATAAATGAATTATGTAACTATTCAGTTGAAGAAATTGACGACTCAATTGAATTGCATAAACCATTTGTTGATGAAATCACTTTTAATTGTCCAAATTGTAGTGGGGCTATGAAAAGAACAGCTGAAGTAATTGATGTCTGGTTCGATAGCGGTTCGATGCCATTTGCCCAATATCATTATCCATTTGAAAATAAAGAGAAATTCGCAAAACAATTCCCTGCAGATGTTGTCATTGAAGGGATTGATCAAACGAGAGGCTGGTTCTATAGTTTGCTTGCAGTATCTACTTTATTTACTGGGAAAGTACCGTATAAACGAGTTTTATCACTTGGCCATGTATTAGATGAAAATGGTCAAAAAATGTCTAAGAGTAAAGGTAATGCACTTGATCCAGTAGAATTAATCCATAAATATGGAGCAGATTCATTAAGATGGGCTTTATTAGTAGATAGTGCGCCTTGGAACCCGAAACGTTTTTCAGAAAGAGTTGTTCAAGAGGCTAAATCGAAACTCATTGATACATTCGACAATGTTTATAGTTTTTACAGTTTATATGCCAATTTAGATGGATTTAATTCAAACAAACAATATGAGTATCAATCAAGTACATTGGATAATTGGATCATTTCACGTATGCATAGCACAATCAAAAATGTAAAGAAAAATTTAGAGGATTATCAATTTACAAATGCTGCAAGAGACATTGCTAAATTAGTAGATGAGGTCAGCAATTGGTATGTAAGAAGATCTAGAGAACGATTTTGGTCAAATGGAATGAATAAAGAGAAGGCAGCGGCTTACTATACACTGTTTGAAGTATTAACAAAAGTAAGTCAATTATTAGCTCCGTTTACACCATTCTTAGCGGAAGATGTATATCTTAATTTAACAAAACAAAGTGTCCATTTGTCTGACTTTCCAGTTTGCGATGAAACACTAATCGATGATCAGCTTGAAAAGGAAATGGATGCAGTTCTAAAAGTTGTGGAACTTGGAAGAAGCATTCGAAATGCAAATTCATTAAAGATTAAACAGCCACTAGCTAGTTTAACTTTAGTTAGCAACAATGAGGACATCGATTGGGATTTATATAAAGAAATTGTTTTAGATGAGTTAAACGTAAAAAAATTCCAACAAGTAAACAATGAAAATGAGTTTTCAAACTTAAAAATGAAATTGGATTTTAAAAAATCAGGAGCAAAATTTGGAAAGCTTTCAAATTTAGTCAATAAATCACTTCAAACATTAACAAATGAAGAAGCAAAAAAAGTGATTGAGAGCGGGTACGTTAATGTAGTCATTGAAACAGGAGAAACTGTTAAAGTCGATGCACAAGATATTTTAGTTGAAAAAAGTGCAAAAGAAGGATATGCATCTGCGACGTATGGTGATTATACAGTGACACTCGACACATTACTAACAGAAGAGCTTATCCAAGAAGGTACTGTAAGAGAACTAATTAGGTCTATTCAAGAATACCGAAAAGAATTGAATCTACCAATTAATATGCGTGTAGATATTGGAATAACAGCTAATCTAGAGTTTATTGAAATCATTGAAAAGTTTAAAGGAATGCTTGAGGAAAACTTATTAATGAGAAAACTAGTGGTTAAGAACCATGTAAACGGAAAAGAAATTAAAGTTGGTGATTATCAATCTGAAATTGAATTAGTTGCTTCTAATTAATTGAATCGTTAAAGTGAAATGACAGACTAAAACAATATTTTAGTCTGTCATTTTTTTAGGCAAACTACAAAAAAATTGGGCTATAGATTATAAGAGTTTTATTGGAATATCGATAGATGGATATCTAGAAACAAAAAGAAACTTATTATCATAACAATCATTAAATGCTTTAATTTTGATACTAATTTATTTTTTTAAAGGGGGAAAGAAAATCACCAAAACAATTGTATATTTTTTTTACAATATGCAATGAAAAATTAAATTAAAAGACTAAAATATTATAGTGTGGCAGTTGAATTATTGTTAGTTGATTCATTTGTTGCATCATGATTCTCATTCGAATTTGTGATCCGTATGACAATGATTAATAAAACGAACAAGTCTCTTATTATTCGATCGTTAGTTATTGTTCTTAGTAGGATTGCAAAAGCGAAAGTCTCAGCTAGATTACCACTAAGTAATAAATTTGAAATTTCTTTGAGAAGAATAATAATAAAATTTTCATTTAAATCCATATTATTGCCCCCTTACTTTATTTAGTAAAATATTAAAAAGACATAAAAAAGTGAGTGGTGACGAACTTTAAATTTGCAATTTCACCTCCAATGGGGGAGCACTTTTTTAGCTGACATAAAATAAATGAAAAAACCGCCCGTAAGCGGTAATGGATAATTGGATTATTTATTCGAGTTGAAGATTGGTTTTTTCATAATGAATCGTCTGTCAATACAGAAAGCTACTAACAAAGATAGTAGAACGGTTAGAAGTAAATGGCCGTAAGTTTTAAGCGGATATGGATTGCCCTCAAGATGGATACCATGCGCACGATATTCGAAACGTTTAATAGCGTGTTTGGCAGTTAACAGATCTTCTTGTTTAGCTAAGTCTTCTAATGGTGCTTCGAATAGATATCTGTTTGGTGAGTCACTATGGATAAGGAGAGTCTCTTTAGCATTACCTTTTTCATCCCAAAGCTTTATATCTTTTCCAGCAAGTGATTTTGCGTCGCCACCTGGTATGATCATTTTGTCTAATTTCGGAGCATTAGCTATTTGATGCCTAGCCAGAATATTAAGATGATGTTTCGTATTTATTGGAGCATCTGAACTTGACACAGTCAAGATTTGTGTAGTTCCGGTATCTCCATAAGAATCAAATATAGAAGATAAAGCTATTTCATCCATATCTTTATACAGAAGAACCCCGTTTTGGTTCTTATCCCAATTGAATCCAAGATTTAGTAAATATGTTGTAAATTCTAAATTCATCTTAAAAGGTTCTACTTTTGGATTTTGAACGAAATGGTACGTAGGATAATTAATTTCCTTAGCTATTTTTGCAGCCACAGGTTCCCCTAGTTTCTGAGAAATCAGATGAAGTACTCCATCGATCCCTGCGCTTTGACCGGCTGTAGTTAAGGTGTTTCCATCATGAACAAACCGCACATCCTCTTTCCATTGTGTTTCAGTATATTTCTTGATTAATAGAGGTAAAGCTTGCCAGTGTGAAGTGGCGGATTTCCCTTTTAATAAACCTGCATCAGCAAGATTCTCTGATCCACCACAAATACTTAAAAACGTCGTCGTTTTACTGTTGGAATGTTTTTGAATCCATTCGCGAGTTGGTTTATATTTCTTTTCATCTGTCATCTTCATATAAGGAACAACAATGATATCTGGACTTTTATTTAATAGATTATCCAGTTCTTTATAAGAGTAATGTGGGATTACATCCAAACCACCTGATAATGACTTGATGTTTTTTTCCGGTGCAACAGCATATACATTGTAAGCATCCGTCATAGAAAACAGTGTGTATGGAATGAGAAAATCGAAATCTTCAGTTGGTATTGATGAATCCGCCATCACAACTGCCACAGTAGGTTTATTTGGGTCAAACTGGGGAACTTTCACTCCTTGTAGTGAAGGAACTGGCTCATGGCGAACGTTTAAGTAAAAATCTTTTTGATGACGATTAAAGCCATAAAGCTCAAGTCCCCCGACAAACACAACTAAAATTAATAAATAAACAGCTAAACGCATGACTAATCTTTTCATGTTATAATCCTCCTTCGGAAACAAATGTATTGACTATCATAATAATCTCACCCTTTTGGGTATTAATATAATATCTTGAAGTACCCCCGCAGGGTATTTGTTTTATCTTGATTTCATATTACGTTTTTTCTAAACCTTTGGTAATCGTGCTAGAGCTTGATTTTTATTTCAGACTTCAGACTTAACTGGTTTCAGACCCTAGAAAAAGAAAGAGACCGAAATAGTCTCTCCTTGCATGCGCTAAAAAACCGTTTCAATTTAAAAGAAGTAGACTGTAACTTGAACAATAAATAGAGGTTGATTACATAAAGGGACTGCTGACAAATTAGTATTTAATTTGACAGCAGCCCCTTTTGTATTCCTTTAAATTTTCCTAAAAATAATTATTAAATTTTCTTTTTAAAACATATGGTAAAATATGGATATATTAAATCGGAAATTACTAATTGTTTATTGATAATAAAAATTATGTACACATGGAGGATTACATGGTGACACAACTTCTAATGTTATTACTGATCATTTCAATATTATCTGTAAATTTAATCGCATTTTTTTATTATCGAAAAACGAAAAATATATACTTCTCTGCATTTATTATCCTGATCTCTGCAGGAGTTTTAGCAATTGTTGAGGGATTCATCGCAATGATTATTCTTAAAGATGCTTTTGGATTCTTCTTCGGATTAAATCTTGTGGGATGCTATCTATTAATAAATAGTTTAATAGTTTTCCTGATTGCAATAATTGTAAGTATAATAAAGTTTTTTAAAAGCTTGCAGAAGTAAAGAAGCAGTTTAAATAGAATTAAATTTGGTTCAACTACCGAATTGAGAGGATTAAGAACAGACCGTTTTTGTGTATTAATTTTTGTCGAATAACTAAGAATACATCTTCCATTGATTAGAAATTACGATCATTTCAAGGGTAAAATAACCCGCCTTAAAATCAAAGGAGATAGAAACATTATGTAGAAATTAAATCTATTAAAATTGGAAGAATGATAGGGATCATATTTTGTTCGATTAACATGAATTAGAAATGAATTTTGATTGAACAAAATATTGAGGTGCTTTCTTTATAGAAAAAATCTACAATAATTAACCTTTCTATTTGAGGAAAGTATGGACTAGTTGATTAAAAGAAATATAGATCCAAATAACTTAATAACTAAAAAACTTGATTGTTAAGAATCATGTAAAGTGAAGTGACAGACTAATAAAATTTTAGTCTGTCATTTTTCTACTTAATAACTATTTTTTTACTAAACCTACTGTAAAAAGATAAAATTAAAAACACTTATTCAATTACCCTATGATTATGTAAAACTATTAATATAGGATGATCATTATTCGAGTATCCTCTAAAATACATTAAGTTAAACCAATTAAAAGATAAATGGAGGTACCCCAAATAAATATGGCGGAGCATTTGTTGAATATGTTCATTAAACCTCCTGTGCTGTCTATCTTCTTCATGATTGAGCCGGCGACCGTTAATCCCAAAAACCAAATCCAAGATACTGCAATACATGCGATCGTAAAGAGAACTTGTTCCTTTCCGACATATTTTAATGCACTTGTTCCAATCACACCCACTGTATCTAAGATTGCATGAGGGTTTAATAAGGATACTGATAAAGCAAAAATGATTTGCTGACGGCTAGGTAATGCTCTGTTCGATTCACTTGTTGTTGGTTTAGAACGCCAAATGACATAGCCCATGTAAACTAAAAACAAAATACCAGAAATCATCAGACTAATTCTTAGCCATTCAAATTGTAGAACGATCGTGGAAAGTCCAAAAACAGCTAAAAGAATTAAAAAAGTATCACATAGCGCAGCAGTAAAAGTCGCTGGAAGCGCTCGAATTAGTTTTGATTGAGTAGCACCTTGTGAAAATACAAATACATTCTGTACCCCTAAAGGTAAAATAAGTCCGAATGCTAAGACTAGACCATGAATAATAGCTTCCATCTAATCAACTCCCTTTCAATTACTATCGTACTATGATAAAACTAAAAGAAAACAACCAATTGGATGGTTTTATATCCATCCAATTTAGGGGGAGTTAGATGAAATGGAAACCAAATCGTGATTCTCATTTGACTGTTCAAGATCAAATTGTAGATTGGATAAAATCTCGTATTGAACGAGGTGATTGGTCTGTTGGCACAAAGATTCCAACACAGCGCCAACTAGCAACGCAATTTAATGTGAACCGCAGTACCGTTCAACTTGCACTTGATGAATTAAGGGCAGATGGTTTGATCGAATCAAAAGTGGGTTCAGGGGTATTTGTGGCTAACAATTCCTGGAACGTACTTTTGAGCAAATATCAACCAAATTGGCAGAGACATATTGAGTCAAGTATTCATAAACCAAACTACCATACGATTCAACTCATAAATGAATATGAGCAAATGGATCATATCATACGTCTTGGAACAGGTGAATTATCACCTGATTTACTACCAACTAAACAAATAGAAGATTCGTTAAAAAAGATTTCACTTGATTCTAAAGCAATTGGTTATTCATCTCCGCAAGGAAGTGAAAAGCTCAGAGGAATTTTATGTAATTATTTAAAAAAACGCGGTATTGAATCAGCACCAGAGAACATTTTAATTGTTTCAGGTGCACTTCAAGCACTTCAATTAATTGCAGTTGGATTATTAGAAGAGGGATCTATTTTATTTCAAGAACAATTTTCGTATTTAAATTCAGTACATCCCTTTCAATCTAATGGAATGCGAATGATTTCAGTTTCAAGGGAACATCTATTACCAGATAACATACGTGCACTTAAAGGGAAGAGGCAATCTTTATTCTATTGTGTTCCAACACTAAACAATCCAACAGGCTATAATTGGTCGTTGAAAGAAAAACAAAATCTATTTAATACTTGCAAAGAGCTACAAATTCCGATTATTGAAGATGATGTTTATCACGAATTGCTATTTGAATCATCTTCACCGGCTATAAAATCGCTTGATACATCAGGGCAAGTTCTTTATATAGGGAGTGTATCCAAAACACTAAGTCCGGGATTAAGAATTGGTTGGGTTGTTGCACCTTCACCTGTAATTGAACGATTGGCTGATATTAAAATGCAAACAGATTATGGTTCAAGTGGCTTTTCGCAAGAAATCGTATCATACTGGATCTCAAATGGACTATACGAAAAGCATCTTATTAACCTTCGTGAACAATTGCAAAGAAGAGCTAAATACGTAGAAGAAATTTTAGAAAAGGAATTTAAAAAAATAGCTTCATGGAAAAAGCCTGAAGGTGGTTTCTACATATGGCTCAGGTTTCATAATCCAATTGTAAATAAGACTTTATTTCTAAAATTACTTAAACAAAATATATTGATAAATCCAGGTTATATTTACGATCCAAGAGATTTACACCATATTCGTCTTTCATATGCATACGCGTCTTTGGAAGACTTAAAAAAAGGGTTAAATATTTTACAACAAATAATCCAGCAACTGTGATTTTATTTCATTTTTTTGAGAGTGTTGATAATAAGAAACCGATTTTGAACAGTTAAAAGAGCACCGAGATCTCGATGCTCTTTTATGTTTATTTATTGTGTTATTTTTATTACTGCAACTTAGTCTTTTATTGAATACTTGCTTGAATTTTTAAGTTTTCAAACCCACGAAAAGCAACATTTTTACGGCGAGTCGGCTCCTCAATTAGAACTGGATTAACTAAATGTCTTATTAGTTTTTCTATTGCAATTTGTCCTTCTAATCTAGCAAGAGGTGCACCTAAGCAGAAATGCGGGCCGGATGAAAAGGATAAATGTTTTATATTTTTTCGAGTGATATCAAATGTTTCAGGATTATTTGTGATTTTTGGATCGTAATTGGCTCCACCTAATGAAACCATAAAGTAATCGCCTTTTTTAATCGAATTTCCAGCGAATTCAAAGTCTTCTCTAGCCCATCTAGATGTAAAAATAACGGGTGATTCGTATCTTAATATTTCTTCTATTGCAGAAGGAATTAACGTTAAATCATTTTTTAATAGCTCAAATTGCTCAGGATGTTTTAATAATAAATAATAGCCATTCGTTATTAAATTAACCGTCGTTTCATGACCAGCAATTAATAATAGAAGACAACTTGCGATCATTTCATCCTCATTTAATTTGTCTCCAGATTCCTCTGCTACGATTAAATTACTGATTAAATCCTCTTTAGGTTCTAATCTTCTTTCAGAAATAAGATGTCTGAAATAATTAGAAGCATCAAGAATATGCTTTGATACTAATTCTAAATCCTCTATAGTCGTATTAAAATCAATAAATTTAATAAATGCATCAGACCAATTGCGAAATAAATCTCGATCTTCTTTTGGAACACCTAAAAGGTCAGTTATTACAAATACAGGTAATAAATATGAAAAATCACGAATTAGCTCGTGTGTAAATTTCCCCTTCATATTTGCGATTAAATGATCAGCAATTTCATTTATAGAAGCTCGTAAATTTTCAACCATTCTTGGAGAAAAGGCTTTGTTCACGAGATTTCTCAATCTCGTATGATCAGGAGCATCTCGAAATAACATCATTTTTTGATTTATTGCAATTGCAGGCATAACACTTTCAGGTAATTGTTCAGGTGGAGTGACTTTGGATGCTTCTTTTATAAAACGAGGGTCTTTTAGCAAGATTTCTGCTTCTCTATAACCTGTTACTAGCCAACCAGTTCTCTGAAATAGCTCTGTGTAAAGCATAGGACTTATTTTTCTCGCGCTACTAAAATACGAATATGGATCTTTGTAAAAATGCTGTGGATTCACTTTTAATTGATTGTTCATGTACCTGTTCTCCCTTATGAATGAAATGAGTCTATTTATTTCTATTTCTGTGAAAATGGATTATTCCCAAATTTTGGATAACACAAAAAAAGGATACTTTTGTACAGAATGATTTTCATGAGGAATTAGGTATAAATGAATAATAAATAAATCATATGAAATTTAAGAAAATTAAATCATGATTTATGGTAAAATAAGGTATTTCAATTGAAAAACTGATTTTTATGAAATAATTCGATGGTTGTGAAAGGGGTAATATGATGGATTTTCCAGTTCTAGAAACAGAGAGATTATCTTTAGTACAAATTACACAAAAAAATGTAGATGAGATATTTTCCATCTTTTCAAATGAAGAGGTAATTAAATACTATGGTATGGAACCTTTTACAGAAAAAGATCAAGCGGTTAAAATGATCGATTCCTTTCAAACTAGATTTGAAAATCAACAAGGAATACGCTTTGGAATCGTAGAAAAAGAATCAAAAAAATTAATCGGAACAATTGGACTAAATAATTTAGTTTTACACGCTAGACGAACTGAAATTGGATATGATTTATTACCTGAATATTGGAGAAAAGGATTTATGTCAGAAGCAATTAAGGAAATTACATCATATTGCTTTGATAAACTAGGACTATATCGAATTGGAGCTAATATTTTCCCAGATAATACAGCCTCAGCTACCTTAGTTGAGAAGATAGGCTTTCAAAAGGAAGGATTATTGAGAGGCTATTTAGTTCAAGGGGATCAGTCTCATGATTTAAACGTATTTTCTCTCATTAAACCTGATTGGCAAAAATAAAGCGAACTATTAAACTTAGATATTATATTTATAATTTTTGTTGCTCTAGAAAAATGATAAACTGAAATAATCATAATATAGTAAAATGGTCCAACTAAGGAAAAGGAGAAATGGAATGATTAAAGCTGTAATATTTGATTTTGATGGTCTAATTGTCGATACTGAGTCTGTTTGGTTCGAAGCATATAAGGAAGTACTACATCGGTATGAAGTGGAGTTAACTCTTCAAAAGTTTTCAGAGGTTGTGGGAACAAGTGATGAGATTTTATTCGATTTTATTAATTCAAATTTAAAAGAACCAATTGAAAAAGAACTAATCGAACAAATGGCTAAAGAGCTAGTTGATGAGAAACTACTCGAGCCTTCTTTAAGAGAAAGTGTAGAAGACTATTTAATTTCAGCAAAAAATGCGGGATTAAAAATAGCTTTAGCTTCTAGCTCATCAAAAGAATGGGTAGAAAGTTTCTTAAAAAAATTAAATATTTATAAATACTTTTCAGTAATTAAGACAAAAGATGATGTAAAGAAAGTTAAACCAGATCCAGAGTTATATTTAAAAGCAATTGAGGAAATTGGAGTTCAAGTATCAGAGGCTATTGCATTTGAAGATTCGTTGAACGGATTAATTGCTGCAACGAAAGCAGGATTACACTGTGTAATTGTTCCTAATCAGGTTACCTCACATTTAGAGTTTGAGAATCATAGTTTACGATTATCATCTATGGCAGAAAAATCTTTAGAAGATGTAATTAAGCATATAACTGGAAAGTAAAGTAGAAACCCTTCCCAAAAAGGTCAATGGATTCGGTTATTTGGATGAAAACAATAAAAAGCATATACATTGGAGATACAATTCACAACTGAATTTGTATCTCTTTTTTTATTGTGATATCAGTGTCAATTAGAAATTACTTCACTTTTTAATTCTTACTTTAAGTATTTTAGGGCAATTTAAAATGTTTTAAAAGGAACGACTGCTTCGATGGTCATTTTTATTGCACCAAATAGCAGATTAGTTGAAGAAGGATAGTATGTGATTTATGTAGAATTGGTATTAAAAAATGAAAATAGGTGAAATTTAATGAGCAAAATAATAAGCTACTATAATCAATTTGATGAGTGGGGAAGGCTTGAACGCGAACCAATTGAGTTCCAAGTGAATTGGCAATTTATAAAGAAATATTTGCCTGAAACAGGATATATACTTGATAATGGAGCTGGACCTGGAAAATACTCAATGGAGCTTGCTAAAGATGGATATAGAGTAACATTAACTGATTTAACACCTAAATTAGTTGAGATTGCTAAAACCAAAGCTCAAGACTTTCAAATAGAAGGGCAATTCGATGGTTTTTATACTGCTGATGCGAGAGAGCTTAATATGCTCAATGATGAACAGTTTGATGCATCATTAATGCTTGGTCCAATGTATCATTTACAGGAAGAAAATGACCGTATAATGGCTGTTCAAGAGTTAAATAGAGTAACTAAAAAGAATGGACTAGTATTTGTTGCTTTTATGCCTAGGATTAGGCATATATTTACATCGCTCTTATCTCCAAATAATTGGAAGCCAAACGATAATATGGACACTATTCATCAGTTTTCACAAACTGGTTGTTTCAATCATTCAGATGAGGGGCGTTTTACAGGCGCATATTATTTTAATATTGAGGACATCAATCCTTTTATGGAAACTCATGGATTTGAAACTTTGGAGTTAATTGGTTCAAATGTAGGAGCTATTTTAAACAATGATAATTGGAATTACTGGAGAGACAAAGGTGAAGCAGAGGTAGAAAAAATTATAAATTTAATTAAAGAAAAAGCAACAGACCCTTATATTCTTGGAAATTCCTCTCACCTGCTATACATTGGTAAGAAAAACTAATATTAATACTGAATTTAAAGGAAAGATCCTGCTAAACCGGTTTTGTGGGTGCTGGGATACAAAGATGTAATAAGATATAGGGAAAATAAAGATTTTAATCTATTCACTTATACAACTAATGCATTTGTTAGTAAAAGATCACAAGGGCTGTATAAACAGCCCTATTTATTTTGTTATTTTAGAAGTTTAGTAAAAAAGGAATTTAATAAAAACTTGGGAATATTAAATAGCATTAGATTTAAATTCATCATATATCCGAGTCATCACAAGCATGGATCTTTTTTTGAAGAAACAGTCTAATATAAGGAAGGAAATTATTAATGATTAAAATCATCGGATTGATTGCTGCTGTATTAACGACAGCTTCCTTTTTACCACAAGCAATTAAAACAATAAAAACAAAAGACACGTCAGGCATTTCACTAATTATGTATATTTTATTTAGTGCAGGTGTTTTTCTTTGGTTAATTTACGGAATATTTATTCATGATTTTGCAGTTATTTCGGCTAATTCAGTAACGTTTGTGTTTGCAGCAATTATTTTATTTTATAAGTTAAAAAGTCTACGTTCATAAAAAGGTATATTTGAACTAAAGGGTGAAAGTTCCGAACTTAGAAAATATGATTAGCGGCTAAAAGTTGTTTGAGGTGACAAATCTCAAGTCCAATGGAGGATCAATGATGATTTGTCCGTCCACTATTAGCAAATTAACAACAACAAAAGGCATTGCATGAGCAATGCCTCAGAATATTCTTTAAAATGATAACTCAATTGTTTAAAAATCACTATTTTTTAAATGCTTTTTCCGTCAACTGAAGCAGTATTACAAAATGGAATTGTGTACTAAATTAAATAGAATTTACTTCTTTTACTTTACTTGATTCATCTTTCTTTATTAAAATTTCCTTTTTCAGTCCCCAACAAATTAAAAATGTTAAAATGGAAAGCACGAAAGATACCCAATATAAATCCTGGAATGCATGAGTGAAGACTGTTTTTACTTTTTCTAGTAAATTAGAATCAAGATTTGTTGGAATCATACCATTTTCTACATTTTTTAATTGTAGTAATTGATCCACAGTAAGACTTCCAGCTAGTGATTTCATCCCTGATGTAATTTTAGAGGCTAATAATGAACCAAATAAACTAAAGCCAATCGTCATACCAATGGATTGAAATAACATAACGGCAGATTGAGCAATCCCTACATTTTCTTTTTCAACTGATTCTTGAACAATTAATGCATTGTTAAATAGTGCACCGAATCCAAGTCCAAGAATAATGAAATAAAAAACGAATGTAATAATTGAAGTGTGAGCCGTGATACCTGTAAGTAAATAGAAACCGATCATAGGAATAATAAATGAAACACCGTAAATATTTCGATAGGAGAATTTATTCATTACTCGACCAGCAACTACACTTGCCCCCATTGCACCAACCATAATTGGTACATTTAAATAGCCAGATTCAGTAGGTGTTAAACCGAGTACATTTTGCGAGAAGAATGGGAAAGATGAAAGTGAACCCATTATCGCAAGAACAAATACAAATACAAGAGCCGAAATGACAACAAAGTTTCTATTTTTAAATAAATGCAATGGGATAATTGGTTCTTTTGCTTTTGACTCGACAAAAATAAATAGGCCAAGTAAAATGGTTCCTAAAATTAGTAAACCAATCATTTTAGGTTCACTCCATGCATATCCTTCTGTTTGATGAAGTACAGGAGTGAGAAGATAACTGATTAAAGTGGTGACTAGTAAGATTCCGCCAAACCAGTCGATATTTATTTTTTTGTCTACTTTCGTTTCGTTTAATCCTAAAGCTAATAAAATTGCAGCTAAAACTCCAACTGGAATATTTACTAAAAAGATCCAGTGCCATGAAATATGTTGTACAAAATATCCTCCAATGAGCGGTCCAAGTAGTTGAGGTATAAACATGACAGCTCCGAAAATACCTTGTAGCTTAGCACGCTGTTCAACTGGGAAGCTGTCTCCGAAAATGACCATCGCGAGTGGCATTAATCCGCCGGCACCAATCCCTTGGATCCCACGTCCAATTAAAAGGACTTCCATTGATTGGGCTGTTCCACTAATTATTGATCCAGCTATGAATAATCCCATACTAAATAAATATATTTTTTTTCGTCCATATAAATCCGCAAGTTTGCCGAGTATTGCCATAAAAGATGTCATCGAAAGCATATAAACTCCACCAACCCAGCCGTAAAGCGCTAGACCTCCTAAATCTCTAATAATTGTAGGCATAGCTGTTGAAACGACTGTCTCATCAAGCTCTGAGAAAATGACTCCAATCATTAGTCCTATTAAAATAAGAGTCTTGTTATTTTCTTTCATCCTTTACCTCCCTATGACCTTTCAAAATTATTCAATTAATTCATTGAATACTTAAAAAATGTGTGAAGCTTTAAGTATGAGTATCTGTAACAAGCATATTGATTATTTATTTGATTAATGTGATCGTTATTATTCATTTTTTATTATGTATACCTAAATTTAAAGCTGAAATCGAAATTTCAAGTAAAAAAGTCAATTTTATTTATCTACTATCTAATTTATTCTTTACTTCGTTTAAAAATCCTTTAGGTAGTAACTCTTATATTTGTGGTTGTATGAAGTATAGTAATAAGTATTCTTGAACGGTTAAATAGGATTTGAAATTGCAATAGTAGGTTTGAACAGTATATTTGGATAGGATTTTATCATCGACTATACCTTTTTCACTTGTTTTTACTTTTTCCGATTTACCTTTACTGAAGAAAAAATAAAATAACTTCTTATGTAACTACCGTATTGATTTAGTTGAACAGTACTTTGGCTAAAAATCGATTTTTTCTGATGAAATGCATTTAAGGGTAAAAGGAAAATTGTTTTTTTATGGAAAAAGTGGGAATTCCCCCAAAATAATAATTATGACTTTATTGTATAATATAATAGTATTAAATTTTGTTAGTTTATTAGAGTGTCAATCTTTGGTGTTAATTAAAAATTAAATGACATGTTTGCTGAAAATGGATATCAAATTCAAATGACAAGTTAGATAGTTAGCAAGGAGATAATATTCAGCTAAATGAAAACATTATTTTGGAAAGATTTAAACACATATGGATTTGGCTTATATGCGGTGCTGTATTGGGTTATTTAGTTCACTATTTGAGAACTAGACAATTGACATTTACTTCAGATAACATATTTTTCTTAAAGATGATATTGATTGGTTTTGTAGCTGCTGAAGTAATAAATTTAATACGTCGGTTATTTAATCGAATAAAGCAAAATAACCTGTGAGATATATTAAAAATTGAGAATTACAGTACTTAAACTAAAGTATGTAAATCGTACGAAGGGAATAATTCGAATGCTAAAAATTTTAAGAATGATATTTATATTGATTGTCTTAATATTATCTATTTTTGGCTTAATAACACATAAGTTAGGATTACTCCCTTATATGCACTTTTTCTTAGCAGCATTGTTTTTAATGGCATGTATACCAGAATTTAAACAAAAACAAAAAAAGTTGGGTTATATTTATTTCATAGTATCCTTGCTTGGTTTCATTGTATCAATGCAAGAATTTTTATATAACTAGCGAATCCTAAACTGCTTAATTGCAGTTTTTTTTATTGCAGTAAATGGCAGGATCGTTTAATCATTAAAGGAATTTTTAAACTTAAATGGAATTATAAGAATGACCAAAGGGGCTTTATTTTATAGGGATTAAATTGGAGGGAATAGAAAATGGATGTATAAACACTTTGAACTAAAGAGTCTAGAGATGCACGACGCATATCATTTTAGTAAATTGTATTAATGATTAAATGCGAGTTTGAAAAGGAGAGTGCAAAATGGATAATTTTAGTTTAATCATTACGTTATTTCAATTGATCATTTTAATTGTAGTAGTGTATGTAGTGTTTAAGATTGTAAAAAAAGTAAGGTTATTTGCAACAAAGAATTTGTATATTTCTTATAAAAAAATTGAAGAATTAGAGCAAAGAATAAGTAATTTAGAGAAAAAATAGTGACACCTATTATAAAATAAAGCAAAGAGTTAGTTACATAATAACGGACTTATGATTAGCCATATTTCATTGTTAATTGCCTATTTTTGATGGAAATTTGATTAATCTAAATTAAATTGTTAAAATTATTATATTACAATGTGTGTAAGCCACACTGGGAGGTAACAAAAATGGAAAATGGTAAAGTAAAATGGTTTAATGCAGAAAAAGGATTTGGATTTATTGAGCGTGAAAATGGTGATGATGTATTCGTACATTTTTCAGCAATTCAAACTGATGGATTTAAATCTTTAGACGAAGGTCAAGCTGTTACATTTGAAGTAGAACAAGGTCAACGCGGACCACAAGCAACTAATGTTAAAAAGGCTTAATTGACCAAAAAGAGTCGGATTCTATATAGTAGGATCTGACTCTTTTTATGTCTTATAAATTTGTCTTATAAATTAAAAACCCCTATTCGAAAAAGAATAAGGGGAAAATCTAACGCGATTATGAATTAAATTTTATAGCCTATATAAAATGAAGATAAAATTAATCATTTAATACAATTAGACATTTGAATTATTATTAGTTGTTTTGGAACTGCCCTTTTTAGTACCTTTGCTAACATATGGCTTCGCGTTCTTTGCTTTTTTTGCGCTAGCTTGCCATCTATTCCAACCCTTTTTATCTGTACCTCGACCTGTACCGCCCTTAGCTTTAGCTTTACTCATTTAAACACCTCATACTTATTATACACTAAATATCATACAGTTTTTTAGTAATTTCCAATTAACTTATGAGTTAAACAAGAATTGAGCAATAAATATATTCAAAAAATGAGCAGATTTATATATTACTTTATTGCAATTGAACTAAAGTATACGTCTGTTTCATAAAATGATCTGCATAGTCAATCTATGATAGAGGGGAATAAGGTCTCTATAAATCTAATAATTTTTTAGGTTGATAGTTTTTAAGTAGCATGTTTTTGTGGGATAAGAAATTCCCAAAAAATAAACATAAATATTCCAAGATATGGTAAAGTTAAATGGACTAATAAAAGTGAATCATCTTGAGGAAATACTGAAAACACAGAGAATTATATTTTGTTATATACCTTATTGATCTAACAAAACTTTAGTTTTTTGAACACTAACTGCTTAATTGCAATTTTTATATAGTATTTCCGAGTATTGTACTTTAAAATTAATAGAAAGATATATGATATTATTCATATAAAATAGTAAATAAGGAATGGATTATCGTGCACTTTAAATTGGTTTTAAGTATTATTAAATATTCAATATTTTGGACTATCCTTTTATTAATAACTGCAATGTATTTACCAGATTCATTAAATATAAGTGAAAGAGTCTCTTTATGGTTATTAGAAATAGTATCCATATTAGTATTTATTCTTAATTATGAAAAGTGGAAGCGATTGTTAATTTCGCTACCTATTGGGATGGTATTAGTAATACTATTGATTTTATTATTCGATTGAGAAGTTGCCTAAATCATATTTTGTTATTGATACTGATACAGCACGAATCGAATTTATTTAAAAAGTGATACCAAGTATGCAACTAACACATTGCATTAGTTGAACAACATGATCGGCTATTTAGTCGATTTTTTTTATTTAGCTGAATGGCGGGTTAGTTGGATAAGTAATGAAACAATTAAATGATTGAACAAAATAAAAAGCTACTATCTATATTTAGAAGCGTTGTCTGAGGAAGGCAATATTAGTGATAGGAAGTGAAAAAATGCTCATTTATTATGTATTGCTCATTCTCGGAGTTGGATTTTTAATAGCAGCAGTATTTCTCTTTATTGCAATGGATGGCTTTAAAGACTATAAAATATTAATTGGAGGTATTGGATTCCTTTTAATTGGTGTTTTATTTTTAATAGCAACTCTCCCTAGCCTAAAATATATTTTATTCAAAAAATATGATGTCGTCAGTGGAAAATGTGTTATCGAAATAGATTCATCAGGTCGTTCTTCTGAAGCTGACTTTGATATTCTCGATACAGATGAGATGTTTTCCTTCAGAGGTATTCCAGCACTAGATGCTTATGGGAAGTCAATTCCTTATTTTTGTAAGGTGACAACTACAAAAGACCATAAGTATGGTATTAGTTATAAAATATATGATGGTAAAACTCGAAAGTTAATATTAACAGGTAAATAGTTCCTTAATTTAGTTAAGGTTAAAGATACATTTATCTCTTTTGGTATTTATCGATAGTTCAGTTTGTAAATATCCCTTGTTCAACTAAATAATGCAATAGTTACATATTACAAGTATTTATAAGAAGGGGGAAATTTGAATTAACGCATTGTGTTAGTTAAATAGAATTAGTAGCTGTTAATCCGCTCCCTTTTTAAAATTTAGCGGGTTGTTAGTCAAAATTTGGAGAATGTCTTAATTATAAATGTTTGATTAAATAGATGGAGGATTTATATGGACGACATTAGGAAAGTTATAAGAAAAAGTAAAACACTTAATGGACCCTTTCCTGCGTTTAATTTTAACAATACGTCAGTATTTCCAAATGAACTTTTTTTAGAATGGTTCCAAGAAGCAATTGATTATGGCGTACACGAACCACATTCAATGACTCTTTCAACAATTGATCATAATGGATTTCCCGATGCTAGGGTTCTAATTATTAAAGATGTGGATCAATATGGATGGTATTTTGCATCAAGTTCAGAAAGTGAAAAAGGTAAACAGATAGATTTTAATCCCAATGTTGCTATGACTTTTTATTGGGCACTAATTGGTAGACAAGTCAGAATACGTGGGACTGCAATTAAAATGGAAAATGAATTAAGTGCTAAAGATTTTTTAGCTAGAGGAACTGTAGCCCGTGCAATAGCTTTGATTGGCAAACAAAGTTCAATCTTAAAAGAACATTCTGAGTTAGATGAGGCACTAAACAAACAAATTGAAATTTTACAACATAATCCAAATTTAGTGTTTCCTTCGTGGACTTTGTATCGATTAGTTGCTAAAGAAGTGGAGTTCTGGCAGGCTGACGAAGATCGTAAGCATATACGATTAAGATATAGCTTCGAGGGTGATAGATGGTTAAAAAAACTATTATGGCCATAGTTTAATTTTAGATCGTCGTTGTTCAACTTAACCAGCTAATCGTTCTATTTTAGAGCCGAGATAGGCTCATTTTTATTCAACAAAAATGGCAGATAAAATAATGTACTAACTGACAGTATTGATCAATTTAGAAATGGGAAAATTATCAAAAATTTGACGTTGAAAACCAGATTTTAAAGGGATTTTTTTTCAAGTGAAGAATATAAGAAAAGGGAAGGAATAAGAAAAATATCTTCTAAACCATAAAAACAGTTAGTAGTTTCTCGTTTATATAAACATAAGAAAAAACATAACTTAGTAAATAGGAGGATTTTATGAGAAATGTCATTTTATTTTTACATTCTTCTTTAGATGGTTTTGTAGAAGGGCCAAACGGTGCAATGGATATCGGGTGGGTATCTTACAATGAAGAATTAGAAAAACATGCTAGAGAAATTTTAAGTACTGTAGATACAGTATTATGGGGAAGAGGTACATACCAAATGATGGAAAAT
Organism: Gottfriedia sp. NPDC058432; assembly: GCF_042721555.1. NCBI lineage: Bacteria > Bacillati > Bacillota > Bacilli > Caryophanales > Bacillaceae > Gottfriedia > Gottfriedia sp. NPDC058432. The sequence continues at coordinate 65,289 of NZ_JBHXLC010000009.1, forward strand.
TATTGGACTTCTGTACCTTCTAACCCTGAAGCATCAGAATATGAAATTGAACATGCTAAATGGATAGAAGAGACATCAAAGGTTGTTTTTTCTACAACTCTTGAAAAAGCTGAATGGAATAATTCAAGATTAATAAAAGAAAATATTGAGGAAGAAATAAAGAACATTAAAAAACAGCCGGGAAAAGATATTATTATTTTAGGTAGCCCAAGGTTTGGACATAGTCTTATGGAACTTGATTTAATTGATGTAATTAAAATTACAATTTCACCAGTTATTATAGGAAGTGGTCTACCTTTATTTAAGGGCTCAGAAAATAAACGCAACCTCTCACTTGTTGAAAACAAAACATTTAATTCCGGTGCAATTGGCCTTACGTATAATATTATAAAATCGTAACTAAAAAATTAGCCGTCCAAATAAAAAATTGGTTGGTTCTAATACATGAAGGATACATACATAGGTTCTTTTTTAGTGTGTTTACACTAACTAAGTATTCAAAGAATTGATGAGTTAAATTAGAAAAGTAAAGACTACTCTTCTAATACAACTAACACATTGCATTAGCTGTACAACATGCTCGACTTTATAGTCGAGTTTTTTGTTGAACTAAATGGCAGGATAGCCGAACAAGGAAAAACAATATAAAATATAGAATTTAATAATCGGAACTTAAAAATTTAGTTGGTGTGAACTAGTAAAAATTAGACAAAGTAATAGACGCAGATGCACAAGTAATTTTTGATATGTAAGTGAATGCCTTTATGCCACTGTTAGATAAATATAAAGATGCCGTAACAAATCCAGCAAACGAACCGTTTGATAATGTAATTAAGAGAAATAATTATTCTTTTGGTGGATTTTATAAAATTTTGCATGATGATGTTCTTGTAGGGGCATTTTGTATCTATTGGAAAGAGGAAACTTAGTTTTGGATCAGTCCAATATTCATTTTGCCAGAATACCAGGGGATGGGAATTGCACCAAAATCTATCCAGTTAATTGAGAAACAATTTTCAGAAGCAACTACTTGGGAATTAAGAACAATTTTAGAAGAAAAAAGTAAAAATCATTACACAGCATAAAAAACAGCCAATCATTTAAAAATTGGCTGTTAATTTTTTAATTAATTTTAAATTCATTAAGTAATAATTGTTCAGTCTGAGGCATTGTAATACCTAGATGCCAACACCCCAATCCGCCTAAAGCATATTCTTTTACAAGGTGAAATTTTGCTAGTAAACTTCGAGGATCTTCAAACCAAACGTCATGGATAATTCCATCTTTGTCAGTGTAACGAAATGCAGGTGATAAAGTTTCTCGATCGAAATAGACTTCACTTTCATATTTCTTATACATTTTAATAGCATTTTGAGTGGAATATGCGCTTCCTTTTCGTTTCTCACCAGTAATAGGCCAATCGTAGGCATACTGAGGAATTCCTAATAATAATTTTGATTTTGGTACAACGGATACAGCATAATTTAACGTTTTTCTCACTTCATTTAATGGAGCTATCGGGCCTGAGGGACTGTTCGGCCAATGCCAGTTATATGTCATTAAAAACATCTTATCAACATATTTACCAAGGGTATAATAATCATAAGCATCATAAAATTGAGGAATATGATCTGCTTCCTTTGGAGGCATCGCCATTAAAACTTCCATTTTTGAACGATGAAGTTTCTCAGATAATGCTTTTATAAATAAATTAAGGCTATTCCTATCTTCAGGGTTTAGTGATTCAAAATCTATCATTATTCCTTTATAATCATTTTTGTCTAAAAGAGTATAGATGTTATTTACCAACTTTTTTCGCATTGATGTTTTACTAAGTAATGAATGCACTAGCTTTGGATCGAAACCATTTTTACTAATATTAGTTAATGTAGCGTACGGAAAAATGTGATTTTTCCAAGCTATCCGATTAGACTGATTTTCTTTTACTTTAATTATATTCCCTTGAGAAGTAGGGTGAAATTCAAATATAAAAATACTTGTAAGTGACTTTTTATAATAATCAATCATCCATGTATTAGTTTTTTTATTTTTAGGAATTAAATAAGAACCAGTCCAAATAGTGATTTTAGGAGATGAAGGAATAATTAATTTTTGGCCTGGAATTACTATATCGCTAGTAATATTATTTTTACTTTTCAAATAATTAATGTCAATTGAATGTCGAAATGCAATATCCCATAAAGTTTCTCCTTGTCTCACATAGTAAGTAGACCCAGGAATTATCATAGATTGTCCAATCACAAGATTATCATTCCGATCTAATCCATTTAAATTTGCAAAGCTTTTTTCATTCAACTTATATTGTTTCGATATATTTTTCAAAGTATCTCCCGGTTTTACTTCATATACAATCAAAGCATTAGCACTTAAAACTGGAGAAAATAAAAAAAATAATAAAGTAAATATGAATATTAATAAACGCTTAGCCAAACACAATACCTCCTTAGATAGGTAGTATTTTTAATTTTAACTACTCATTAAGTATCCTTTACTTAATAAGAAAATTTTACTTATATGAGTAAGCAAATGATTATGAAAAAAAAGAATTAGGAGTAGGATTGTAAAAAGTTTTTCCGTATTAGCGTTATCATCAAGTTTTTTCTTGGTTCCCAAACTCATGTAACAAACTCAATAAAGGCAGCTAGTTATTCGAAAGTAGATGAAATGCTAGCAAATTTATCACCAGCCGAGAGAGCAGCACTTCATCAACTTTCAACGAGTAATGAGACAGGGCTTCGAGTTAATCCTGATATCGATTTAGAATCTACTAACCAAACGAGTGTAATTGTAGAATTTAATAATAAGCCAGCAAAAGTCGCTCAACTTGAATCAAGTTTAAAAGGTCAACAGCTAACAGAGACTGAGGCAACTAGCTTAGTTGATCAAGATCATGCAACTTTTTCAAAAGATTTAGGACAAGTATTAACTGAAGACAAAAATAAAAGGTAAAGTCCAGAAAAGGGAATAGTTTGGATAATGCTTGTATAGAGAGTTTTTAACCATGTAAAAACGGAGTGTTTTTTCTGAAATCGAAAAGAAATTAAAACAACCTTAGTCCCTACTGAATATTGGGATAAGGTTGTTTAATTTGCGTACCTTTTATTTATTGTCTACTTGACAGGGATATAACAAAATGGGAAATCCTTTTTCTTATCGTGAAACTGCTTTAAGGATGAAATTTCCCACTAAACTAGCTCGCATATCCGTCTACAACTATATCCAATTTTCCTGTTTCTGGATCTATTACAAGTCCATGAACACTGATGTTTTTCGGAAACATTGGGTGATTTTTGACCATCTTAACACTTTGTTCAACGCTTTCTTCAACTGTTTGAAATCCTGTTAACCAACTTTTAATATCAATACCTGCGTTTGTTAACGTATTTATGATTTCTTTATCTAACCCAGCTTGTTCACATTTTTCTATAAAAGAATCAGATTCTAGCCCTTTCATGCCGCAACCATGATGTCCAACGATAGCTACCTCTTTTGCGCCAAGCTCAATAATTGCAACTAGTATGCTTCGCATCACACTGCCAAATGGGTGCGAAACGATTGCTCCAGCATTTTTTATAATTTTGATATCACCATTTTTAAAGTTCATCGCTTGTGGTAATAATTCAACAAGTCGTGTATCCATACATGTAAGAATCACCATTTTTTTTTTTGGAAATTTAGTCGTTATGTATTTTTCATATTCTTTATTTTCAACGAATTGTTGATTGTATTCTAGAATTTCTGAAATTAATGTCATTTTATTCCTCCTGATAGTAAATAAATTATTTCATATTTTTCAAAGTTATTCAATCTACTTACAAGTATTCTAGTAGTTAAACTAATTGTAATTTACAAATCTATTTGCGAATTTTCTTTCATTTAAAAGGAAATTATAACAAAGTATTTCCATTTTAAGGAGGGATATTTTTTATATATTAAGTCCAGAAAAGATAAAAATTATTAAGTCAACAGTGCCAGTATTAGAGATTCATGGTGAAGCAATTACAACTCGTTTTTATGAATTGTTATTTCAGAAACACCCTGAACTCCTTAATGTATTTAACGAAGCAAATCAAAAAAGAGGAAGACAACAAACTGCTTTAGCAAATGCAGTTTATGCGGCGGCGCTACATATTGAAAATTTAGGCGAAATATTAAAAGAAGTAAATCTAATTGCACATAAACATAGAAGCTTAGGAATTAAACCTGAACAGTATCCTATTGTTGGAGAAAATTTATTAGCTGCAATTAAAGATGTAAAGTACTCATAAAAAAGTAGAATACTAAAAAAATGGAGGTGCTAAAAGGGAGAAAATTGGATGAGTTTATTAGGGCGTGAACATAATGATATTTGGAAAATGGATTGGAAAATCGGAGACGTGAGTTATTCACGTCTCTTTTTACTTATTTATTCTTGGTTGGCTAGTTGAACGTCGAACAATCAAATTGGGTGTGATTGTAGTTGTTGTAGGATCAATTTGTTTCTCCTTATTTTCAATCATATTAATTAGATGTTCCATAGCTAGATTTCCTAGAGATTGACTTAAATGAGTTCCCACTGTAGTTAATTGTATAGATGCATGTGCAGAAAACTCTATATTGTCAATTGCACCAATACTGATATCTTCTGGTATTTTAAAGCCTTTATTAAGTAGGAAATCCAAGCATATTAATGCAATAGCATCCGTTGCAGCGACAATGGCTGTTGGAAATTCAATACCTGAAAATAACTCTTTACATGCTTTGACGATGGATTCTACACTTGTATCGGTTGATTTTATCCAATCTTCGTGAATTTCTATTTTTTGTCTATTAGCCTCTGTTTTATACCCTTCTAATCGACCGTAAAAAGTAGAAGCTTGTAGCGGTCCACCTATAAAGGCTAGATTTTTATGACCTAGCTCTATCATATGATTTGTAATTAGTTCACCAGCTTTTATGTTATCAATCTCAAAATAGTTTTTCCCAAACGAATGCTTACGATTGAAAGTCACATACGGTTTGCCTTCCATACTTTCTAATAAAGGAAAAATAGGATCATCCATTAAAATAGAGGACATTATGATTCCATCAACAGGTGCACTTAAAACTTGGTTGTAAAGCATGTTATCGTTATCTGATTTATGAAAATATACGAGAACATTATATCCTTTTTTTGCTGCGATGGTTACAATTCCACGCGTAGATTCTTCATAAAATGGATCTTGAATATGTCCTGTGATTAATGCAATCATGTTGGTTTTTCTCTTCACGAGATTTCTAGCAATCATATTCGGACGATAATTTAATTCTTTTATGGCTCTCTCTACTTTCGATACTGTAGTTTGTTTAATATTTTTAGATCCATTTAGTACGCGAGAAACAGTAGATTGAGAGACACCAGCTAACCTCGCAACATCGTGTGAAGAAACCAAATAAATCACTCCAAGCTCATAGTATATTAATTTAAAATAATAGTGAATTAATTTTAAAAATGCAATGAATAAGGCAGACTCCAAAACTACTTTAATTTCCATAAACAACATAATCTTTAGAAATTTTATGAGATTATTCTTAATTATAACAAATAAAAAAGAATTTGATTAAGACTTTTACGGAAATAATTGAAAATTTTGGATACGTATTCATAAAACTAGAATGAATGACTATTGATCATGTAGATTGGAACGCCGAGATTGTTTAAAAAAATGTGCTTAATCGAGAGTGTTCTAACCGAAATTAACGTAATTTTGAAGTAGAATCTCACTAAACTGAGAAAACGGGTACGGTTTTAGGAAAAAAATGAATATTTTAAAAATGCTAAAAAATAAAAATTATTTGACACTTATTCCTACTGACGTTTATCATTAATACGTATTCATAAATTATGGAGGGGAAACCATGAAACAGAATCTTTGGATAAACGGACTACATGTAGAAACAGAACATTTTTCAGAATTGCTTTCTCCCTATTCACGAGAAAAGATTGCAGACATTTCAATAGCTAATAAAGAGCAAACGCAAATAGCGATTCAAGCTGCTTATGATGTTAAAGAAGTAATGGCTAAAATGCCTGCTCATCAACGAGCAACGATTTTAGAGAAAGTTTCACAGCTTCTTGAAGAAAATTTTGAAGAAGCTGCGAAAGTGATTGCTCTCGAGTCAGCTAAACCCCTTATATTCGCCAAAGCAGAAGTAATAAGAACCATTGAAACTTATAAATTTGCATCAGAAGAAGCAAAACGAATCCATGGAGAGACGATCCCATTTGATGCGGCAGTTGGTGGAGTTGGAAAAATAGGCTACACCGTTCGAAACCCAATTGGAGTTATTGGAGCAATTACTCCGTTTAATTTTCCTATGAATCTAGTTGCACATAAAGTTGGTCCTGCTATTGCTTCAGGCAATACCGTTGTATTGAAGCCAGCTTCACAAACACCACTTTCTGCATTTTTTATAGCTGACTTGTTCAAAAAAGCAGGGCTACCGGACGGGGCATTAAATGTTGTAACAGGTCCAGGCGGAGTGGTAGGTGACACTATTGTAGAAAGTGATCTAGTTAGTATGGTGACTTTTACAGGAAGTACCTCTGTTGGAATTTCACTTCGAGCGAAGGCAGGGCTTAAGAAAACAACTCTTGAACTTGGTTCAAATGCTGCATTAATCATTGACGAAGACATCGACGTAAAAAAGGTCATTGATCGTTGTTTAATGGGTGCATTTTCAAACCAAGGACAAGTATGTATCTCTTTACAACGTATTTACATACACGAAAAAATCTACGATGTGTTTGTTTCGCAGTTTGCAGATGCGGCTAGCAAACTTAAACTAGGTGACCCTCTAAATCCTGAAACGTATGTTTCATCTCTAATTTCACCTAATGATTTAGATCGTGCTTTAAGCTGGATCGAAGAAGCAAAATCTCATGGTGCGACAATTGCTTCAGGTGGTAAAACGCAAGGTAACATTCTCGAACCAACAGTTATTTTAGGTGTAACGCGTAACATGAAAGTATCGTGTAACGAAGTTTTTGCTCCTATTGTTTCAATTTGTAAAGTATCTTCAGTTGACGAAGCAATCGATGCTGTGAATGATTCCTGTTATGGGTTGCAAGCAGGAATTTACACAAATAGTGTTTCGAATGCACTGAAAGCAGCGGACGAGCTGCATGTTGGTGGAGTTGTTATTAATGATGTCCCTACGTTCCGTGTTGATCAAATGCCATATGGTGGCGTAAAAGAAAGTGGAACAGGACGTGAAGGATTGAAATATGCAATTGAAGAGATGACTGAAATGAAACTAGTTATTTGGCATAAAGGATAAATTGCATATATCGCCTAAAAATAATTTATTTTCAAGTTTACCTTCTAGCTTTATTGGCTTTATAGATGGTATACGTTTTTATATTTATAGTTTCTCATACTGGTAATTGAAGTGAGGAAATTTGCAGTTATAAATAATAGCTATGGTTACTCCCTAATTAAAAGATGCAGTTATTGAAAAGTCGAACAACGAATCATTATAAAAATGGAGGAATGAAATTATGGGTAAGCAACTATCAACAAAAGAATGGCAAGAAAAACGAGATAAATACGTAGTAAAAGGCGTTAGTAATGGAAACCGAGCAATTGCTGTAGAGGGTAAAGGAGCGACACTATACGATATAGAAGGTAAGAAGTTTATTGACTTTGGTGCAGCGATCGGAACAATCAACGTCGGGCACTCACATCCAAAAGTAGTAGCAGCTATACAAAAGCAAGCAGAAAAGGTCATTCATCCTGGATTCAATGTCATTATGTACCCGTCATACATTGAAATTTGTGAAAAATTGTGTGAAGTAACGCCAGGAGATTTTGCGAAAAAAGCAATTTTACTAAACAGCGGTGCTGAAGCTGTTGAGAATGCTGTAAAAATCGCAAGAAAATATACAAAGCGCCAAGGAGTTGTGACATTTACTCGTGGATTCCACGGTCGTACATTAATGACGATGACAATGACAAGTAAAGTGAAACCATACAAACTTGGTTTTGGTCCTTTTGCACCTGAAGTATATCAAGCACCATATCCATATATGTATCGTAAGCCAGAGGGGATGACTGATGAGCAATACGAAGCAGATGTTATTGCACAGTTTGATCAATTTTTTGTAGCAACAGTAGCACCAGAGACTGTTGCATGTATTGTCATGGAGCCGATTCAAGGAGAAGGTGGATTTGTTATACCGCCAAAATCATTTGTAAAACATGTTCGTGAATTTTGTACAAAACATGGTATTTTGATGGTTGCAGATGAAATTCAAACTGGATTCGCAAGAACAGGAAAATTGTTTGCGATGGAGCATTTCGAAATTGCAGCTGATCTTATGACTGCTTCTAAATCGATCGCAGGTGGTATGCCACTAAGTGCTGTTATAGGAAAGGCGGAAATAATGGATACGGCAGATCCAGGTGAATTAGGTGGAACTTATTGTGGAAATCCACTTGCTTGTGAAGCTGCATTAGCAGTATTAGAAGTCATTGAAGAAGAACAATTATGTGAAAGAGCACAATGGATTGGAGAAGTGCTTGAGAGCCAAGTGAAAGAATGGCAAGAAAAGTACAACTGTTTTGGAGAATTCCGTCGTCTAGGAGCAATGTGTGCAGTAGAAATTGTGACGGATCAAACATCAAAAACACCTAATAAAGATCTTACAACAAAAATTGCAAAAGCAGCTAATGAAGCTGGACTATTATTACTTACTGCAGGTCTAGATGGAAATATCATTCGATTTTTAAGTCCACTAGTGATTACAGATGAGGAACTTAGCGAAGGGCTTGCAATTTTAGAAAACGTACTATCTGATTGTCAAATTTCAACTAAACAGTTCGTTTAATCATTTTCATATGTCTAAATTTTTTTAATGTAACCTCCGAATGTGGAGTTGAATTGGAAATGCTCGAGTCTTTTAATGCAAGGTTTTTATAAAGGGTTTTATATTAACGTTAAAAAGAATAGGGTGAATATGTGAGTATGGAGAAACATAACAAAGGTTTACAACAAAATTTAAAGAACCGTCATATTCAGATGATTTCAATTGGTGGTATCATTGGGGCAGGTTTATTTGTAGGTAGTGGAAATGTAATTCATAGTGCAGGTCCATCAGCAATTGTTGCCTATTTAATAGCTGGAATATTAGTTGCTCTTCTTATGAGAATGTTAGGAGAAATGGCAGCTGAAAATCCAGATAGTGGATCGTTTTCAACGTATGCAAAAGAGTCGATTGGCCCTTGGGCAGGATACACGATTGGCTGGTTGTATTGGTTTTTCTGGCTTATTACAATCGCAATCGAGGCGATTGCAGGTGCAAATATTATGAATTCATGGTTTCCAAGTATTCCATTATGGGGCTGGGCTTTAATCCTTACCTTTGTACTTACACTTTCTAATATTTTATCAGTGAAAACATTTGGAGAGTTTGAATATTGGTTTGCCATTACAAAGGTAGTGGCGATCTCAGCGTTTATGTTAGTAGGGCTTGCGATTTTATTTAAATTCTTCCCTAACATTCAATCTCCGGGATTATCAAATTTGACACAGCATGGCGGATTTTTCCCGAAAGGTATAAGTGCGATATTAGGTGGATTTATGACTGTAATGTTTGCTTTCTTTGGATCTGAAATTGCTGCAATTGCTGCAGGTGAATCTAAAGACCCTCAAAAATCTGTTGTAACGGCTATTAATTCAGTTGTTTGGCGTGTAGCATTGTTCTACATCGGATCAGTTGCTATTTTAGTATTATTAATGCCTTGGAATGACGCAAAATCGTTAAGTAGCCCATATGTAACTTTACTTACAAATCTAGGAATTCCTGGGGCTGCAACAATCATGAAAGTAGTTGTACTTCTGTCAGTACTTTCTTGTCTGAATTCAGCACTTTATACGAATTCTCGTATGCTATATTCGTTAGCGAAGCAAGGGAATGCTCCGAAAATTTTTACAAAAGTAAACAAAGGTGGGTCACCATATTGGGGAGTTTGGGCAAGTTCAGCTTTTGCATTCTTGGCTGCAGTATTTAATTTTATTTCACCAGATAAACTTTTTTCATTTCTTTTAAATGCATCAGGGTCAATTGCCCTTCTAGTTTATATTGTTATTGCAGTATCACATGTAATAAAGCGCAAACAAGCTGAGAAAAACGGAAAAGTGTTACGTTTAAAAATGTGGGGTTTTCCATTTTTAACCTACATTACGATTATAGCAATGGTCGTAATTTATTTCTCGATGTACTTTATGGATGGTCTTCGCTCACAGTTCTTTTTAACATCATTAATTACAGTTTTAGTAATTTCATCGTTCTTTATTTTTAAAATTGGAAAGAAAGAGAAAGTCGAATCAAAACATGAAACAACAGCGAGTTGAAATAGGCAACGTTCCACTTTCATAATGATGTTTATCGATGCAAAAATGAAACAAATAGAGAATATGAGATGAAAGCGTTGTCGGAGAAAAAATGCTTTTAGTACTACCTTATTAAGTTAGAAGCTAGAAAAACCTATGAGATGGTTTTTCTGGCTTTTTTTCTATTAGACCTAATTATTAATTAATAGTCATGACTCCTTAGACTTAAAATAAGTTTCTGATACAACAACACATACATAAGTTCAATAAGGGTTTATAAAGGTTTCTAATTAGACAACCTTTTTTTGTGTCGTGAAATTATAGAATAAACTTGCAATAATATACTATATAGCATTTAAATTTAAGCTGTAAGATGAAATGAGAATAACGTGAAAGGAGTTACCTCATGAATTTTACATCTTTTATTTTATATTGTTTTATTGTTACTTTTACACCAGGACCTACTAATATCGTAATATTATCGACAGTGCATAATACTGGGACAAAAAAGGCATTGGAATATACATATGGTGCAACGCTTGCTTTTGGTTTATTACTTTTAATTTCTGCTATGTTAAACACAATACTGATAGGGATTATCCCAAAAATTTTAAATCTTATGCAGGTTATAGGAAGCTTTTATATGATCTATCTTGCCTATCAGATTTACAAAATGGATTCATCAAAATCATCCGAGAAACAATCAGGTACCTTTATGTCAGGATTTCTGATGCAGTTTTTAAATCCAAAGGTGGTACTGTTTACAATGACAGTTATTCCTAGCTATATATTGCCTTATCAAGTCAAAATGTCTACTGTTACAATTAGTGTTATCGTGATCACAATCATTGGATTCTTAGCATTTATTACATGGGTTCTTTTCGGTTCAATCTTCAAAGTTTTTTTACAGAAACACAAAAAAACTGTTAATATCGTGATGGCATTTTGCTTAGTTTACGCAGCAGTCATGATCTGGATATAAGTAAGCTGTTAAAGAGGTGAGTTTAATGGAGAAATTTATCTACAAAAAATCATCAGGTATTACGGCGCTCTCAGCAAGTATGACTGATTTTAAGTATAAAAAACACTCTCACAAAGAGTATGCCATAGGTGTTACATTACGTGGTATACAACAATATAATCTGGATGGAAGTTTACAGTTATCACATCAAAATGGTGTCATGCTTTTTAATCCAGAACAAGCACATGACGGAATGGCATATGATGAGTCTGGTATTGATTATGTCATGCTATATTTAGATCCACAATTGCTGTTAGAAGTAAATGAGAACAAGGACTTAGTACGTTTTTCGAACCCTATTGTGTATGATCATCAACTTGAACAAAAAATAGTAAGTCTTTCTAATGCTATATTAAGTGAAAAAGATGAGGCATTTTGTAGTGAATTACTAGTATCTCTAGCAGATCGTCTTATTAGAACTAATCTTTCAAGAGATTATAAGAAAGATAACGCGCTAATGAAAAAAGCGAAGAATTTGATTCATTCCAATTTGGAAAAAGTTCTTAAGCTTGATGAGATATGTAATGAACTTAATTTATCCAAATTCAAGTTTATTAGATACTTTAAGACTCATACGGGCATATCACCATATCAATACTTTCTTAACTGTAAGATTGAACGCGCAAAGCAGTTGATCGAAAAAAATAGAGATATATATTCAGCGGTATCGGAATGTGGCTTTGTAGATTTAACCCATTTAAATAAACATTTTAAAAGTGTATATGGAACTACAGCATATGAGTATATGTCTTATTTAGATTAAGGGGAGTATTTGTTCTACGAAAATAGATAAATCCAGAAAGTGAAATGATCATTAAAGAGTGAAAGTCTAGATCTATTTAAGAAAACAAGATTAATATAAAATGCCTGTATCTAAGATTACCAAGTAATCGTTGATACAGGCTATTTTAATAATTATTATTCAGCTAACGAATATACGGCAGAAGAAAATTCTTCTCAACATGAAGACTTTAAGCTGGAGATTTCATAGATTTCTTTACAATCCGATTGTTTTTAGACATTCCATTTGTTTTAAAGTAAGTGAACAAGAAACTACCTAGTATTACGATAATGCTCCCAAGTCCTTGAACCCATGTCATTTTTTCATTTAATAAGAAAAACGCTAAAATGGCTGTGAAAATCGGATTGAAGTTTAGGAAAATACCTGCTGAAGTTGCTCCAATTTTTTGGACACCAATATTCCAAAAGAGCATACATAAGACAGTCGAAATAATACCAGTATATAAAATTGAGAAAATAAATGAGCCATTCATTTTTACAAGCGTAAAATCTGAGAGATTAAAAGGGATGATTACAACTAGTCCAAATATCCCTGAGTATAGTGTAGACAACATAGGTGATATAAGCCTTGTTGCCCATCTACTACAAACCGAATAGATTCCCCATATGCAGACGGCTATGACCATCCATAAATCTCCTAAATTAAACTTCATTGAGAATAATAGATTAAGATCTCCCTTAGAAAGAACAAGGATAACCCCTAAGAACGAAATAAACATTGAAAATATTTGTAAAAAGTTTATTCTTTCTTTTAAAAATAAAGATGAAAATAAAGCAATGGAAATTGTATTTAGGGTCGAAATTAAACCGACATTTGTTGCAGATGTCTTTTCTAATGCCATAAATTGAAAGAGATTAAAAAGAACAACACCTGTAACTCCCATCATGATTAATGGTAGAATAGCTTTACGTGGAGGTAAAATCTTCTTTTCTTTCCACCATACGATTGGTAATAATACGATAATTGCAATTCCCCATCTTAGCGTCGTCAAGGTCATTGGAGAAGCGTGACCAACAAGGGATTTTCCAACGACAAAATTTCCTCCCCATAACAAACTTGTTAATAATAACAACAGTATATATAAGATTGGCATATCTAAACCCCCAAATTCACTGTTTTAATGTTTAAAAAAGACCTTACACAGTGATTTCTTACTATTTTTTTAATAGTTTAACATAATTGTTTATTTCACCGTAGATTATTTTGTATAATGATATAAATACGAAATAATCTTAATCAAAAGCGTTATTTCGGGAAAAATAATTCGTTTTAAGTGTTGGATCGAAACCATTTTCCGAATAAATGAAAGGGAGTAGATAGAAGTGGAACACCAAGGAAATAAAGTATTAGATGAAGTAGATCTTAAAATTTTAGATAAGTTACAAAAGGAAAGCCAAATTAGCAATACGGAACTAGCGCGACATGTGAATTTGTCACCACCAGCTACACATGCGAGAGTTAAACGATTAGAAAATGAGGGATATATCGATCGACAAGTTGCGATCTTAAATCAAGAAAAGCTGGGATTTGACTTGCTTTGTTTTATTTTTATCAATACAAATATCCATCAAGCCGATAAATTAGAAGTGTTAGAGAAAGCGTTACAATCTATGCCTGAAGTTTTAGAGTGCCACTTATTAACAGGGGAGTATGACTATTTATTAAAAGTTGCCAACAGAGAACGAAAAGAATTGGAGAACTTTATTCGTAAGTTAAATCAACTCGGAATTACAAGAATTCAAACAAGTTTAGCTTTAAGAGAAATCAAATATTCTACCGTTTTGCCGTTATGTGAAAAAGAAGAATAAGATTTATAAAGTTTTACAACATAAATCTTAGCCCTTTGGTATAAATATGAAATTAACTTTCAAATGTAAAAGTATGTGTTTTACTCTCAATCTCTAATTTTGATTACTGGATAAAAGTTTAGTTTTTTAATAAAGGGAAAGTGTGCTGATATTGAATTAAATGAACAGAGGTGAACATATGAAAAATTATATTATAGCTATATCAATATTTCTTTTAGGGATATGTATCGTGATTGGAAGTTGGATGATTTCTAATGGAATGGGAACAAAAGTTTCAACGAGTCTTTCTGTACAGCATCAACATCAACTATTAACACAGTCAGAGTTAGTTGATTATTTAGGATTAAGTAAGGAAGAAATTCAAAAATTAACAGAGTTAGATGATGGTGAAGGTAGTTATTCGAGTGAACTTCCTCATTTAAAAATTGGATCTGAGTTTTACTATCCTAAATCAGCAATCGATAAATGGTTAGTAAATGTAGAATTAACTACGATCCCTTAATTAGTAATGATAATATTTTAATTGTAGATTGGAGAAGAAATTTTCAATAAATAATCTAATTTTTATTGAATTACCATACAATAGTAGTAGAGTATAAGCTGCATAATTGCGGCTTTTTCTATTGCATTAAAGTTAAATGGCTAAAGAAATGATTGATTTTATAGTGCAAATATCAGTAAGGGTGTATGTCATTTTTTTGCTTTTGTGTATGTACTCTCAATTGGGAGATGATCGTAAGCAAAACAAATGAGAGGATGTGTGGAATGAAAAAAAAAGCATTCATAACCATTCCGTTTTGTATCTTGTTAGCAATCCTTATCGCTACAACGTTTGTGCTCACTTCGACTAAACCTTCAACCCCTGACTTACTCAAACCTCAACAATTAGCTGAAACCACAAAGCCCGCAGTTGTTCGAATTGTTGATTATGCGATTGTAAAATGGACGATTAATTTAGATGATGAACGCGTGACGAGTGTGCTGAAGAAATGGGATTATAAAACCGAACTTGACGGTTTTGGATCTGGCGCTATCATTAATTCGGACGGCTATATTGTAACAAACGCTCATGTTCTCATTTATTCTCATCAATTGTCCGATCATGATATTCTTTCTCAAGCATTTTCAATTCTTGTGGATGATGTTGCTACGGAAAATAATTGGACGCACAAATTCACAGATGCATACTTGAAACAGTATACTAGTTACGAAATCTTCCAAAAAGGCGTCGACGTATACTTGCCGACAGTAGATGATCCTATTAGCGCAGTCGTCAAAAGCTATCAACAACCTACCGATCATGGCAAAGATGTGGCCCTCTTAAAAATAGACGGCTCCCACTATCCTACAATTCCACTTGGAAACAGTGACTCCATTCAAGATCAAGACAATATTTGGGTGATTGGCTACCCAGCTGCGGCAGATTCTGAATTGCTATCGATGCATAGTTATGTGATCCCCACGATGAATAAAGGGCAAATCTCAGCTATCTCAAAAACTACATTAGCTGGTAGCCAAGTCCTTCAAATCAATGCAGCATCTACCCATGGAAATAGTGGAGGACCCATCATTAATAACAAAGGACAATTGATTGGCTTACTCACTTTCCGAGGAGATACGGTGAATGACCAAGAAGTGCAAGGATTTCATTTTGCGGTACCTGTGAACACATTGAAAAAGGTTGTCAAGAAAGCGGACGTTCATGTCACTGAAAGCAAAACTGATAAATTGTTCAAAGAAGGGTTAACTTTCTACTGGGCCGGCTATTACAAAAATGCACTGACAAAATTTGAAGCAGTCCAAAAAATCTATCCGAACCACCCAGAAGTAAAACACTATATTCATGAATCGAAACAAAAAATGAGCTCAAGCAAAACACTTTGGGCAGATTACAAAACCAGTTTTTACATTCAAGATACTGTCGCAAGTATACTGATCCTCATTCTTCTTCTATACACTTTCACGTTTAACAGCAAAAGTAAATCAAATACCACATCGAATCCACCATCAACCGATTATGAATCCGACTAAACTAGAAACTCACATAGATCTTGAAAAATCTACACCTAATCAGCAGTGTAGACATCATAAATTATGAAAAATGTATTTGAATCTATTTATTGAGCAAATGCTTGAGGGATGATTGCATAAAACTATATTTATCTTGGTAAAAAACGAAACGGCTCCATTTTGCTGAACGTAGGTTGCAATTGGAACGAATGAGATGGATAAATCCTACCCAAACCAATTGTAGAGCTACAAACAAAAGGAGCCGTATAAATGAAGGATGATCAAAAATCTATTGGTTTAAACGTTTTAAAAGATTTTTTTACTGTTGGAACCTATTTAAATGGGTTATTTGAAAAAGGTATATCCTAACTCAAACTAAAATAGTAAGCAAATAATCTAGTAAATGTGAATATGGATAAAAAGTAACATAAAAAAAAATAACAACATTTAATATTGAATATTCAGAATTTATCTTGTATTATCTAATTAACAAACATACCGACTGGTTAGTATCTAAAAGTTTGTTTTAGAATGAAGCGAAAGTATTGAGCAAAAATTGGGGCTTTATAAAATAAATACTAATTTTAGGAGGATTTGAAATGCACGTAAAAGAGTTATTTGATTTAACTGGGAAAGTAGCTATTGTAACTGGTGGAGGACGAGGTCTTGGTGAACAAATTGCAAAAGGATTCGCTGAAGCAGGTGCAAATGTTGTACTTTGTTCTCGAAATGTAGAAGCATGCCAGGAAATTAGTGAAGAATTGAAAAGTTTAGGTGTAGAATCTTTCGCATTGAAGTGTGATGTAACAAACAAAGAAGATGTGCAAAGAGTAGTTGAAGAAACGAAAGAGAAATTTGGGCGAATTGATATATTAGTAAACAATAGTGGTGCGTCTTGGGGAGCACCTGCTGAAGACATGCCATTAGAGGCATGGAATAAAGTAATGAATGTTAATGTAACCGGTACTTTTTTAATGTCCCAAGCAGTTGGGAAAATCATGTTAGAACAAAAATCTGGAAAAATTATCAATATTGCTTCTATTGCTGGCTTAGTGGGAACGAATCCGAAAGTAATGAATGCGGTTGGTTATAGTGCAAGTAAAGGTGCAGTGATCAGTTTTACAAAAGATTTAGCTGCTAAATGGGGTCCTAGTGGCATTCATGTAAATGCATTAGCTCCTGGTTTTTTCCCAACAAAAATGTCTAAAGATGTTATTTCCCACGGAACAGATGAAATAATAGAATCTATACCACTTAAGAAATTTGGAAATGAAGACGAATTAAAAGGTGCAGCTTTATTTTTAGCAACGCCAGCTTCGAATTATGTGACTGGATCTGTTCTAGTTGTTGATGGTGGAGCATCAATTGTGTAATGTTTGAAACATCATAATCAAAAAGGAGTTTTGTTAATGGGCAAACTTCATCTTTTGATGAAAAAAGAAGACATTGATTTTCAAAAAATAAACGATGAAAAGATAGTAGTCGTTTTTGATGTGTTACTTGCTACTTCAACAATTACAGCGGCATTAGCCTTTGGTGCTAAAGAGGTTATACCTGTTAAGAATGGACAAGAGGCAGTTCGTTTCACAAATAAAAATTTGAACAAAGAATATCTATTAATAGGAGAATACGAAGGGAATACAATAGAAGGTTTTCTATCTCCTAATCCATTAACTTTAAAGAAAGTTGTTGCTGAACAGTCAATCGTGTTATCAACAACGAATGGAACTGTGGCATTAAAAAATTCTCAAAATGCAAAGAGGGTATACGCTGCATCCATTTTGAATGCAAATGCAGTTGCAAATCATTTAATACAATCCTATAAAGATGAGTCTGTTATTTTAGTATGTTCGGGGTCGTCAGGACAATTTAATATGGAAGACTTTTATGGAGCAGGTTATTTTATTGATTGCTTAGTAAATGAATCATGTCATTTAGATTTATCCGATGCAGCTAAATCTGCTCATTATTTTTACTTAGGGTTGAAAGAAAAATGTGATGAGATTTTAGCGGAATCAAATGTTGGTAAAATGTTAATTCGCTATGGATTTGAAGAGGAATTAAAATTTGTTTGTAGTAAAAGTATTTTTAATGTTGTTCCGGTATTTGCAGATGGTATAAGCGTAGTAAATGTCAATTTTTCAAAGGAAACTATTTAAATACTGATCTATTAATCACTGTAACTTCTTGTTAGTCAAAAACGATATGTGAAAGGGATGATTGAATGGATTTTTTATATTCGCAAAAAAGTAAAGAGCTTCAATTAAAATTAAAAAATTTTATGGAAACTTATGTTTATCCTAACGAGCGAATATATGAGCAACAGTTAAATGCACAAGAAACTAGGTGGAGTGATGTACCTCCGATTATGGAAGAATTAAAACAAAAAGCAAAACAAGCAGGATTATGGAATTTATTTTTACCTGAAAGTGACCTTGGAGCAGGGTTAACGAATTTAGAATACGCCCCATTATGCGAAATTATGGGACGATCTATGATTGGACCAGAAGTGTTTAATTGTAGTGCACCAGATACTGGGAATATGGAAGTTTTAGAAAGGTATGGAACGAAAGAGCAAAAGGGAAAATGGTTGGTACCACTTTTAAATGGTGAAATTCGCTCATGCTTTTCAATGACCGAGCCTGAGGTTGCTTCTTCTGATGCAACAAATATTGAAGCGAGTATCAAAAAAGATGGTGATTATTATATCATCAATGGTCGGAAATGGTGGTCTTCAGGAGCGGGGGATCCTAGATGCAAAATTGCAATATTTATGGGGAAAACGAATCCGGATGCACCTAAGTATGAACAGCAATCGATGATTCTAGTCCCATTAAATACACTTGGCGTAAAAATCGAAAGGGTATTACCAGTATTCGGTTATGATCATGCACCGCATGGACACGCAGAAATTACGTTTACAAATGTAAAAGTTCCTGCAAGCAATATTTTATGGGGAGAAGGGAAAGGATTTGCGATTGCACAAGGTAGACTTGGTCCAGGTCGGATCCACCATTGTATGAGATTAATTGGTGCTGCAGAACGGGCACTCGAAGAAATGTGTAAGCGTGTTCAAAATCGAGCAGCATTTGGTAAACCGATTGCAAATCAAGGCGTTATTCAAGAATGGATTGCTAATTCAAGAATAGAAATTGAGCAAGCTAGATTACTAACATTAAAGGCTGCATATATGATGGACACAGTTGGTAATAAAGAAGCGAAAGCAGAAATTGCAATGATAAAAGTTGTCGCGCCTTCAATGGCCCTGCGAGTAATTGACCGCGCTATTCAAGCCTTTGGAGCTGCAGGTGTATCTGATGATTATACATTAGCTGCTCAATGGGCAAATGCCAGAACGTTAAGATTAGCTGATGGTCCAGATGAAGTACATCGAGCGCAATTAGCAAGATTAGAATTAAAAAAACATGCTGCAGAAAATAACTTCTCAACAATAAAGAATTAATTCAAATTAAATGACAGATTGAGAGAGGGTCGAAATGAGACTAAAAGATAAAGTCGCAGTTATTACAGGCGGAGGTAGTGGTATCGGGCGTGCTACAGCTATCCGCTTCGCAAAAGAGGGAGCAAATATTGTTATAGCAGACATTAATGAAGTTACTGGTGAAGAAACGCTAGGTATCATAAAAGAACAATATCCAGAAGCTATTTTCGTTAAAACGAATGTTGCCGAAAGTAAGAGCATTCAAAATTTGATGATGCGGGCTGTTGAACATTTTGGTAGAATTGATATTTTGTTTAACAATGCTGGAATAGGGAACTCCGAAGTAAGAAGTGTAGACTTAGCAGAGGAGGAATGGGATCAGGTAATTGATATTAATCTAAAAAGTGTATTTTTAGGCATAAAATATGCAATTCCTGAGCTGAAAAAATCTGGCAGTGGTGTGATTATAAATACAGCTAGTTTACTAGGCTTAAAAGGTAGGAAATATGTAAGTGCTTACAATGCTTCTAAGGGTGGAGTAGTCTTATTAACACAAAATGCAGCATTGGAGTACGGAAAATATAATATTCGAGTAAATGCAATTGCTCCTGGAATAATCGATACAAATATTATTAAGGAATGGAAAAATGATGAAAGAAAGTGGCCGATTTTATCCCGTGCAAATGCACTTGGTAGAATAGGGACTCCTGATGAAGTCGCATCTGCTGCACTATTTTTAGCATCCGATGAAGCATCGTTCGTGACTGGAGCAACGTTATCAGTTGATGGTGGAGGATTAATATTCTAATCTATTAGATTTGAAAAGTTGTTTAAAACAATATTCATAATCAGAAATGGAGAGTTATGTATGTCAACAAATAAAGTTTGGTTAGCTTACTATCCTGAATATATTGCAAAAGAACTATCAATTCCAACAAAATCAATTCCAGAAATGTTTAATGAAACTGTCGATCACTATCCTAATCATTCTTGTTTATCATTTTATGGTAAAAAAAATACTTATAAAGAAGTACAGTCGGCTGTTAATAGATTTGCTTCTGCTTTACAAAAAAATGGCATTCAAAAAGGTGACCGTGTAGCAATCATGCTTCCAAATTGTCCACAATATGTTATTTCATATTATGGAATTCTTACTGTAGGTGGTATCGTAACCCAAATAAATCCAATGTCGGTCGAAAGAGAACTAAAGGAATTATTAAATGACTCAGGAACTGAAACGATTGTTGTATTAAATAGTTTGTACCCAACCGTCAAACCGTTAATTGAAGAAACGAACTTACGGAAAATTATCGTAGTAAATTTAACTGGTACAGAAGAGTATTATGGCGAAGGCGTTCCATTTGGAACATTTTTGCAAAGCGGAAATCAAGAACTGAAACCAGTTACAATCGATTCTCATGAAGATGTTGCAATTCTTCAATATACGGGTGGAACAACTGGACGTTCAAAAGGAGTCATGCTAACCCACCGAAATCTCTACGCAAATATAATGCAGCAAAGCGAATTTTTTAATGGCGCATTTGATCCGGGTCGTGAGCGGGTTTTATCCATCATACCGTTTTTCCATGTTTATGGAATGACAGTATGCATTAATTTAAGTGTTTTTATGGCAAATGAAATGATTATCCTTCCACGGTTTGAAATTGAAGAAGTTTTAAATACGATAAAAAATGAACAACCTACGCTATTTCCAGGTGTTCCAACTATGTATATTGCATTAATTAATCATCCTGAGTCTGAAAAATACGGGATAGATGCGATAAAGCTTTGTAATAGTGGAAGTGCACCGATGCCAGTAGAACTAATGAAGCAATTCGAAAAAAAGACAGGTGCTACTATTTTAGAAGGCTATGGATTATCTGAAGCATCGCCAACGACTCATAGTAATCCTGCATTTGCAACAAGAAAGCCTGGTACTGTGGGAATCCCATATCCATCAACTGATTCAAAAATCGTTGATATAGCTAGCGGATTAGACGAAGTTCCAGTTGGTGAAATTGGTGAATTAATTATTAAAGGTCCTCAAGTGATGAAAGGCTATTGGAATTTGCCAGAAGAAACTGCAAATACAATTAGAGATGGATGGTTATATACTGGTGATATTGCGAGCGTCGATGAAGATGGATACGTCTCAATTTTAGATCGAAAAAAAGATATGATTATAGCAAGTGGCTTTAATGTGTATCCACGTGAAATCGAAGAAGTAATTTATGAGCATCCTTTCGTAAAAGAAGCTGTAGTAATAGGTGTACCCGACTCTTATAGAGGTGAGACAGTTAAAGCAGTGATTGTACTTAAAGAAGATAAACATCTTACCTTAGAGGAAATGAAGGAATACTGCAAAAATCATTTAGCGACATATAAAGTTCCAAGAGTGATCGAATTCCGAAATGAACTACCAAAAACGAATGTTGGCAAAATATTAAGAAGAGCTATTAGAGAAGAAGAAAGCTCGATCAGGCAAGTTTAAGGAAAGAATGTATTTATGGTATTACTTTTGATACTGCATTTCATTAATACTATGCATAAGTAAAAATAATAAGTATCTTTCACAAGGAACATCTATAAATATAGTAAGATGTGATGTCCTTTTATTTAATTATTTAGATTATGATAAAACCTTCCTTGTACTATGATATAATTCTATTGAATTTTTAAGATTGCGAGGACATCTAATGAAACAAAAAATAAAGGAACACTCTATACAGCTATTTGATAAAAAAGGATTTACGAGTACATCCATTCAAGATATCGTCGAATCGATCGGAGTTACAAAAGGAACTTTTTACTATTATTATACAAGCAAAGAACAGCTTCTTATGGAAATTCACCTTCAATTTATTGATGAAGTATTAAATGAACAAGAAGAAGTTATTAATGATGCAAAGAAAAGCTTTTCAGATAAGCTATTTGAAGTCATTTATTTAAGCTTAATGGACATTAAAAAACAAGGCCCAAGCGCAAAAGTGTTTTATCGTGAAATGAGACATTTAAATCCTGAAAGTTTAACAGAAATTAAGGCTAAAAGGGATTTATATCGATTTAATATTGAGAAACTTCTGAATGAAGGAATTAAAAATGGTGATTTAAGATCAGATTTAGATGTACCAATCGTTTCATTCGGTATTTTAGGTGTTATGAACTGGAGTTATGAATGGTATAACGCAGAAGGACAAAAAAATGCATTTGAAATCGCGAAGTCATTCCAAGAAATGATCTTAAAAGGGATTAAAGTAGGGGAGTAGTTTCTCCTTCTACTTTACATACCGACTAGTTAGTATTGGTAAATAAAAAATAATTGATAAAGGTAGGTTGTTTTATGGAAAAATTCACCGTAACCCCTAGATTTTGTGAAACGGATGCATTAGGTCATATTAACAATACTAGTTACTTTATTTATTTAGAAGAAGCGCGAATTAAATTCTTCCAATCTCTTGGCTATTCAATGAATCTAGATGATTGGAAGTTTATTCTAGCGTCTACAAAATGCGATTTTGTAAATCAAGGTCACTTTAATCAAAAATTGTCAGTATCAACTTATATTTCAAAAATAGGAAATAAAAGCTTTCATCTCGAACATGAAATTTGTTGTGAAGAGACAAATCAAATGATTGCTACAGGTAATGCGATCATCGTATTTTTTAACTTTAAAGAGCAACGTAGTGAAGTACTTCCAGAAGTTTTTAGAGAGAAGTTAGATAGGCATTTAGTTGTGAAATAAACTGGATTTTCTAAAGCGAAGGAGGGGTAATATGGCTGAAAAGGTTGAATTAGAAACGATTCAAGTTCGTAAAGGTGAAGAGTTAAATCCTCATGTTCTACATAAATTTTTAGAAAAAAATATTGATGGTCTTCCAGATGGAGAATTAACAATTCGTCAGTTCTCAGCGGGTCATTCAAACTTAACTTATTTACTAAAAATTCGAGAATGGGAGGTTGTGTTAAGACGGCCACCACTTGGCCCAGTTGCTCCAAAGGCACATGATATGAAAAGAGAATTTCGGATTTTATCAGAAATACATCCCCACTTTTCGGCTGCACCTAAGCCGATTTTATATTCAGAAAACGAAGTAATCGTAGGTAGTCCATTTTTCATAATGGAAAGAAAAAATGGTGAAGTATTTGACTCATCATTTCCTCCACATTTAAACGTAACGATTGAAGATCGTAAAAGATTATCTACTGTAATGGTAAATAAGCTGGTAGAGTTACACTCCATAGACTATACAAAAACAAAACTCCTAGAAATAACGAAACCTGAGAATTTTATGGAAAGACAAGTTAACGGCTGGATTGGACGTTATAACAGAGCAAAGACTAGTGAAATTGCCGAGGTTGATCGACTAATGAGCTGGTTAATCAATAATGTACCAAAAAATCATCACTCATCAATTATTCATTATGATTTTAAATTGAATAATTCAATGTTTAGTCACGATTTAAAGGAAATGATTGGACTATTTGATTGGGAAATGGCAACAATTGGTGATCCCTTAGCTGATTTAGGTGTAGCTTTATGCTATTGGATTCAAAATGATGATCCAGATTTATTAAAATTTGGATTAGGTAAACCACCTGTTACGATTCAAGAAGGATTTATTACAAGAGATGAATTTATTGAAGCATATGCAAAGAAAAGTGGTAGAGATTTATCAAACATACATTACTACATGGCTTTTGCTTATTTTAAATTAGCAGTAATTGTTCAACAAATCTTCTATCGATTTAAAGCAGGGCAAACAAGTGACCAGCGTTTTGCAAAGTTTGACCAATTCGCAGAAAATTTGATTAGGATTGCCAATGATCTAGCAGTTAAATAGATTCATATAAAGGGAGTGTAATAAATGAGTAATCAACATTTATTAGTAGAAGTTAAAGCGCGGATATTAACTTTAACGTTAAATAGGCCAGAAAGTCTAAATTCTTTTAGTTATGAAATGTTGAATAGTATGACTGAAGCGCTTAATCAAGCAAATTTGAATCCGGAAATTAAAGCAATTGTACTAAAAGGTGCAGGTCGTTCATTTTCAGCAGGTGGAGATGTTAAAACGATGGGAAACGTTACTCCAAATGCAGTATATGAGCATATAGGAATCTTAAATACAGTTATTAAAACGATTCGTGAAATCGAAAAACCTGTTATTGCTTCAGTTCATGGTTTTGCAGCTGGTGCTGGTTTTAACTTGGCTTTAGCATGTGATTTAATCATCGCAACAGACGATAGTAAATTTGCTTTAAGCTTTTCTCAAGTAGGATTAATTTCAGATGGAGGCGGTTCTTATTTCCTACCAAGGTTAATCGGTCCGTATTTAGCAAAACAGTTTTTCTTTACTGCAGAGCCAGTTCCTGCTGAAAGATTGTATCAGCTAGGTATGATTAACACAATCGTACCACCTGAAAATTTAGCTGAAGAAACAGTAATATTTGCAAATAAAATAGCCGCTGGACCTGAAAAAGCAAATGGTATGATGAAAAAATTAATTAATCAATCTTTTACATCAACATTAGATGAAATGCTAGAACTTGAAAGAATTACCCAGCCATTAATGGTAGCAACTGAAGATCATCAAGAAGGTGTTGCTGCATTTAAAGAAAAAAGAAAAGCGATTTTTACTGGAAAATAAAAAACTGAGAGGAAGTTTACAATGCAATCAATTCAATTTAAACAATTTGGTGGCCCTGAGGTATTAGAAAAAGTCGAACTTGCAAGACCAGTACCAAAGGGAAAAGAAGTATTAATTGAAGTGCATGCAGCAGGTGTCAATTATGCTGATACAGCGCGAAGAGAAAATCAATATGTAGTTAAGACCACTTTGCCATATGTACCTGGTGCTGAAGTTGCTGGAGTCGTAGTGGAAATTGGAGATGAGGTTAGTTCAGTTAAAATTGGTGATCGAGTTGTTTCAATGTTGGAATGTGGTGGATACTCAGATTTTGCCTTGACTGATGAGCGTTCGGTAATTCCTTTACCGAACGAAATGGATTTTAAAATAGCCGCTGCATTACCCGTCCAAGGATTAAGTGCCTACCATATCTTAAAAACAATGGGGATGCTAGAACCGGGAGAAACCGTTTTAGTTCATGCGGCAGCTGGTGGTCTAGGTACTTTAGCAGTGCAATTAGCGAAGCTTTTTGGAGCTGGCAAAGTAATCGCAACAGCAAGTACAGCCGAAAAATTACAGCTAGCAAAAGAGATGGGCGCTGATGTATTAATCAATTATACCGAAGAAGGTTGGGAACAAAAAGTACTTGAAGCTACAAACGGAAAAGGTGTAGATGTTGCCTTAGAGATGGCAGGTGGGGATGTTTTTTATAAAACATTAGACTGCTTAGCTTATTTCGGAAGATTAGTTATTTATGGTGTAGCAAGTGGCCAGCAAAGTAAGTTTTACCCGTCCTCTTTAATGGCAAAAAATCAATCAGTCATCGGGTTTTTCTTACCACCTCTTTTGAGAAAAAAGGCATTAATAAAACTAAGCTTAGAAGAGTTATTTACATATTTAGCTGAAGGAAAATTAAAGATCACGATTGGAGAAGTATTTCCATTAAGTGAAGCAGCCAATGTCCATACGATATTGCAATCTAGAAAAACAGTAGGAAAAGTGATTTTAGAGCCGAGAAAATAATGAAATTTTGATATGAAAAACTTTGATCAGATCGAAACGGGGGAAATTTAAATGCATTTACGCCTGACTGACGAACAAAAAATGATTCAAAAAACAATTCGAAAATTTGTTGAAAAAGAATTAATCCCTTTAGAAAATGAAGTACTTAGAAATGAGCGTGAAGGTAGACCAAGCTTAGATCCGGCAGTTGAAAAGGAACTTCAATTAAAAGCGAAAAAAGCTGGTTTCTGGGGAATTAATACACCTACTGAATATGGTGGTGCTGATTTAGGCCAAATGATGTTAGCAATTATTTATATGGAAATTTCAAAAACATTCGTTCCTTTTAAATTTGGTGGTTATGCGGATAATATTTTATTTTATTGTAACGAGGAACAAAAAAAGAACTACCTTATTCCTACAATAAATGGCGATAAAAAATCATGCTTTGCGATGACGGAGCCTAATGCGGGATCTGATACTCAAAACATTAAAATGACCGCTATTAAGGATGGGAATGAATGGGTATTAAACGGTGAGAAAACATTTATTACAGGTGGAAACGAAGCAGATTTTGTAATGGTCATTGCAATTACGGATAAAGAAAGACATCAAAAAACTGGTGGAAGAGATGGTGTAACTTGTTTTATAGTCGACCGGGACATGGGTTGGAGATCTGAATTTATTCATACAATGGGCGAATGGGGACCAGCTGGTTTAGTATTTGATAATGTCCGTGTGCCTGAAGAAAATATTTTAGGTGAATTAAATGGTGGATATAATTTAGGACTTGAATGGATCGGATTTGCAAGATGGATTGTAGGGGCTACAGCTGTTGGTGCGGCTGAACGTTTATTACAAATGGCTATTGACTATTCAAAAGAAAGAGAAACTTTCGGAAAACCAATTGCCGAACGACAAGCTATCCAATGGCAAATAGCAGATTCTGCTGTTGAAATAGAAGCTGCTAAATGGCTTGTATTAAATGCAGCATATACACTCGATCAAGGAGAAGACAATAGGCATTTAGCTTCAATGGCAAAACTTTATGGTTCGAATATGGGAAATCGAGTTGTTGATCGCGTACTTCAAATTCATGGTGGAATCGGTTATACAAAAGAACTTCCAATTGAAAGATGGTACCGTGAAGCAAGATTATGGAGAATATACGACGGTACTGATGAAATTCAACGATTAATCATTTCACGTAATTTACTAAAAGGACATGTCAAATTAGGACAATACGTTTAAAAGATAAGGAGTGAGGAAAATGGGAGGAAGATTCGAAGGTAGAGTAGCCTTTATTACAGGTGGTAGTAGAGGAATTGGTAAAGGTATCGTAGAATTATTTGCAAAAGAAGGTGCAAAAGTAGCCATTATTGATGTAAATGAAGAAGCACTATCACAAACTGCTTCAGAATTTAAGCAGTATGAACTATTCACTAAACTTGCAAACGTTACAAATTCCAATGAAGTTGAAACTGCTATGAAAGAAGTTCATGATACATTCGGTTCAATAGATATTGTAGTCAATAATGCAGGTGTTATTCGCGATAATTTATTATTTAAAATGACAGACTCAGATTGGGATACTGTTATGGATGTACACTTGAAAGGTTCATTTAATGTTGTACGTGCTGCACAAGTCTATATGGTTAAACAAAAATATGGAAGAATCATTAATATTTCTTCAACATCTGCACTTGGTAACCGTGGACAATCAAACTATGCAACTGCAAAGGCTGGTTTACAAGGCCTAACGAAAACACTTGCAATTGAACTTGGGAAATATGGAATCACATCTAACGCTGTGGCACCAGGATTTATCGAAACTGAAATGACGAAAGAAACGGCAAATCGAATCGGTATTACTTTTGAACAACTAGTTGAGGCAAGTTTGAGCCAAATTCCAGCCGGAAGAACAGGTAAACCAGAGGATATTGCAAATGCAGTTGCTTTCTTTGCCGATGAAAAGTCTTCTTATGTAAATGGGCAAGTTTTATATGTTTCAGGTGGACCTAAAGCTTAAAAAAATTGAGGTGAATATAAATGTTTAAATCGTTTATCGGTAAACGCTCTAAATCAGTAAAAAATACAGTAGAACGTGGTGCAGTGAAAAAATTTGCTGAAGCAATTGGGGATTTACATCCAATCTATGTTGACGAAGAATACGGAAAACAATCAAGGTATAGACAAAATATTGCTCCGACGACTTTTCCAAGAGTATTTGACTATGGGAAAATAGACAATTTTAACCTACCTAATGTCGGTCTAATTCATGGTGAGCAAACATTTGAATATAAAAGACCACTTTTAGTTGGTGAAACCATTAATTGTTATACAGAGATTAATGATTATTATGAAAAACGTGGTGGGCATGGGTTTATGGGTTTTCTAGTACTGTCAGATAACGGAGAAGATCAAGCAGGCAATATGATATTTACTACTAAATCAGTTGTTATCATAACTGAAGAGGTTAGGAAGGTGCTTTCGGTATGACGACAGTATTAGATTTACAAATTGGCGACTCATTAAAACCAGTCGTACTAGAACCAGTATCTCGAATTGATTTAATAAAATACGCAGGAGCTTCGGGTGATTTTAATCCTATTCATACAATTGATGAAGAAGCAAAGAAAGCTGGTTTACCTGGAATTATTGCACATGGCATGTGGACAATGGGAAATTTAGCGAAGCTTTTTTCAGATTATTTAGAAGTTGGCTTTATTGAAAATTACTCCATAAGATTTAAGAATATGGTATTTTTAAATGATGTAATCACATTAAATTCAACACTTGAAAAAGTTGATGAAAACAACCTATATTTTAAAGTAAACGCAAAGAACCAGAACGATGTAACTGTTATTACTGGTAAAATTTTATTTAAATTATATGAATGATACTGCATCAAATTGGGACTTCTAAAAGGAGTCCCTTTTGTATTTTACAATTTCGATTTCATTAATGTTAATTTTACAATAAATAGGATTTGGATACAGTGGATTTACACATAATATTAAAAAACGAAATAGGTGAGAAAAATGGATCTTTCATTTGATAAATTATTAGAGCAATTTGATTTGAAAAAAAATGAACACCAAAAAAATTTGCATAAGGTTAACAAAAGAATAGATGAAATAGAGTCTCATATGGAAGAAATTAAAAAGCAATTACATAATTTTGACCATCAAATTGTTAATATAGAAAAAGATTTAAAAAGTACTCTATCAATGATTAACAGTGAAAATGAATCAAGTTCACACCACAATATAGATCATAACGAAGGACATTACGAACAAAATGATCATCAAGATCATCACAAACATCAAGATCATCACAATCAGCATGAGCAGAACGAACATCACAAGCATCACAGAGGTCACGAACACCATCCTGATCATCCTAATTGGGCTGAAAATCTTATACATAATGTGGAGGAATTTTCAGCAAGTATATTTGAACCTAATCATGAAGGTCATAAAGAGCATAAAGAGCATCAAGGACATCAAGAACATCAAGAACATAATCAACAGCATGAGCATGAACAACATAAACAAGAGGTTCAAGAGCATCATGAACATCAAGAACATGAACATTTCGAGGAAAAGCAACATAACTCAAGAGTTGCAAATAGGAGAAAGTATAATAATCAAAATATAGAAGATATTAACCAGTACTCTGCAAGTACGATGGACGAAATTGAATTGAGCGGGATAACATCTGGATTAACGAGTTTTAATCAAAAAAATTATTCAGAATTATCGTCTTCTAATACAAATCATAATGAAGAAGAACACCAAAATCACAATCATGCTCACAATCATGCTCACAATCATGCTCACAATCAAGATAATGACTCTAGTCAAAAGAAGACATCCGAACAATTATTAGAAACCGATTTTTCAGATTTATCAATTGATGATTGGGAGGATTCTACTACGAACTTATCGATGTCAGAATGGTTTGAAGTAGATCCTAATGATAAAAGATAAAATCGCTTGATCTGATTAAATGATTTTGGAGCGAAGTGGTTATCCATTTGATCTATTAGCCAAATCAGTAGTGAGATTCAACAACATAGAGTTAGTTACAAATATATTTGCAACTGAACAAATGCATTACTTCTAAAAAGTGAAGTAATGCATTTTTGCTTTATAGAGGAAATACACTCTGATTTGGTGAATTTATCAAGAGTATACTTTGCCTAATTATGCATTTTTTAGCTATGAAGGTTCATAAAGATATAAAATTGAGAATAAATAGAGAGTTAATATGTGGGGGCGATAAAGATATTCCAGTCCCAGTATGGGCTTTATGAAAATTTTTGATTTGAATAAGAAAATAGATTGGAGATAATATGTCTAAGAAAAAGATTGTATTTACCGGTGGTGGTTCTGCGGGGCATGTAACACCAAATATCGCCATTATAAATGAGTTGAATAAAAATGATTGGGATATCCATTATATTGGATCTAAAAAAGGAATTGAAAAGGAACTAATAAATAAAATTGATATACCTTATTATGGGATCTCAAGCGGAAAATTAAGACGATATATAGATTTTGAAAATATTATTGATATGTTTCGGGTAATAAAAGGCTGTCTTGACGCTAGAAAAGCATTAAGAAAAATTAAGCCGAGTTTAGTTTTTTCAAAGGGTGGCTTTGTTTCTGTACCAGTAATTATTGCTGCTAGCACATTGAAAATTCCAATATTTATACATGAAAGTGATATGACACCAGGACTTGCAAATAAAATTTCTCAGCGATTTGCTACAAAAATTTTCACGTCTTTTGAAGAAGCAAAAAATTATTTTCCAAAAAATAAAACAACTGTTATTGGTTCTCCAATTAGAAAGGAACTATTAAATGGTTCAAGACAAAAGGGCTTAGACTATCTTCATTTTAAAAGCTATATACCAATATTAACAATTATGGGTGGTAGCTTAGGCGCAAAGAAAATCAATGAAACGGTTAGAGAATCATTACCGGATCTAACGAAAAAGTATCAGATTGTCCACTTATGTGGTAAAGGAAATGTTGATGAAAGTTTAAAAAATATTGAAGGATATAAGCAATTTGAATATGTTCATGACGAGCTAGCTGATGTATTGGCCGCATCTCAAATGATTATCACAAGAGGTGGGTCAAATGCAATATTTGAATTTTTAGCGTTACATAAACCGATGTTAATTATCCCACTTACGAAAAATCAAAGTAGGGGAGACCAAATATTAAATGCAAATTCTTTTAAAGAAAAAGGCTTTGCATTAATGATGGAAGAAGAGGAATTAACGAACAAATCACTACAAGAATCAATTGAAGAACTTCAAACTAAAAAAGACATTTTCATTACAAATATGAAATCATCGAATCAAAGTAATGCACTAAATGTACTTCTTGAGGAAATAAATAGAAATTGATTCTATTAAAGCATTCTTCTAAATAAAGGAAGAGATGCTTTTTTGTTGAATAACTCTAAAGTGACTAAAAGAAATAGTGTAAGAAGAAGGTGGAAAAATTGATTACAGAAAAACAATTAAACGAAATCAACATATTACAAGAAACATGCGAGAAATTTGATGAAATAACTTTAAAGTTAAACTGGGAAATGTTAAGAAATCGAAGAAATGATGTTAAAGAAGATTTCTTTTACTATGAAGAAAATCAACTAGTAGGATTTTTAGCAACTTACTATTTTGGAGAAAAAGTTGAAATCTGTGGTATGGTTCATCCAGGTTTTCGCCAAAAAGGTATTTTTTCTAGCATGTTAAATGAAGCGCTAAATGCAATATCTCCAGTTACTACGATTTTATTAAATGCTCCTGAAGCTTCAACATCAGCGAAGGAATTTATTAGAAATCAAAAAAATTGTTCTTATTCTTTTTCAGAATATCAAATGGCTTGGAAAAACCAAGAAGTAAAAGAATTTACACCAATCGTTAATTTCACGAAAGCAGAGCAATTAGATTTCTCTTTTATTTCAAATTTAGATGTTGTATGTTTTGGATTTGAAAAAACTGATGCCGAGAAATACAATCAACGCATCATAGATGAACCAGATCGTGATTTATTTATTATAGAAGTAAATGATGAAAAAATTGGTAAAATGAGTTTGCTACGTGAAAATAATGAAAGTTGGATTTATGGTTTTGCGATACTTCCAGAATACCAAGGTAAGGGATATGGGAAAAATGCATTACTCCAAACCATTCAAAAAGAAAATGAGATTGGGAACGAAATTCATCTAGAAGTTGCTCTAGAAAATAGTAACGCGAAGAAATTATATTTAGATTGTGGATTTAGACAATACAACACTCAAGATTATTATAAAATTAGCCAATAATTTATAGTAAGAGGTCGTCTGTTTGTTCAGACAGCCTCTTTTTTAACTTACTATAATAATTTTATCATTATGAAAATTTCTATGTTACACTAGAAAAGGATTAAATGGTAAAGGGTGAAAGATTTGGAAAAAATAAGAGGATTTGAAGTAGCAAAAGGATTTGAAAACTGTGGAGTGAATCTTCCTAAAAGAGCAACTACTCATGCAGCTGGTTATGATATCGAAAGTATTGAAGAGACGATTATTAATCCAAACGAGATTAAACTTGTTGGTACAGGATTAAAAGCGTATATGCAAAAAGACGAATTTTTAGCATTATTTGTACGCTCGTCTACACCGTTAAAGAAAGGTTTAATGAAAGGAAATGGGGTAGGGGTTATTGATTCAGACTACTACAGCAATCCTTCAAACGATGGCCATATTATGATGCAATTAATAAATGTATCAAAGGAGCCTGTTATCATTCAAAAAGGTGAGAGAATTGGACAAGCTGTTTTCCAAAAGTTTTTATTAGCTGATGAAGATTTTGCAGGGGAAGAACGAGTAAGTGGATTTGGAAGTACAGGCAAATAATATAGAAATAAAAAAAGAACTCGATATGCTCGAGTTCTTTTAATTTTGTAATTAGTCTAACATTCTTGCAAGTTTTGGTGATAAAGCAAGTAAGATTAAGCCTGCTACGATTGCTGCTCCACCTACTACTAAGAATACTTGTAACATTCCAAGAGTTGTTGTAAATGCAGCTAATTGACCACCAACTAAGTTTGCAATGAAACTTGATGATAACCATACACCCATTAATAATGAAGCAAGTTTAGCAGGTGCATAACGAGATACTGCAGATAAACCAACTGGTGAAAGTACTAATTCAGCAATTGTATGGAAGAAATATGTCATAATCATGAATAACATGTTTGCTTTTACAGTAATATGCTTTGGATCAGAACCTGTTTTCATAACCGCCATAATCGTAAATGCGAAACCAATACCTAATAGGATAAGACCCATTGCCATTTTCGCAGGAACACTAATGTTTTTACCATTTCTTGCCATTTTAATCCAGATCATAGAAAGAACTGGAGCGAAAAGCATAATGAATAATGGGTTAACAGATTGGAACCATGCAGATGGTACATTGAAGCTTCCAACTTTAAGATCTAAGAAACGTTCAGTATAAAGCGTTAATGATGAACCAGCTTGTTCAAATCCAGCCCAGAAAAATACTACGAATGCAGCTAAGATAAAGATAACTGTAGTACGTTGTTTTTCCTTTTTAGTAAGAGGAACATCCTTAACAGATTTGCTGTTACCCTCTTGTACAACCTTAGCGTTAGGTTTAGTACCTAAATCACCTAAATATTTTTGAGCTAATACGTTGAAAATAATTTGACCAATAATCATACCGATCGCAGATGCTAAGAAACCATAACGGTAACCAAATAAATCATCGCCAGCAGCATTTTTAGACATAAATAAAGTTTGTGCTAAATAACCAGTAACAAGTGGAGCAAAGAATGCACCTAAGTTGATACCCATGTAGAAGATTGTGAATGCACCATCACGACGTGGGTCATCTCCTTCATAAAGTTCACCAACAATAGTTGAAATGTTTGGCTTGAAGAAACCATTACCGATAATCATTAAAATTAAACCAAGATATAAACCTGTTGAAGAATGAATACCGAATAATGCGATATTACCAGCTGCCATAATAATACCACCAAGAGTTATAGCAGCACGCTTTGCAAGGAAATTATCTGTAATCCAACCACCAATGATTGGAGTGAAATATACTAGTCCAGTAAATAATCCATAAAGTTGTAGTGCCCAAGCATCCTTAAATCCAAGTCCACCTTGAACTACTGAAGTTGTTAAGTAAAGAACTAAAAGTGCACGCATTCCATAATAACTAAAGCGTTCCCAAGCCTCAGTTGCAAAAAGTAAGTAAAGGCCAGGTGGGTGTTTCGTTTTTTGATTTTGCTCGTTTGATGAAACGTTTTGTTTTGCTGCTACGCTCATGCAAATTCCTCCCTCATAAGTGCTATTCTGTGTATTTTTCTGTATGAATATTTATTGTCGTCAATTCATATACTATTCTGTCAATTTATTGTAAAAAATAATTTCTGAATTCAACAAATTTCGACAATTTAAGTTAAAAAAAATTTCTAACTATTTTCATCAGAACAATGCTACTAAATTTTTATCTAGATCCGCAAAAATAACTTGGGACCAATTTACTATTTTAGTATAACACATAATAGCGTATCTCTGTAAAGTTTTTTATATTGTCAGACAAATCTTGCAATACTGATTTTTCTTATTAAACTAGTATTTTTAGACTTTGTCGATTGACCTGTATTAGTACAGCCTGAACAAAAAGACCTATATCTAAATAATAATAAATTTTTTAAATATTTCAAGGGTTTTTATTATTTTTTACTTTAATATTATAAAAGTTTAATTAAACAAAAAAGTGGGAATTGTCAAAATTTGTCGAAATAATAATAGAATGTTTTGTCCTTTTTTAATATTCAATTAATTCGTATGGACGATTTTCTAAAATTTGGATATACTAAAAGTACTATATATGAAACGGAGTGATGAATATGGGAAAGTTAATTAATTTAGTTCAGAAGAAGGTAAATATTAGAGGACAAAAAATGGAGTAAATCTTCATTATTGTCCTTATACATTGGAGGACAAAATGAATTTAAAACAATTAGGTTGGAACGAAGCGTTCGGAGAAAAGGATCAAAATACTATAGTTGCGAGAGTTATATCTGAACAAAGACAAATTTATAAATTGCATGATGGAGAAAATGAACTAACTGGTGAAGTTTCTGGTAAATTTCAATTCCAAGCAAAAGTGAAAAGTGATTATCCATCTGTTGGTGATTGGGTTGTAATTGAACCGTTAAAAGGTGAAAACAAAGCAATTATTCAAAAGGTATTGCCAAGAATTAGTCAATTCTCAAGGCAATCTGCAGGAGAAAAAATAGAAGAACAAATAGTAGCTGCTAATATAGATTACGTGTTTTTAGTAATGGCATTAAATAACGATTTTAATATAAGAAGATTAGAACGTTATTTACTTGTTGCTTATGATAGTGGAGCTAGTCCAATTATTATTTTAACAAAAAAAGATTTATGCACTGACCTACCAACCAAAATTGAAGCAGTTGAAGAGATTGCATTTGGTGTACCGATTTATTCTGTAAACAGTACAAATGGAGAAGGTATTGAAGAGTTGAAACAGCTCATAACATCCGGGAAGACTGTTTCCTTACTTGGTTCTTCAGGTGTTGGTAAATCTACATTATTAAACGCGTTAATCGGTGAATTAATTCAAATAACACAGGACGTACGTGAAGGTGACGATCGCGGTAAACATACAACTACACACCGCGAACTATTTTTCCTACCATCTGGCGGAATGGTCATCGATACACCTGGTATGCGAGAATTACAGCTTTGGGGTGGAGAAGAGCATATAAGCTCGACATTTACAGATGTCGAAGAATTAGCTAAATCATGTAAATTCTCAGACTGTACACATGAAAACGAACCAGGATGTGCAGTCAACCGAGCAATCGAAAACGGCGAACTAGATCAACAAAGACTCACAAGCTATCGTAAATTAATGAGAGAACTAGCGTATGCAGAACGTAAACAAGACGCATCATTAGCTAGACAAGAAAGAGATAAGTGGAAAAAAATTAGTAAAATGATGAATACTAAGTCTTATAAATAAGAGAGAAGAGTATTTATACTCTTCTTTTTCTTTTGAAATTTAGTAGTTCATATGTTTTTTTTAAGATATGTAACATGGCTAGAAGACTGAAATTCGTAACACTTAGGGGTTCATGAGGAAATAAAAAGACAAAAAGCGACGATTTAGTACCTCATAAAGGGTTCATGAGGAAATAAAAAGACAAAAAGCCATGATTTAGTACCTCATAAGGGGTTCATGAGGAAGTAAAAAGGCAAAAAGCGACGATTTAGTACCTCATAAAGGGTTCATGAGGAAGTAAAAAGACAAAAAGCCATGATTTAGTACCTCATAAAGGGTTCATGAGTAAGTAAAAAGACAAAAAGCCATTATTTAGCACCTCATAAAGGGTTCATGAGGAAGTAAAAAGAAATAAAACCACGATTTAGTACCTCATAAAGGTGTCATGAGGAAGTAAAAAGAAATAAAACCACGATTTAGTACCTCATAAGGGGTTCATGAGGAAGTAAAAAGGCAAAAACGACGATTTAGTACCTCATAAAGGGTTCATGAGGAAGTAAAAAGGTAAAAAGCGATGATTTAGTACCTCATAAGCGGCTTATGAGGAAGTAAAAAGGCAAAAAGCGACGATTTAGTACCTCATAAAGGGTTCATGAGTAAGTAAAAAGACAAAAAACCACGATTTAGTACCACATAAAGGGTTCATGAGTAAGTAAAAAGGTCAGAAGACGAAAAATTCTAACTCATAAGTGGTTCATGAGGAAGTAAGCAGGCAAAAAAACGATAAATACAAACTCATACGGGGCTCAAGAATAAGTAAAAAGTCATAAAAACGAAATTAACTTACCCAATAGAAGTCCAAGGGTAATTACTTTAAAAAATCTCAGTCCTAAGACCGAGATAAGACAATACTTAAGTTTGTATCAAAACAAACAAGAAATAGATAAACTACATAGTAGGATAGTTAATAACAAAAGCTTTCAATTGCTATTAACAAGCTAGTTTAGTGAATAGAGGAGAGCTATATGAAGCGATTTAGACGATTGTCTAGCAATGAATTAACCGGATTATTATTCATAATTGCAGGCATAGGATTATTATTTGATCTATTTTTAAATCCTTTTGCAATAATCGCAGCTGGAGTAGGTATTTATTTATTTCAGTATGGGGCGAAAAAAAGAAAAGTTTACCCATCTACATCTGCGAATATCGCGTTTTTTGGGGGAATTATTTTATTCATCAGTAATGTATTCCAATTGAAATCGATCCTAGGAGTATTATCATTTATCGTGATCTATGTGGGATATTTAATATTTGTTAATTCGAAATTTAATGAAAGAGTCATTGTACCAAACATGGTTAAAACAACAAATACAGGTGTCTTTGAAACAAAATCTCTCATTTCAAATCGTTTTTTTACAAATATCCATTTAAAGAATGATTCATTTGAATTAGACGATGTAGATTATTATTTTGGAATAGGAGATGTCATAATCGATCTATCAGAGTCATTTATTCCTGAAGGAGAGACAGTGTTGGTATTAAATGGAATCATCGGTAATATTACTTTATATGTGCCGTATGATTTAGAAGTTTCGATCCAGCATTCTACTTTATTTGGCAAAGTTAATATCCTTAAAAATAAATTGAATGGGTTTAACAAGAATTGTAAGTTCACTTCGAATGATTATAAAGAAGCTTCAAGAAAGTTAAAAATTGTCACTTCTTTAGCAATCGGAAATATTGAGGTGACAAACAAATGAAGATCGATAAGGGTATCTTTTTATCAATATGTCTTGCTGCATTTACATCAAGTATTTTAATTTGTGGAGTTGTGTATTATTTCATAGATCATACTTTCCTTGATAAATTGTTTCTGTATAAAATTGGCAATTTTTCTTTACTATTAATATTATTTGTAGCAATCATAATTATATCAATTGTTTATAGTACAGCAGTTTTGAGCACGATTCGTCATAATGAAAAAGCTTTATTGGAAGGTATAGTAAAGGCAGAAAATGGAATTTATCATAAAGAATCAGAACATTCAATTCGGTCAATTGATAACGAAATCGAGTTAAAACTTCAAAAAATATCTAAACAAATTGAAGATTCAAGGAAGACTGTTCAAAAATTAGTAGATGAAAAGAAATTAATTGAATCTCAGACAATTGAAGATGTCGTAACAAAAGAGCGTCATAGACTAGCAAGGGAATTACATGACTCAGTTAGCCAACAATTATTTGCGATTTCGATGATGATTTCTGCGATTAATGAACTTGGTGAAACTACGTTTAAAGAACAATTACAATATATTGAAAAAATGGCGATTAATGCTCAATCAGAAATGCGTGCACTTTTATTACATTTAAGACCAGTTCAGTTAGAAGGTAAAAGCTTAAAAGAAGGTGTAGAAAAACTTCTAACTGAATTAACAAATCGTCAAGCACTTCATTTAAAATGGAAAATCGATGATATTTCATTGTCAAAAGGTGTAGAGGATCATTTATTTAGGATTATTCAAGAAGCATTATCGAATACTTTAAGGCATGCAAATGCAAAAACTTTTGAAATACGAATTAGAAAAATTGAAGATTTTGTATTAGTTCGAATGATTGATGATGGAATCGGATTTGAAGTCGAGAACCGAAAAACGGGTTCGTATGGATTGCAATCAATAAGTGAACGTTCTTCTGAAATTGGAGGAACGGCAAAAATAGTAAGTATACCAAATAGAGGAACCCAGATTGAGGTAAAAGTTCCAGTAATTGAATAGAGGTGGGAAATTTGATCAAAGTCGTGTTAGTTGATGATCATGAGATGGTAAGAATGGGTGTTTCTACATATTTAAGTACTCAATCTGATATTGAAGTGGTTGGTCAAGCAAGTAATGGAAAAGAAGGCGTAGAACTTGTATTAGAAAAACGTCCTGATATTGTATTAATGGACTTAATTATGGAAGTTATGGATGGAATTGAAGCGACAAAACAAATTATTTCAAAATGGCCAGAAGCAAAAATCATTATTGTTACAAGCTTTATTGATGATGAAAATGTATATCCAGCAATTGATGCAGGTGCAATTAGTTATATGTTAAAAACATCTAGAGCTAGTGATATTGCTAATGCAATACGAACAACTCATAAAGGTGGCTCAGTTTTAGAACCAGTTGTTACTGGGAAAATGATGAATAGAATGAGAAAATCTACTCAACGTGAATTACATGATGATTTAACCGCTAGAGAGCAAGAAGTACTTCATTTAATGACTGAAGGTAAATCAAATCAAGAAATCGCCGATAATTTGTTTGTTTCATTAAAAACGGTTAAAACGCATGTAAGTAATATTTTAACGAAATTAGAAGTCGTTGATCGAACTCAGGCCGTAATTTATGCTTTTAGACATGGAATTGTAGAACAAAAATAAATTCATTTGCAAAAAGAAGTCAAAAATGGCTTCTTTTTTTCTATTTTTATAAGATTTGAAGCAATATTTTAGATAAATAAATAATTAATGGTAAGATAGTTATATTCGTTTTATTTATTATAGAAGGAGCAGTTAATTGAAGATAAAATTAAATCATAAAATCATAAAAGAACGCTGCGGTACAGTCTCCTTCAAAAGGGGTGACTCTTTTTATCGCGCAAATAAAGTAAAAATCGAAAAATATAAAAATGATGTTTGTACAGCTACAGTTATAGGAAATGAAGATTTTACCGTTAATGTCATAAAAGAAGAAAATGATGATTTTTATTGTAAGTGCACTTGTCCAAAACTGGCTTCAATTAAAACGGATTGTCAACATATAGCTGCCGTTTTAATTTCGATTTTTGAACGTCAGAAAAAAGAGGAAAATCATACAGAAATAGATGTTTTTATAGAAAACACCGATTTAAATAGGTCAAATGGTATTTTAGAACTTTTTCATGATCAAACGTTTCGTAAAAGCGAACAATTAAGACATTTTGACAATAGAAAAGTAATTGATTTTGAGTTTATTTGCGAAGTCGTTGAAATGAGTGAAGCCTATAAAATCCTTGGAATAGCTATGGCATTTGGAAAAAAGAAAGTAGAAAATC
Source organism: Gottfriedia sp. NPDC058432 (assembly GCF_042721555.1). NCBI lineage: Bacteria > Bacillati > Bacillota > Bacilli > Caryophanales > Bacillaceae > Gottfriedia > Gottfriedia sp. NPDC058432. The sequence continues at coordinate 105,526 of NZ_JBHXLC010000009.1, forward strand.
TACGCAATTTTTTAAGGGATGTTAAAGAGGGGAAACCAAGTGAAATTTCGGCTGATCTTATTTTTGACTCTAATTTACATTGTGTTCAAAATGAAGTTAATCGTATTTGGGAACTTTTAATAAAGTTGTTAGTTGATGAAAAAATGTTTAATGATCCTCTAACTATGAAAAATGAATACATTTTCATTTCTCCGACAATTTGGAGCCAATTCATTAATTTATTAACAGTTACAGAAAACGTTACGATAATTGAAAACGGAATATCATTTAATGGAATTTCATTTACCGAAGATAAATTACCATTGGAATTTGAAATTGAGCAAGTAGATGATCAATACTTTTTAACATCAGCAGGAATTGAGAAATTAACGATAATGGAGGCCTATTCAACAGTCTTATATCGTGGAAGAATCTATAATCTTAAAGTAGAGGAATTTAATCGACTTGTTGAATTAAAGCAAATATTTAAAAACACAGCACATGAAAAAATAAATATACCAACAGACCAAATTCATCTTTATGTTGAGAAAGTAATTCCAGGACTTATAAAGCTTGGTAAGGTGCAAATACCTACATCATTATCAAACCAATATTCAAATACCCCGTTAAGAGCAAAGCTATATTTAGATCGTATAAAAAATAAATTACTTGCAGGGCTTGAATTTCATTATGATCGCATAGTGATTAATCCGCTAGATAAAAGAGAAATCCAACTTAGTAAAACGTTAGTTAGAGATGAAGAAAATGAATTAGAAATATTACAATTAATGGAAGATAGTTCTTTTTCGAAAACAGAAGGTGGCTATTTCTTACAAAATGAAGAACTTGAATACGAGTTTTTAAGAAATAGATTACCTAAACTTGAAAAGCTTACTGAAATTTATGCTACGACCGCAGTTCGAAATAGAATTTTTAAAGAAAATAAGAAACCTCAAATACGCGTCAATTTAAAAAGAGAACGAACGAATTGGTTGGAATTTAAATTTGAACTAAATATTCCTGAGAAACAAATCAAAGAAGTATTATTAGCACTAAAAGAGAAACGGAAATATTATCGATTACATGATGGTACATTATACTCGCTTGAAACGAGAGAATTACAAGAAATCAGGCGATTTTTAAATGCAGTACCTGAGCAAGAATTTGATTATGAAAGTGTATTAAACTTACCGATAAAGAATGGACTATATTTATTAGATTCTGCGGAAGAAACTAGCTTATTTAAAATTGAAGATCGTTTGCATCATTTTTATGAGAGTTTAATCAATCCAAATGAAGTAGTAGAAGAAGTACCCAATACATTGAAAAATCTTTTAAGAGATTACCAAATTTTTGGATACAAATGGATGAAGAATTTAGCTAAATTTGGATTTGGAGGAATTTTAGCGGATGATATGGGATTAGGTAAAACAATTCAAAGTCTTACTTATATTCAATCCGTTTTAAACGAAATCCGTTCATTAAATGCACCAATCCTAATCGTTTGTCCTACCGCATTAACGTATAACTGGTTGAGTGAAGTATTCAAATTTGTACCAGAAATTCAAGCCCTTGTCATTGATGGAAATAAAAATGAGAGGCTGAAAATACAAAAAGAACTAGTTAATATTGATGTATTAATTACCTCTTATTCGTTGTTAAGAAATGATATAAAGTGGTACGAAAAGCAAAAGTTTCATACAGTATTTTTTGATGAGGCTCAGAATATTAAAAATCCTTTTACTCAAACAGCTAAAGTCGTAAAAAAGCTAAATGCTGATCAAAGGTTTGCATTAACAGGTACTCCAATTGAAAATTCACTCGAAGAACTTTGGGCAATTTATCATGTTGTTTTTCCTGAATTATTTGGAGGGTTAAAGGAATTTAGCAATTTGACTAAGAAAACAATCTCTAAAAGAGTTCGACCTTTCTTATTAAGAAGATTAAAAGAGGATGTACTTAAGGAACTTCCAGAGAAAATCGAATCGAAGGAGTCTGTTGAATTGTTACCAGACCAAAAAAAATTATATGCAGCATACTTAGCAAAACTACGACACGATACACTAAAGCATTTAGCCGTGGATAAATTTACATTAGGCAAAAATCATATAAAAATATTAGCCGGTTTAACGCGTTTAAGACAAATTTGTTGCCATCCTGCCTTGTTTATCGATGGTTATGAAGGTAGTTCAGCTAAGTTTGAACAGCTATTTCAAATAATTGAGGCATCAAAAATAGCCGGTAGAAGAGTATTGATATTCTCTCAATTTACGAAAATGTTAGGTTTAATTGGTAGGGAACTATCAATAATGGGAGAGCAATTTTTTTATCTAGATGGACAAACTCCGTCAGAAGAACGTCTATCAATCTGCAATCGATTTAATGCTGGTGAACATAACTTCTTCTTAATTTCATTAAAGGCAGGAGGAGTGGGGCTCAATTTAACTGGAGCTGATACAGTTATTCTTTATGATAATTGGTGGAATCCTGCGGTTGAAAACCAGGCAACAGATCGAGCATACCGTTTCGGTCAATTGAATGATGTTCAAGTGATCAAGCTAGTTGCTAAAGGAACGATTGAAGATAAAATGAATGAATTACAAGAGAAGAAAAAGCAATTAATAGGAGAAATTATTGAAACGAATGGAAAAGCTTCATTTAATTTAACAGAAGAAGATATTCGTGAACTATTAATGTTTTAAAATAAATTGCCGCTCGCTTGAGTGGCTTTTCCCTTTCCCTCGAAAAAGCTCTTGGCCTCATTTTATTTCATTCTTAAATGTTTGAAAGCGAGTATATTAATAATGAAGCTAATAATTTAATAAATTCATAGATTGAAAATGAAATTATTTATATGAGAGGGAGAGTTAGCATGAGCAATAATCGAAAATTTGTTAATGTCTCAGCAGGAGTTCCAGGACCAAAAGGTAAAGAACTTATCGATTTACGTAGCGAGTTTGTTCCAAATGGTGTTGGAAATAATACACCTGTTTTTGTAGAAAAAGCAAACGGTACGATCGTTGAGGATGTTGATGGAAATAAATTTTTAGATTTTGCTGGAGCAATTGGTACTTTAAATGTAGGACATACTCCAAAGAATGTTGTACAAGCGATTAAAAATCAATCAGAGCGATTAATCCACTCTTGCTTTCATGTAGGAATGTATAAGTCTTATATTGATTTAGCTAAAAAATTAACTGAAATAACGCCTGGGGATTTTTCTAAAAAAACCATTCTATTAAATAGCGGTGCTGAAGCAGTTGAAAATGCTGTTAAAATTGCGAGGAAGTACACAGGTCGTTCAGGAATTATTTCGTTTACTCGAGGATTTCATGGGCGGACTTTATTAGGGATGTCTTTAACAAGTAAAGTAAAGCCATATAAATATAAAATGGGACCATTTGCTCCTGCTACATATAAAGCTAAATTCCCTTATTTATCAAATAAACCAAAAGAGTTATCTGAAGAAGAATATATTAATTTTTGTATTTCTCAATTTAAGGATTTTCTTTTAACAGATGTGTCACCAGAAGAAGTTGCTGCAGTAATTATGGAGCCCGTACAAGGGGAAGGAGGATTTATTGTTCCTCCAAAAAAATTTGTAAAAGAAGTATATAATATTTGTAAGTCACATGGAATTTTGTTTATAGCAGATGAAATTCAGACAGGATTTGGGCGAACGGGTGAATTATTTGCATCAACGATTTTTGAAATTGAACCAGATTTAATCACAATGTCAAAATCAATCGCAGCGGGTGTACCAATTAGTGCAGTCACAGGTCGTACTGAAATAATGGATGCTGCATTACCTGGTGAACTAGGTGGAACTTATGGTGGCAGTCCATTAGGTTGTGTAGCAGCACTCGAGGTGATTGAAAAAATTGAAAGTGAAAAATTATGGATTCGAGCTAGAGAGATTGGCGAAAAAATTAAATCATTTTTTGAACAATTGAAAAATGATTTTCCAATTATTTATGACATTAGAGGACTAGGAGCGATGGTAGGTATTGAATTTGTAGATCCTACTACTGATCAACCAGCAAAAGAATTTGTTGCAGCATTAACAAAAAAATGTTGTGAAAATGGAGTCATTATTCTTAGCGCAGGTGTTCATAGTAATGTTCTTCGTTTCTTAACGCCTTTAATTATTTCTGACGAGGAATTAGTTGAAGGTCTAGATATTATAAAACAATCAATACATCAAGTTGCTAGTCAACTTGTATCTGAGGTGAAATAGAATGCAAAAACAATTTTATATAGATGGAAGATGGGTTGAAGGGAAAAAACATGAAAATCTTGTTGCCCCTCATTCTGGTGAAGTTTTAGCTGAAATACCAATCGCAACGATAGAGAATTTGGAAGAAGCGATCAGAGCGGCTAATAACGCGAAATCTCAAATGGAAAAGCTCAGCTCATATGAGAGAAGTGTCATTTTAGAGCAATTAGTTGAACAGTTTAAAGAAAATCGGTCAAAACTTGCTGAGATTTTAGCATTAGAGGCATCCAAACCTCTAAAGGCTGCTCTAGGTGAAATTGATCGAACGATTGCAACTTATAAAATAGCCGCTGAAGAAGCAAAAAGAATATACGGGGAAACAATCCCTCTTGATGCAGTAGCAGGAGGTGAAGGTCGAGTCACTTATACAGTCAGAGAGCCAGTTGGGGTAATTGGTGCAATTACTCCGTTTAATTTCCCGTTTAATTTAGTTGCACATAAAGTAGGTCCAGCAATTGCTGCAGGAAATACAATTGTTTTAAAACCAGCTAGTCAAACCCCACTCTCTGCGATTGCATTAGCTGAAATGATTGATAAAACGGATTTACCTAAGGGTGCGTTTAACTTAATTACTGGAAAAGGCTCCGAAATCGGCGATGCTCTAGTAAAACATCCTGATGTGAATGCAATTACATTTACTGGCAGTCCTGAAGTAGGCATTTCATTAAAAAACAAAGCAGGATTAAAAAAAGTAACATTAGAACTAGGTTCAAACTCAGCGTTGATCATCGATGAAGATGTCAAGCTAACTGATGAATTAATCAATCGTTGTGTATGGGGAGCCTTTATTTATAACGGCCAAGTATGTATTTCATTACAAAGAATTTTTGTACACCATACACTTTATAATGAATTCTTATTGAAGATGAAAAATGCTTCCGAATTATTAAACTTAGGTTCGCCATTAGACCTTCAAACAGATATAAGTGCCCTTATTTCTAAAAAAGATGTTGCTAGAATAGATGAATGGGTTAAGCAATCAATTAAAGATGGAGCTGATCTAGTAACTGGTGGGGATATAATAGAAGACCGTCTTTATAAACCAACTATTTTAACAAACGTAAAGAATAGCAGTGATGTATCATGTAAGGAAATCTTTGGTCCTGTTGTAGTCATCAATTCATATGAACATTTTGATGAAGCAATAACTGAAGTAAACAATAGTCGATTTGGATTACAAGCTGGTGTATATACAAATAACTTACAAAGAGCATTATATGCTACTAAAAAACTACATGTAGGTGGCGTGCTAGTAAACGATGTCCCTACATTTAGAGTTGATTTAATGCCTTACGGTGGAGTAAAAGAAAGCGGTTATGGAAGAGAAGGCATAAAGTATGCAATACAAGAGCTGACTGAAATGAAACTAATCTCTATTAAACTTTAATACTGATGACAAATGCTCGCTTTCTTCGTTGCTTCGCCTGCTTACGCGGTGCTCATTACTGTCTAGGTTAACTTCGCTCCTCGAAAGACGAAAGCTTGCAATCAGTCTGATCAATGGAGTTTGGAATTTGTATTCAAAATGAAAGGGCTGATCATGTATTAATTTGATCAGTCCTTTTTTTATTCTAAAACTTCAGAATTATATGTTATATTTGTATGAGACGAAGTAAGATGATACTGGTTTAAGTGAATTGTAAAAGTGTTATTAAAAATTAAGTACTTCTATGAGCTTCGAAGGGAGATTAAGTATGGAAATTCGAAAATTAACAATTGAAGATTTACCTGAGTTTATTCGTTTGAGAAGTGAAGGGTTAACATTATCACCAGAAGCATTCGGAGAAAGCTTAACTGAATATAAGGAAAAATCAATTGAACAGCACACAAATAATTTTCCTAAGACTTTCGATAATTTTATTATTGGTGCATTCGACAAAGATGTACTTGTTGGGGTTGCTGGCTTCTACCAAAAAAGATCTGATAAAATGAAACATAAGGGAACAATTTGGGGAATGTATGTTACACCTGATTATCGTGGTAAGGGTGTAGGGAAAAAAGTTTTAAGTGAAGCGATTCAGAATGCTATGGAGATTGAAGAAATTTTACAAATTGAATTGGCAGTCATTTCATCAAATGAATCTGCAAAAAGACTTTATGAATCTGTAGGATTTGAAAGCTTTGGGACAGAAAAAAGAGCATTATTTGTTAATGGTGAATTTTACGATGAGGATCATATGGCTAAGATTATTAAATAAGAAGAAAGAGATGATCAAATGGGTGATTTGATCATCTTTTTTTGTTCTATTTAAACTTAATTGTTGATTTTCTAATTAAGTTAAATTGCAGGATAGTTTCTAAGGTGTATTAATGATAAATTAAAGAACCACATACTATATACGTAGGTTTTGATATAGGTAATTAAGTAGGCTGGTGACTTCAAAAATAATAATAATATTCCAAAAGGATATACTATCTTGGTAACGAATTTGCTTTCTGGAGGAATGCACATGAAAAACCAAACTATCAACTTACTTCAAATGTCATTTATCTTAATTGGTAGTACTGGACTTATTAATCATGTCATTATCATTCCTATGGTTTTGGACGTTTCGGGTCGTGATTCTTGGATTACCATTTTGCTCTCAAGCGGTTCTTTACTATTCTTGATACCGATTCTCTACTTTATCCAAAAACGTATGAATGGAGAACAGTTGTTTCAATGGCTTAAGGGGAATTTCGGGAGATTTATTTCTTATCCATTAATAGCTATGATCCTCCTATACTTATTTTCCTCGGGTGTCGTCCTTTTAAAGGAAACGTTAACCTTTTTATCGTTTTATTTACCGATGACACCTAGAGTATTATTAGGCGCTACTTTTTCTATTATCTGTTTTTATAATGCAAAGCACGGAATTCAATCCATAGGGTTAACGGCGGGAATCCTTCTCCCAATAGTTATTTTTTTAGGTTTTTTTGTCATGACTGCGAATTTTCCGCATAAAGACTACACATTTTTAAAACCATTTATCGAACACGGTACTACTCCTGTTATAAAAGGCATGATCTATCCAATATCAGGATTTATAGAGGTTGCTTTTATCCTATTTTTTCATCATCACTTAAATGAAAAAATAAAGGTTACTACTTTGATTTGGATTGGAATCACTTTTGTAATCCTTACTCTTGGACCAACGATCGGGGCCATTACAGAGTTTGGTCCATTCGTGGCTGCTAAACAACGATACCCAGCCTTTGAAGAATGGAGGCTGGTATCAATTGGTCGTTATATTGAACATGTCGACTTTTTATCAGTTTATCAATGGTTCGTTGGAGCTTTCATCCGCTTGTCTCTTCTAACATTTTTAGCCTCAGATATTCTTCAGGTTAAGAATAAGAAGGTAAATAGTGGAGTGAAACTTTTTTTCCTTGGGTGGGTGACTCTGATTTCCATTTTGTCCATTAATGACACGTCTTTTTATTTGTTTTTATCCCGACAATTTTTACCGGGTACTTTTGTATTCATACTCTTGATTCTTATACTTTTAGCCATCCTCTCCATGTTTGTGAATAAAGAGAATGGAGGAGGTAACACCAATGAAGCGTAATAATCAACCTGATCAAGATAACATGAAGGTCAAGTGGAATGAAGAAATTTTAAGGGGCTGGTTTGAAGGAGAGCAAGATGTCCTCTTCCAAAAACATCAAATCGATAGTGGCAAACGTTATTTTTCTATTTTATCTATATATTGTCAAAATCTCATTGACATAAAAGAATTGAGAAAAACAATAATGCCTCATCTTCATGAAGTGTTGGAAAATGGATTTTCCGGTGATGGAAAGGATTTGGAGTCAAAACTTGATTTCCCTATCACTTTCGTTAAATCAGACTTTTCACAGGAAGACCTCGCCCAAAAAATTTATGAAGGAGAAGTTCTCTTTTTCCTCACTGCGTCTAGGCTGGTTTTTTCCATGAAACTAGCGATGATACCAGCAAGATCTGTAGAATCACCTAGTACGGAAGTGACACTAAGAGGTGGAAGGGACGGTTTTGTAGAAGAAATTCAAACCAATATTGGATTAATACGAAAAAGATTGAAAACAAGCTCCCTTACTTATGAAGAATTTGTTATTGGAACTAGAAGTAAAACCAGGGTTGCAGTTCTTTTTTTGAAAGATGTTATTTCACAGGATGTTTTAGAACAAGTACGATCCAAATTAAATAATATTAAAGTCGATGGGATTGTTTCATCTGATCAAATTGAAGAACTTATTACAGACCGGCCTTTCAGTCTCTTCCCGTTATTAGAATATACGGGACGACCTGATTATGCTGTAAATTGCCTACTTTATGGACGTTTTGTTTTATTAGTGGAAGGCTCTCCAACTGCATCTATTGGACCAGTTACTCTTGTGTTTTTCGTTAATAATGCAGAGGACCAGCATTCGTCAGCCCCTTTTGCAAGCTTAGGAAGAGTACTAAGGATCTTCAGCTTAATTATAGCTGTTTTTCTACCAGGATTTTGGATTGCTTTAGTCGCTTATCATCCGGATCAAATACCCTACACATTGTTGGCAACACTAGCTTTGTCAAGAGAGGGAGTTCCATTCCCTACTACATTAGAGGGATTTTTAATGATTTTTTTATTTGAGTTACTGAGAGAGGCAGGTCTTAGAATCCCTACTACTGTTGGTCAGACGTTATCCGTAGTAGGTGGGTTAATTATTGGGCAAGCTGCCATCAGCGCAGGATTGGCTTCTCCTGGTATTGTCGTAATGATGGCTATTTCTGTGGTTTCGACATTTACTTTGATTAACCAGTCGCTTTCGGGAACATTAAGTATTCTCCGATATTTTGTCTATCTACTATCAAGCTTACTTGGAATAACAGGGCTTATATTTTCTGTTTTTATTATTTGTATTCATCTTGTGAATTTACGCTCTTTCGGGGTTCCATTTATGGCTCCCTACTCTCCATTTGTACCAACTAGTTTAATCCCTGCAACAATCCGAATTCGTTTTAGAAATATGATCAGGAGACCGAAAGAGATTCATACGAACGATAGCACGAAACAAAAGGATGAGGAAAAAGGATGAGGAAAAAATTTTTTCAAAAAAAACTTCTTATATTATTTCCATCTATTTTTCTGTTAACAGGCTGTTGGGACACAAGAGAAGTTGAGCATGTATGGTACATAAATGCCTTAGGAGTTGACTTTAAAAATAATCAATACGTGCTCTATCCTCAATTTATCAATTTTTCTACTTTTGCAAAACAAGAAACCACTATGCGGACACCACAGCCAATTTTTATTGGAAAAGGAACAGGGGAGATTTTAGACCATTCAGCGTTCGATTTTTATAAATCGACTCAACAAAGGGTCTCTTGGGAACACATTAATACAGTCGTATTCTCTGAGAATATATTAAAACATGGAGATATTCGACAAATTGATGAATTCTTTGCTCGTTTCTTTCAGTTTAGGAATACAATGTGGGTATTTGGAACAAAGGAACCAATTGAGGATGTTTTGGCAACTGGAACCATCTTAAATCTTTCACCCCTTTATACGGTGAGGGATATCCCAAATGAAATGACAAAAAACTATTCTCTTTTTAGTCCCTTGATATTTTACAAATTTCGTGCTTATTTTTATGAGCCTGCGATGACCACACAAATACCATTCTTATCGATCACAAAAAAATGGAAATCAGACAAAAATGATTTTCCTTTATTAAAATATAGCGGATCGGCTTTTGTAGCTTCAAAGCACTACAAAGGGTATTTGTCTGAGAAAGACTTATCAGGTTTAAAATGGACGGGCAAGACCTTCACCAGAGCACCGATCCTATTAAAAAAAGATGGGGAGCCCGTTACAGAAATCGTATTGAAAAAACCAAAAATCAAAACAGTAGCCTACATAAAAAATCACGAACCGCATTTTCGAATGCAGATTCGCGTAGAAGGAGATATTTTTCAGGTAGTAAAATATTTGCCTATGAAAACCGTAAAACAAATAGCTGAAAATACATTTAAAAAGGAAGTTGAAGAAACATACAAAAATGGGATTAATAAAGGAATTGATGTTTATCAGCTTTCACAAACACTTTATCGAAATAATTTAAAAGACTGGAAAAAATTTGAAAAAAACGGAGTTATCCCGCTTTCGTCGTCATCCTTAGATGTTGAGGTAAAGGTGCAAATTTTGACAAGCGGCCAATGGAAGTCCACCAATTTACAGAAGCCATACTCACGAGAAGAATAATTGGGCTAATTAATTTGATGTTACATTTATCCATTTTGAAAATCGAATAATAAATTTAAACTAACATGAATCATAGATTCATGGTTGACTAACGCAGCTTTAGATGAACAGGAAGATCGACATAAAAGTCGATTTTTTTGTTGAGCTAAATGGCAGTTAAGGGTGATACTTTGGTAGCAGCTTCTCCTCCATGGGCATTACTACTCGACTAGTTGCATAAGAAGCCGAGCATTTTTGTGGCTTATAAATTTCCAATCACAAACACTTTACGAAGTATCCTTTACCCTTTAATTATTTAACAACTCTATCTATTCTAATTTTTCTTACAATAATTACCATTTTGGTTTAAAATTATGTTAATTAGATTTTAAACTTGAAAGGATGATGAAATTGAAAAAGCTTATTTTTGCAATCATTACACTAGGATTTCTGTTTGGACTTACATGGATTGTTTCAGATTTTATGCATGGTAAAATGATTGACTATGCGTTTTTTGTTGGATTGGTAGTAACGATCATTATCCGATTTTTCACGAGTAGCGGCGGATATGCATCCAATAGTCTTAATTTAAGTACTCAAACACAGACGGGTATTAAAGTAACGGGTGAGAATGCAAGTCCTTTTACAGTATCTCAAAAATCATTTTCATTACTGGTGTCTTTTACTTTTACAATCGTTTCTTTACTCTTTACACTAGCTTATTACTGGAAAGAATTTTGAAATAAAGGAGTGAGATTAAGTTCAAATGAGCATACGCTTTTATCTAAGGAAAAAATTCTACCAATTACTATTTACAATCATTTTGATTGGAATCATTGTAGCATTTTCAGCTAGCTTACATACGTCAAAAGATGAACTATTCCATTCGGTTCTAGAACAAATTAAAATCTTTGGTCATAACTTTCTTCATTTAAACGAAATGACGATACAAGTGGGTATATCCTCAACAGAAGCACCATTATGGGGCTATCTAAAACAACCGTATGTCTATTCGTTTATCATTCTATCAACTTCTTTTATCTGTATATTTACGCTAGGAATCTTGTTTTCGTATGGAACTTATCTGTTATCACCACAGATGCGAAAAGTCGTCAAAGAATGCTTATTTCTCTTACAAAGTATTCCAGATGTAATGTTTATTTTCGCAGTTCAATTATTCATCATTTGGTTGTATAAAAAAACGAATATCCTAATAGTCGATCCCGTTGCTGGTTTTGAGAACATTTATGTATTACCGATACTTGTCGTGTCCGTTTTACCTGGAATTATGTTATTTCAAATGACGTTTTTAGCTATTGAGGAAGAAAGTAAAAAGACATATGTCGAATTTGCAAAAGCAAAAGGGTTATCCAATGGGTGGATTCTCTTGAGGCATATTCTACGAAATGTAGTTGTAACGCTATTTTCCAATTCACACTTTTTATTTTGGATACTCATTTCAAATTTATTAGTTGTTGAATTATTATTTAATATCCATGGTTACTTTAAATTACTATATACTGTATCAAATACGCCTGATGTATTTTTCGTCTGCTTAATCGTTTTATTTCTGCCATTCTTCTTTATTGAAGCGGTTTTTAATCTTGTCGCAATAAAAGTAACTGGAAAGGAGCAATCTCAATGAATAAGAGTTGGAAAAGGCTACCATTCCTTTTTTCATTACTTTTTCTAGTCGGTTTGGTTATTTTCAGCTTTCTTTATACACTTGTATTGAAAGATCACATAAAAGATCCACCAGTCCTTTTGTATGATGGAAATGGGAATATTACAAAGGCTCGACCATTTCCTCCTAGTTTTGATTTTCCATTTGGTGTCGATCGTTTTGGTCATAATCTATTTTGGTCAGTAGTAGACGGTGCTAAATATACAATATTAATTGGGTTGAGTGTAAGTTTACTACGTGTTGGTTTAAGTGTTTGTTTTGGAATTATTTATGGTATCTATTTGCAAAAAATGCGACAATTTTTCACAACATTTGAACGTGCATTCCGATTTATACCAGCTATTCTACTGGTCTTGTTGTTCTTTGATGTAAATTTATTTGGTAATTCGACAAAAGGTTTTTCCTATATTGCTTCAATCGTCATTTGGTTGACAATTGTTGCATTGCCATCACTCGTCCATGTAGTAGGAAATGAAGTCATTCACTTTAACAGGGAAGATTTCATTACAGCGTCTAGAGCCATAGGTGCGACCAAATTTCGAATTATTCGAAAACATGTAATGCCATTTCTACGTACTAGAGCATTACTCATGATTGTTCAGCAAATGATAAGTGTATTGCTATTACTTGTTCATTTGGGAATAGTCCGAGTATTTGTAGGTGGTAGGCATATAATTCAGATCGACTCTGTTAGGACAGTTATTTTTCCTGCCACAAACGAATGGTCTGCGTTAATTGGTGTTTCCTACCAAGAGTTAATGCTCGATCAATGGATTGTCTTTGGACCGAGCATCGCATTTATTCTGACATTGTTGGCTTGTAATGTGATGAAAAGGATGTTGGAGGGTACTGAAGAAAAGGTTGTGGTCCCAATAGTTGGCAAAACACACAAAAAAGAAATTAAACAGCTAAAGAAATCGAACTTTACTTTTGCTGAAGCCGTGGTAATTAATAAGGACATTAAAGAGTTTCAGTAAAAAATAAAAGGAACTTCGACCGAAGTTCCTTTTCAATTTGTGAATTATTCCTTTATGCTGAAAATTAGTAATTGTTCTCTGAAGATTACTAACTTTGATTGGCGAATTTGTTGGTTTGTTGAATAGTGTTCGCAAAAGACTGGTACTGACAAATACTTCTTTTACATTCGAAGTTGTTGAGTCTAATCCCACAATGTCGCTACACCTTTAAAGCAAAATTTCGACCTAAGGAACACGAACTTCATATCTTCAACTGGTTGTTTGATATGATCAGGAACAAACAAGTATTCTATGGAGTACGATGTAGTATTCGATATTAGGGAGGAATACTCATTGAGTAATACGAATGTACATGCATTACTTAGATGGAAGAAAGAATTAAACGCGGAAATCAAAAGACTAGATAAAGAATTATTCGATTTAACAAAAGAAATAGATAAAGTTCGGACAAGATATTCAGTAGCCGAGAAAGCGTTTATACAATACCGTAACGAAACAATCTCACAAGATTTTGTTACACCATTAAGTGAACAACTTAATGAATTAAATAATAAATACGATGTTTTATTAGTAGTGAATAAACAAAAAAAAACAGCTATTACTTCAATTTTAGAAACTGTGGATTCAATTATAAACGGATATTAGACAAACTAAAGGGGTTTTCAATTTTGAGGAGATCCCTAGCTGGTAGGCAAGTCAAAACTAAGGTTTTGACAATATTAAGAGCATGTGGGTTTGGGTTCTTATTCAACTAAACACTGCTTAAAAAATTGGGTAAGAGTTCCTAAAGGTTGTCTAATTAGACAACTTTTTTTAGTTCAAAAATCAAAATTAACAGAGCTTTTATTTAAAAAAACAAACAAATAACCCAAAAAGAACCAAAGTAGATAACAGATTAGTTTGGATTGTAATTGTTGGATATTGTTCACATTTATATACATACTAACTGTGTTATGATGATTACGATAAGCCCAGTAATAGTAGTAGGAGAACTAGTTTGAAATCTAAACAAAAAATAATTCCATCATTATCATCAAATTCAGTCTATCTTGGATTATTGTTAGCTTTAGTAGGTGGATTTTTAGATGGGTATACGTTTATAAGTAGAGATGGTGTATTTGCCAATGCGCAAACGGGAAATCTTGTTCTATTGGCAATAAATCTATCATTTGGAAATTGGAAAAACTCTGTGGATTATATTCTACCTATTATAGCCTTTATTCTAGGTGTATTAGTTGCTGAATCCGTTAAACATCCACGTTTAAAGGAACTTTTATATAGCTACAGACGATCGATTCTTATATTAGAATGTATCGTATTAATAATTGTAGGTGTATTACCTAGTAGTGTACCTAATTTGGTTGTAACAGTTTGCATTTCCTTTGTCTCATCATTACAAATTTCAACGTTCACTCATTTAGATAAATGGACATACAATTCAACTATGACAACAGGTAATATTAGAATTGCTTCACAGGCAGCATATACAGCTTTTGTAAATCGTGACAAAGAAGCAAAAACAAAATTTAAAGAGTTTTTAGTTATTATTCTTTCCTTTTCATTTGGGGCATTGTTTGGAAGTCTTTCTACAAAGTATATTGGGAACCAAGCTGTTTGGATTGCTGCAGGTGTATTATTAATCGCATTGATCCTATACCATAAAGACAAAGGTTATTTTAGAAGGAAACTACATTAATTTAGATTAAAAAATGAGCCCTCTTTTGGGGCTCATTTTAGTTTATTTAAAAAATTGAATCAAACAAACAAAAATAAGTGCAAATATAATAGAAGGTAACATATTTCCGATTTTTATTTTTACTAAACCTAATGAATTCAAACCAAGAGCAATTAATAAAATTCCCCCTGTACCTGAGATTTCAGCAATGATTGAATCTAATAAATGTTGTGTAACTAGATTCGGTACAAATGATGCAAAAATGGCAATGAATCCTTGATAGATTAAGACTGGGACAGCAGAGAATAATACGCCAATTCCAAGAGTTGAAGTTAATATAATGGATAAAAAACCGTCCATCATTGATTTAGTATATAAAATTTCATGATTATGACGAAGACCGCTATCTAGAGCTCCAAGAATGGCCATCGCACCAACACAGAATAATAAAGTCGAAGTAACAAATCCTTTGGAAATAGAACCTTCGTTTTTAGAATGAAATTTACTTTCGATAAATAGACCTAGTTTATCTAATTTAGCTTCGATATCTAACCATTCTCCTACAACTGCACCTAATGATAAGCTGAAAACGACGATCAGGATTTGATTTGTTTTCATAGCTAAAGTAAATCCTATGACAATAATTACGAGAGAAATTGACTGAGTTACTAGGTTTTTCATTCGTTCTGGAATTCTTTTAATAAACAAACCTAGTAAAGAGCCAAAAATAATAGCTGCTGCATTAACAATTGAACCGAGTAGTACCATGATTATCCCCTTTAACTTGCATATAATTAATCTATTTTTAAGACTATTTTTCCGATATTTAAATTGTTCTCCATTCGAGAATGAGCTTTATTCACTTCATGCCAACTATATATTGAATCGATAATTGGTTTTATTTTCTTATTCATAAAAAGCGGTAATACATATTTTTTGAATTGATTCGTTAAGTAGATTTTTTGCTCAAGTGTTTGTGATCGCAAAGTACTCCCTATAATTGAAATTCTCTTTGTCAAAAGTGGTAATAAGTTCAGGTCGTCCACTTTAACTCCACCCATTGTACCGATCAAAATGAGCCTACCATTATTATTTAATGATTGTAAGTTTTGATGGAAATAGGATGCACCAATAAAATCTAAAATGACGTCAACACCTACATGATTAGTAACTTCTTCGACTACAGTTTTAAAATCTTCATCTTTATAGTTAATCACATGATTTGCACCTAAATCAGTACAAGCTGCAAGCTTCATTTCATTTCCAGCAGTAACGATTGAACTCGTACCAAATTCTCTTGCAAGCTGAATTGCAGCGGTCCCAACGCCACTAGCTCCGGCATGAATTAAAACAGTTTCATTTTCTTTTAATCTACCTAATTCAAATAAATTTAAGTAAGCTGTCAAAAACACTTCAGGAATAGCCGCAGCCTCTTCGAACGAAAAATGATCTGGAATATAAATTGCCAAATCAGAAGGAATGGAAACATACTGTGCATAACCTCCGCCAGGCAGTAAGCTACAAACACGATCTCCCATTTTCCAATTTGTAACATTAGCCCCAACTTGTTCAACAATCCCGGCCATCTCTAAACCTAAAATTGGAGATGCGCCTTTAGGGACGGGGTACTTACCATGTTTTTGAAGTAAGTCAGCTCGATTAATAGCCGTAGCATGAACTCTAACAAGAAGTTCATTCTCACCTAAAACAGGCATTTGATAATCGTCAATAAATAAATGCTTTGATTCATCAATTTGAACTGCCTTCATTCTAAAAACCTACCTTTAATTAAGTTAATTCTTATCATACTATATAACTAATCGAAAGAATATTTTAAAAACTCGGATTGATGAAATTTGTATTTTTTCTTAACACATTTCCAAACACATTCTTTTTCAAGTAATTTTAAGGAAAAAAATTTAAAAAAACTCCGAACTATAAACTGATTTCAAGTGTATATAGGGTAAGTGGTGAAAGGAGGAGAACTAGTGCCTGAAAGCATTAACAAAGATTGTTTAGAAGAATTGTTTAATAATCACTCGTCACTGGTGTATCGTACTGCTTACTTTTTAACCAAATCAAAAGTAATGGCAGATGATATTACGCAAGAGACGTTCATTCGTATCATAAAAAAATTCCATCTGTTTGATCAAACAAAGCCAATAGAACCTTGGATTTATCGAATGACAGTAAATATCACCCGCAATATGATACGCAAACAAAAAATTAAGAAACTATTCGGAATTAATCATGATGTTCTAACTGAAAATGACGTTGAACAATCGATTTTAAAAAATGAAATGGAAGATCAACTATGGAATGAGATCAACTTA
This sequence comes from Gottfriedia sp. NPDC058432, assembly GCF_042721555.1. Classification (NCBI taxonomy): domain Bacteria; kingdom Bacillati; phylum Bacillota; class Bacilli; order Caryophanales; family Bacillaceae; genus Gottfriedia; species Gottfriedia sp. NPDC058432. Next base: position 122,635 of record NZ_JBHXLC010000009.1, read on the forward strand.
TTACCGCAAAAGAGTAAAGAAGTAATTGTTCTTCATTATTATTTAGAACTCAAATTAGATGAAGTGGCGGAATCTTTAAATATTCCAATCGGTACATGTAAATCAAGGCTTAATTACGCGCTGACAAAATTAAGATATCGTTTATCGAAAAACGAACTGTTTAAAGTAGAACAAAAACTGAAAGGGGGAGAACTAAATGGTGGAAAACAATCCTATTTCTGAGATTAAACACACTCTTCAGAAGAAATTAAATCAACATAATCCTTCCGTCACATATGATCAAATATGGAATAAAGCCAATTTCAATTTGGGGCATAATCGAATTCGAAAACCGGTTGTTTCAGTTGGGATTCTTTTGATTCTGGTATTTACCATTTATTTAAATTCACCTATTCAACACGCACTAAAAGAAGACATAGGTATTACAAGTGAATCTAAAAGTATTTCTGCAGATGCCAGTATTGGACTATTAGTTGTAAACGGGGCTCAATATCGGTTTGAAGGGATTATACATAATACGGAATTTGAACTTAAAGACCAAATTGGTGTAGTCCAAGAAGTTGTTAAAGATCATATGATTCCGAAAGTGAATTTTTCGTCTAATATATTAAAGGTTGGAGATAAAATTTATGTAACGAATGAGGACCAAAAAGTCATTATTGTAAAACAAGAGGACGGTACAATCTTAAAGTTTTTAAAAACTGAAAAATGATTGAAATTGGTGTCATAAATAAAGAAATTAAAATTCCAATTTGAAAATAGGGAGTGTCCAAAATGTCTAAATGGCTAAGTGTAACTGTACTTTTTTTCATTCTTATTCTCACTGGATGTTCAGCAAATAATGGTATGAAAGGTAATAAGCCTCCAAAAACAATGGTTCAAGTAGAGAATCAGACATATGATACTAGGTTAGGTACTTATTGTTGGCAATCGAAAGGACAGGGGGAATGCGTTGATACGGCTGGACCTGTCCTACTATTAGAGGGGAAAAAGCCGATTGAAGTAAAACCTGGCGAAAACGTTAAAATTATAATGAATTTTAATCCTAAACCAAGTGAAATCCACTTAACTCAATTTAATAATAATAAGGAAAGTGAAATAGTAGTTGTGAAGAATCAATTTTCAGCACCTATGAATAAAGGGGTATATTATTACTCATATGCAGTATATTGGATGGATAAAAAAGATAAGCATTTATCACATGGTGATGCTTTTTATGCTTTTGCTTTAGAGGTAAAATAGAAGGTTTTTCGTTAAAATAAGAAAGGGTATGTTTTGAAAAATATTGACCAAAACATACCCTTAATAGATTACTAATTTATTCTTCTGTAGGATTCTTTGGTCCATCAAGTTCTAATTGATAAAATGACAAGTCAAGCCATCTATTAAATTTATAACCTGCCTTTTTAATAGTGCCTGAATAGACAAATCCGAAGTTTTTATGCATGGTAATACTTTTTTCATTGCCTGCATCAATTCCAGCAATTAACGTCATATACTCTCTTTCTTTTGCAATAGAGATTAATTCTTTCATTAATGAAGTGGCAATACCCTTCTTTCTGTATTCACTATTTACATAAACTGAATGCTCAATCGAATATTTATAGGCCGGCCAAGCTCTAAAAGGACCGAATGTAGCAAATCCGACGACTTTTTGATCAAATTCGAAGACTAGAATAGGAAACCCTTCATCCATCTTTTGTTCAAACCAAATTTGTCTGCTTTCAAGCGTTTGTGTTTGATATGTATAAACAGCAGTTGTATTAAGAATGGCATCGTTATAAATCTCCAAAATGTCCATTAAATCCTTTTGAGAAGCTTCTCTGATCATTTTTTCTTTCCCCCAAATTTAATTTGTTATCACTTTATATTTTAGAACTTTTTAGACAAATCGTAAAATTTAAATTTATATCAATTTGATCATAATTTTAAATCCCAATTTAATTGTTCATAGCGAACTTTATAAACATTGTTCCCTATAGTAATCGATCCTTCCATATTGTGAAATAATGGATAATCATTAATCGATTATTCTCTATTTCATTATTTGACATGATTGTTCAAGAAGGAATCTACTCTATTTTCGTTGAATTAATTACAAATTGATTTTTCAGACCAATCTGGTAACTAGAGGGAAGAACAAATTAGTTTGTCAGATAGTTAGAATGTAAGTCTAATTGACTTAGGATTAAATAAAGAAATTAGAACAGAGAAGTATAAAAAGTTATTGAAGAGCTCTCTTCTAAGTGTGATTTATAAAAGGTAAGTTCAAAGGAGCGAGGAAGTTAAAATGAATCAATCCTATTTTTATTTAAAACTAGAAACACATCAATTACATATGTCTTATAAAAATGAAAAACGTCGCGTGCGTGTTTTATTGCCGAAAAATTATGATAAAGATGAGGATAAAAATTATCCAGTTGTCTATATGCATGATGGTCAAAATATTTTCTATAGTAGTGAATCTTATAGCGGGTATTCATGGAAAGTGATTCCGGCTATTAAATTAAACCCCGATTTACCGAAGATGATTGTTGTTGGGATCGATAACGGTGGACAAGACCGAATTAATGAATATACGCCTTGGAAAATTACTGAAAGCCCACTTCCTGAAGATTATGAACTAGGTGGGAAAGGGGTGGAGTTTGCTGAGTTTGTCATGGCAGTCGTGAAGCCGTTTATCGATAAGCAATATCGAACTATACCAGATAAATATCATACAGCGGTGATAGGTAGTTCACTTGGAGGAAATATTTCGGCTTTTATGGGTGTTGAATATAAAAATCAAATTGGTGGTTTAGGTATTTTTTCTTTAGCTAATTGGATTACAAGTAATGCATTTGATAGTTATATTGCTGGCGAAGAGTTGGATCCTGAACAACGAGTGTATATTCAAGTTGGTACCCAGGAAGGCGATGATACCGATCGGCAATTTATGTATGGAAATATGAAGCAAGCATATATCGATTGCTCGCTTAAGTATTATAAACAACTGATAAAAGGCTCTGTTCCAATTGATAGCATTCATTTAAATATTTATGCGGATGAAGTACATGATGAAAAAGCTTGGGCAAAGCACCTACCAGAATGTTTACGTTTCTTAAGTGAGAAGTGGTCTTAAATGAACTGTTTAATGATATTTGACTTAAATTAGATAACTATTACTTTTTATAAAGGAGCAATTTTATGAATTATATTTTGATCTCTCCATATTATCCAGAGAATTTTCAGGCATTTGCTCATCGTTTAAAAGCCGCTGGTATTAATGTATTAGGTATTGGCGAAGAGCCATATGACCAATTAGGTTCAAAATTACAAAACTCATTAACAGAATATTATCGTGTGAATAATTTAGAAGATCTAGATGAAGTGAAGCGTGCTGTTGCATTTTTATTTTATAAACATGGTCCGATTGAGCGTATTGAATCTAATAACGAATACTGGTTAGAACTTGATGCGCAGTTGCGTGAACAATTTAATGTATATGGAAATAAACCGAGTGACTTGAAAAAAGTTAAATACAAATCTGAAATGAAAAAGCTGTTTAAAAAAGCAGGTGTGCCTGTAGTAGATGGAAAAGTCGTTAAAACTAAAAAAGAGTTAACTAAAGCCATTGATGAATTAGGACTGCCAGTTATTGCTAAACCGGATAATGGTGTTGGTTCAGCTGCAACCTTTAAATTATGTTCAGAAGAGGCTGTACGACATTTTGAAGAAGTATGGGATGAAACACAAGTGTACTTCATTGAACCATATGTCGAAGGAGGCGTGCTTTGTACATTTGATGGTTTAGTTGATCAAAAAGGGAATATTGTTTTCAAAACAAGCTTTACGTATAATGTGCCTACTCTGGAACTTGTTAAAGGTCAGTTGGATTTAGCTTATATTATTCAAAAAGAAATTGATCCAAAGCTTGAATACTATGGTAAATCAATTGTAAAAGCTTTTGGAATGAAGGAACGCTTTTTCCATATTGAGTTTTTTAAATTAGAAGATGGGGATTATGTTGCACTTGAATATAATAACCGCCTAGCTGGTGGCTTTACGATCGATATGTACAATTTCGCGTACTCCTTTGATTTATTTGATCAGTATGCTTCTATTGTAAAAGGTGGAGAAATTAAGGAGTCCGATGCCAAAAACCAGTATTGTGTCGGTATAACACAGCGTGATGCGTATGAGTATAACCACGATACGAATGCAATTTATGATCGATTTGGCGATCGTGTGAAGTTTGAAAAGCGTATTCCAGATGCGTTTGCGGAACTCCAAGGAAATCAATTTTATGCCATTAATGCAGATTCACAGGAAGAAGTAGATGAAATCATTAGTTTTGTACATGAACGAAAAAATTGCAGCGTTGTAAACGTATAAGGATAGGAGATTTTTCTATGAATATAGAACATTTAAGCCATTGGAGCGGAGAATTAGGACGCGAAATGCAGTTGAACAGATATGGACACAGTGGCATGCCAATCCTAGTTTTTCCTTCATCTGGGGGGACGCATTTTGAATACAATAATTTTGGAATGATTGATGTGTGTCATGACTTTATTGAATCCGGAAAAGTTCAGTTTTTTACACTGTCTACCATAGATAGCGAAAGTTGGCTACACGACTCAAAATCGTTACATGACCGTGCATTAGCGCATGAGGCATATGATCGTTATGTAATTTCAGAAGCTATTCCATTTATTAAACATAAAACTGGTTGGTTTGATCCAATGATGACAACGGGTTGTAGTATGGGAGCATATCATGCGTTGAACTTTTTCTTGAGACATCCAGATGTCTTCCAAACAACAGTTGCACTTAGCGGCGTGTACGATGTGCGTTTCTTTTTTGGGGATTATGGAAATGATCCTCTTGTATACGAAAATTCACCAAGTGATTACATATGGAATCAAAATGACGGATGGTTCATTGATCGATACCGTTCAGCAGATATTATAATTTGTACCGGGCTAGGTGATTGGGAACAAGACGGGCTGCCTTCATATTTTACATTAAAAGAAGCCTTTGAAGAAAAACAAATTAAAGCATGGTTTGATGAGTGGGGCGAAGATGTTTCGCATGACTGGGTTTGGTGGCGACGCCAAATGCCGTATTATTTAGAAGAATTATTTAAATAAAAAATCATAAAAATATCAATACAGTAGAATGATATGGTATTTTAAATTTTATCTTAAAAGTAACAATACATGTGGCAATAAACACAAAATACTTTTTTAGGGCTACTTACACTAAAGCATGTTAGAGTTGAACATCATAACGAGGTGGTAATGAAAATGAAAATTTTGTTTGATGAAACTTATACTTCAAATGACGGAAAGAGAACAAGTAGGAATATTTGGTATGGAGATGCTGATTTAACTGTTGAAGGAAAATTTGGAAAAAACATGAATCTTAATGAAGATTTTATGGATAATTTATGCGAAATAATAAAAAATGACTTATCTAAAAATGCAGCAAATAAGGCTACTGAAACTAACTGGTATATTTATGGAAGTGGTGTAACTCAGGAGGCAATTGGAGACAACATCCGTCCGACAATTATGGTTCGTGAGAGGTCTGACGAATTTATAACTAATTTTAATATCAGTGACCATGATTTTGCAGTAAATATCGATGCTATTCTGCTGTTTAAGGCGGATTTTGAAAAACGTTTAGCTAGCCATTGAAGAGTTATTTTATTAAAAGAATTTTCATACTATTCGAGGGGGATGATTTCATATTGAAGTCATTCTCCTTTTTCATCTGGTGGGAGTCATTTTTGTGGAGAAAAAAACATTTAATAGGTACAAATATGAATAATTACACTTAAATACAATAAAAAAATCAACAAAATTTTAACTGATTAGATCGGTTGTAATAATTTAATAAACTGAATGAACTAGTGTATGATTAGTAAATTACTATTAAAGATTAACTTTCTATAGTGGTCAATAAGGAACGTTTTGTTTGTTAAAATGATGTTTAAAATTTAAGGTAACTCAATAACGAAAAGTAAACGACTATAGAGAAATCTTTAAATATCAATTTCAAAATTAATAAGGTGAAATAAATGATTGTAAATACACTAAATGACGTAAATAAGTTAATTACAGAATGGCAGTCTGCAATTGAAGCAGAACGAAATTATTTAAAATTTCACGGTGGGAGAAGTTTTACACTTTCTAAGGGTACTCCATTGTACCAAATCGGACAAAGTACGGTGATCTTGTTTACGATTTATGCAGAAATTTTTGTGCCAGAAGGAACGCCGGTTCGAATAAAAATAGAAAATCAAGAGTATCAAGGTGAATTATTATCGTTTAAAGGCTCTCAAGTTGAAATTAAAATTAATGAAAGAATTACTTCGATGATTCCATATGCTGAACTATTTAATGAACCATGGGAGCTACTAGATCAATTAATTGAAAGACTTGAGGAAATAAAAGATTATCGTAGTAAACAAAAAAGAATTATGAAACTAATGAATGCTGATTCTACTGCTAAACATTTAAGTAAAATGAAGAAAGAAAGTTCGACAAAGCAGGAGTTGATTTATCGTTCGTTTTATAATGCAACAACATATATATGGGGACCGCCTGGTACTGGGAAATCTTATAATTTAACAAATATTATTTTAAAACATTACGAAAAAAATAAGTCAGTTTTAGTAATTGCTCATTCTAATGCTGCAGTAGATGTTTTAATGAAAAATGTAATTCATGAATTAGAACAAAAAGATAAATGGAAAAGTGGAGAGATTGTCCGCTATGGTTATACAAAAGATGAAGTGTTATTACAACATGAAGATATCCTTTCCTCAAAGCTTGTTGAGGTAAATGGAACTATTAATCAATATGAATTGGAAAATTTAGATGAACGAAAGCATTCAATGCTAAGGAAAGCTAGAAGAGGTGCAGCTTCAAAAAGAGAATTAGATGATATAAGTAAAATTCAAAATAAGTTAAATAAAATTCGAGGTGAAATTCGTGAAAAAGAAAAAGAATTGATTGATCAAGCAAAAGTGATTGGAACTACATTATCCAAATGTTCAATTGATCCTTTAATCTATTTACGCCAGTTCGATTTAGTTATTGTGGATGAAATTAGTATGGCATATACACCGCAAATCGCCTTTGCTTCTACATTAGGGAAACGAATTGTTGTTTGCGGAGATTTTAAACAATTACCGCCAATTGCATCATGTTTTCATAATGAATATGTGAAAAAGTGGCTACAGGAAGATTTATTTCATCATACTGGTATAGTCCAAAAAATAGAAAAAGGTGAACCATTAATTAATTTAGTTTTATTGAATCAGCAAAGGAGAATGCATCCGGCCATATCTGGATTTACGAATAACGAAATCTATCATTCGTTAGTGTTTGATCATCCATCTGTCAAAAAAAGACAGGAAATCGCTAAACATAGACCATTTCCAATGAAAGCGAATAGTTTAATAAATTCACAATTTCTAAAAACCTATGCTTTAAAAGATTCAAATACGAATTCTAGATATAATTTAGGGTCTGCGATTATTGCAATTCAATGTGTTCTTTCAAGTATAGTAGATGGGATCATGTCCATTGGAATTGTTACGCCATATAGAGCACAGGCAAAGTTACTTACGGCACTTCATAAAGAGATTATCGGCAAAACAAAATATCGAGAATTACCAATACAAATCGCAACAGTTCACCGATTTCAAGGAGCAGAGTGCGACGTAATTATTTTTGATTCAGTAGATACGAAACCACAATATTCACCTGGTTTGCTACTAACAGATCAAAACAGTGAAAGATTAATTAATGTTGCTTTGACTAGAGCTCGAGGTAAATTTATTCATATTGCTGATATTCCATTTATAAAAAGTAAAACAAATTCAAAAAAGACGATCAATAAGTTAATACATTATCAAATGGATAAGGAATACAAGGTGAGTAAAGAGGAGTTTGATAAAGTTTTTTCAAAGAGTATATCAAAGAGGTTAAGACTGTTTTTAAATGATTCAATTGATCTGAAGAATGAATTAGTAAATGATCTAAAAAATGCTAATAAAAAAATAATCGTCTCGATGCCAAATTTATCTGAAATGTCTTTGGAAATTCGAAAAATTATAAATGATGTTGAGGTACCCATTCTCTTTATTAGTGAACTTCACTATGAAAATCAAAAAAATAGAAGTTTTATTAAAAAAGAGCAAGTTCAACCTTTTATTATGATAGATAACGAAATTTTATGGTTTGGAATTCCTTTGTCAAATGTAAGTTTAAACCAATCAAATAACTCGGCAAGATTGAATTGTCCTTTAACTTGTCAAATAGTAAAAGGATTTATCGATTTTTAAAAGTTACATAGAAAGTATTCTATGTAATTTTTTTTATTCTTATTAATTAATTTTCCGCATAAAATAAAAATAAAATGCTACGGGATAGGTGAATAAATGGTCGATCGATCGGTTTTTTCTAAGTTGTCTATGCCATGTGCTTTTTTAGATTGGGATGCTTTTGTTCAAAATGTGGATGATATTGCCACTAAATCAAACGGTAAGAAAATACGAATTGCTACAAAATCAATTCGTAGTGTACAAGTTTTAAAATATATTTTAGAGAGCAATGATTGTTATGAGGGGCTAATGTGTTATAACCCTCATGAAGCAGATTTTCTTGCTGAAAATGGTTTTGATAATTTATTAATTGGTTATCCTACAGTTGATCTCTTAGGATTAAATAAAATTGCATTACAAATAAAAAAGGGTAAAAAAATCATTTGTATGGTGGATCAGATTGAACAGATCAGTTTGATTGAAAAGATCGCAGTAAAAAATGAGATTGTTATTCCACTTTGTATCGACGTAGACATGAGTACTTCATATTTAGGATTTCATTTTGGAGTAAGAAGGTCACCAATTAAAGAAGCTAGGGATTTAGTACCGTTACTAACACATATATTGCAATCCTTGAATGTGCGCTTGGAAGGAATTATGGGATATGAGGCACAAATTGCAGGGGTTGGAGATGAGGCAAAAAATAGGTTTTTGAAAAATAAAATGATCCAGTTTTTAAAGAAGAAATCATTAGGTGAAATTGCGAAAAAAAGAAGAGAAATTGTTAAATACATTGAAAAAGATGGCTACCACCTTGAATTTGTAAATGGTGGAGGTACTGGAAGTCTTCACTCGACATCAAAGGAAAAAGTGGTAACGGAAGTAACAGTAGGATCAGGATTTTACGCTCCAACATTATTTGATGAATACAGAAGTTTTCAATATCAACCGTCAATTGGCTTTGCTTTACCAATCATTCGAAAACCAGCGGATAAGATTTTTACATGCACAAGTGGAGGTTTTATTGCTTCAGGTGCTGTAGGAAAAGAAAAATTACCAACTCCATATTCCCCAGAACATTGTACTTTATTGCCACTAGAAGGTGCTGGTGAAGTTCAAACCCCAGTTTTTTATTCAGGTCATGAAGATTTAAAAATAGGAGAAGCTATTTTATTTAGACCAAGCAAGTCTGGAGAAATTGCTGAGCGTTTTTCTCATTTATATGTAGTCAGTAAAAATAAGATCATCGACCAGTTCACAACATACAGAGGAGATAGGGGGTGCTTCCTATGAAAAGTATGTTATGGAAAAACTGGTCTGGAAGTGTAAAATTTATTCCGAATCAAGTATTTTACCCATCATCGATTGAAGAAGTAGTTAGCCTCGTTAAAAGAGCTAGCTCGGAAAATAAGAAAATAAGAGTAGTAGGTTCAAGTCACTCTTTTACGCCACTAATTTCAACAAACGACTATTTAATTTCACTAAATAATTTAAATGGAGTTATTTCAATTAATAAAGAGGAACAAATTGCCGAAGTTTGGGCTGGAACTAAGCTTGAGCAATTAGGAAATGAATTATACGAATCAGGTTATTCACAAGAGAATTTAGGTGATATAAATGTTCAATCAATTGCAGGAGCATTTTTAACGGGTACACATGGCACAGGTATTGAACATGGAATTTTATCTACACAAATCGAAGAGATGACAGTAGTATTACCATCAGGTGATCTACTAGATTGTTCAAAGACAAAAAATACAGATATTTATAGGGCACTTGGCGTATCGTTAGGTTTGCTAGGCATCGTTGTTAAATTTAAAATTAGAATTAAACCTGCAAATACGTATCGTTATGAAAGTAAAAAAGTAATGATTGATGAAGTTTATAGTAATCTATTAAATTTGAAAAAAGAAAATGAACATTTTGAGTTTTACTTATTTCCCTATTCTGAGAATGTTCAAGTAAAGGTAATGAATGAAACTAGAACAAAGAAACATTCATTTAAATTTGAGAAATGGAAAGTAGCAACGATTGAAAATAAAGCATTCTGGTTATTAAGTGAGTTTAGTAGAAACTTTCCAAAAAGTAGTTCTCAAATTAGTAAAATAAGTGGTAGTAGTGTTCCAAATTCGAGAATGGTCGGACCGAGTCATGAATTATTTTCAACAACTCGAAATGTGAAATTTAACGAAATGGAATATAGTATTCCAGCACAATATATGAATGATGCGACTTTAGAAATACAAGAAGAGATTAAAAATAAACGATTTAACGTCCATTTCCCAATCGAATGTCGATTCGTAAAATCTGACAACTTTTTAATAAGTCCTGCTTCGATGCGAGATTCAGCATATATCGCAATCCATATGTATAAAGGAATGCCTCATCAAGAATATTTTAATAGGATAGAAGAAATTCTTCAAAGCTATAATGGTAGACCACATTGGGGAAAAATGCATTCAATGAATATAGAAAAACTAAATCATTCTTATCCATCATTATCTAACTTTCTTACGATTCGAAGTCAATTAGATAAGAATAATATTTTTGTGAATGCTTATTTAGAGAAATTATTTAAGATTGAATAATAGTTGTTGATTATATGTCTTGCTTTATAATGGATTAATAGTTTTAGTCATTTATATCTTTATTATAAAAGAGTTAATAATAAAAAATACGAACATTAAGTGAAATTAATTAAAAACTTGGTCTAAATAATAGGTACATTACTAAATAGCTTTAAATGACTGAACAGGCTTCAGTCATTTTTTATGAAAATCTAATTGAAAATATTTATCAATTGTATTATGATAAGTAATGAGAAAAGTTATCAATATCAATTACATATATTAATTTAGATTTTTCGGGGGTATTTTCATGAAGAAGCAAACTACAATGATCGCAATTTCTCTTGCTACAAGCTTAATGATGGCAGGTTGTGCACAAAAAAGTGAAGAAGCTAGTAATGTAAAAAAAGATTCAAAAGTAGAACAAACAGTAAATTTAGATAAAGAGATTAATAATTATAGAGATTTTGTTGTTTCTCAAACTGAAGAGTTCGTAGCAAATACACAAAAGTTTGTTAATGCAATTAATGAAGGAAACATGGCAGAAGCAAAACGTTTATATCCAATTAGTCGTTCATATTACGAAAGAATTGAACCAGTAGCAGAATCATTCGGTGATTTAGATCCAAAAATCGATGCACGTGAAGGTGATGTACCTGCTAATGAGTGGACTGGTTTCCACAAAATTGAGCAAGTTCTTTGGGTTCAAAATACAACAAAAGGTCTTGAAAAATATACAGAACAACTTATGAAGGATGCTAACTACTTAAGAGCAAAAGTAGAAACAGCTGAAATTGATCCTGTATTATTTGTAACTGGTCCTGTAGAATTACTAAATGAAGTATCATCTTCGAAGGTTACTGGTGAAGAAGAACGTTATTCTCATACAGATTTAGCTGATTTTGCAGCTAACGTGGAAGGGTCAGATAAAATCGTTCAATTATTATCTGATAAATTAAAAGCAAAAGATGCTGATTTAGCTTCAACAATTGAAACTAGATTCAATGATTTAATGACAACTTTAAATACTTATAAAAAAGGTGATCAATACGTTGATTACAAACAGTTAAAAGAAGATGAAGTAAAAAAATTGGCTCAACAAGTAGATGCATTAGCAGAACCGATTTCTCAAGTTGGGGCAACATTAGGGGTTAAATAATATGAAAAAATTAGAAACGAATAAAGTTTCTAGAAGAGATGCACTAAAACTTCTTGGAGTTGGCGGAGCTGGCTTACTGATCGGTGCGACTGGAATTGAAGTAGCAACTGAAAAGGTAACTAATTTCTTTTCACCAGCAAAAGCGGATGCAAAGGAGATTCTGCCATTTTATGGAAAGTACCAACAAGGAATTATTACTCCTGCTCAAGATTTTATGTATTTGGCGTCATTTCAACTAGAAACTACTTCAAAAGCAGATGTCAAAACACTGTTTAAAAAATGGACGGAAGCATCAGCATTAATGAGTGAAGGAAAAGAATTAGGAGATTCTGAATTTCCTTCATCTCCACCGGTTGATACTGGTGAGGCAACAGGTCTCCAACCGATGAAACTTACATTTACATTTGGAGTTGGATCTACATTTTTTGAACGATTATCGATTCAAGCAAGTAAACCATCGGGGTTAAAAGATTTACCGCATTTCCCTGGTGATAACTTAAGAGAAGAATGGAACGGTGGAGACATCGTAGTTCAAGTTTGTGCAAACGATCAACAAGTTGCATTTCATGGTATAAGAAACTTGATTCGTATTGGACGTGGAACTGTTAGCTTAAAATGGATGCAGCACGGCTTCCAACGTTCATCTGGAGCGGATCCTTCTGGTAGTACACCTAGAAACTTAATGGGTTTCAAAGACGGTACTGGAAATCCAAATACAAAAGATGAAAATGAAATGAATTCTCATGTTTGGGTACAAAACGGCGATGGTCCAGCTTGGTTAACTGGTGGTTCTTATTTAGTTGCAAGACGTATTCGTATACGTGTTGAGGAATGGGATCGTAGTTCTTTAATAGATCAAGAACAAACATTTGGACGTCATAGAGCAACTGGTGCACCAATTGGTGAAAGAGATGAATTTTCTAAAATAGATTTAAAGAAAACAGATGATAATGGTAAATTATTAATTCCTGCAGATTCACATGTTGCTTTAGCAAGAGGAAATGGAAAAATAAAAATTTTAAGAAGATCATATTCTTATACTGACGGACTAGATATCCAAACGGGAAAATTAGATGCAGGCTTACTATTTGTTAGTTTCCAAAGAGACTTAGAAAAACAATTTATACCAATGCAAGATAAATTAGCAAAAATGGATTTATTGAATGAATACATTCAGCATAATGGTAGTGCTGTTTTTGCATGCTTCCCAGGTGTTAAGAATGGAAGATATATTGGTGAAGGATTACTCTAGGTGAATGTCATGAAAAAAAATATACTTATAATAGCTAGTTTACTATTTTTTAGTTTAATAATTAGTCCGTTTCATAAAACATTTGCTGAAACTGATATTCAAGAACAAGTACTTTCACATATTGGTAACTCGTTAACAGAAGTTAAAAATGGTGAAAAAGATAAAATAAAATCAGATTTATTAGCGATTAAAGATTTAATTAAAAATGAGAAAAAAACGTCAAAATTAAATAAGCTTGTTGACCAAGCGATTAAAGATATTGACCAAAATGATCTTGCAACAGTAAAAGATGATATTCGCGGGGTTGCTTTTGAAACCGAAAAGTGGATAGAAAATACAAATGATAAAAAAGATCTTTCTCAAATTAATCTTACTAAACTAGTATCTCATTTAAATAATGTTAAAACTTTATCAAATGAATCGAATTGGGCAAAAGCACAATCTGAATATAAGCTTTTTGAAATAGAATGGTCAAAAGTAGAAAATGATGTAAGAAAAGCAAACAGTGGATTTTATGGTTCAATCGAAGCAAATATGATTACTTCAAGGTCAACTTTGTTTACTGAAAATCCTTCAATTGCTAAAGTAAATGATTCTTTTACTAAATTAATTGATGTTTTGAATAATCCAAGTAGTGACTCAACAAAAGAAGTAAGTATTGAGAAAGCAATTAAACTACTAAATCAAACAATCAATTATGTAGAATCAAATGATACAGGAAAAGCGCAAACTACATTTAATGAATTTATACAAGATTGGCCTTATGTTGAAGTAATGGTTCAATCAAATTCAATGGAATTATATAAGAAAATTGAAAATGATACATCCATTGCACTAACCAGGTTAACAGAAAAGCCTAAATCTGCTACAACTATGAAAACATTAAAAGAAATTCAAAACAATTTAAACTTAGCTACAAAGAAAACATCTTATACGATGTTTGATGCAGGGACAATTGTATTTCGTGAAGGTTTAGAGGCTTTAATTATTATTTCTGCTTTACTAGCATTAGTTTCAAAAGGTAATCAAGAATCAGCACGTAAGTGGATCTTTGTAGGTGGTGGTTTTGGTATTCTAGCTAGTTTAGTAGCCGGTTTATTATTCCAGTTCTTATTATCAAAAATCTCAGCTGGAATTAGCAATCAATTAATTGAAGGAATCTCTGGTCTTATTGCTGTTCTTTTCATGTTGACAGTTGGGTTATGGTTGCATAAACAATCTCGTCAACAAGAATATGGTAGTAAGTTGAAAGAAAAAGCAAAAGCTGCTATTGCGGGCGGAGGAATACTTTCATTAAGCTTACTTTCATTTTTTGCTGTATTTAGAGAAGGTGCCGAAACTGTCGTATTTTATATAGGTATGAGTTCTTCAATTACAGTGAAAGAATTGATTACTGGTTTTGCAGGTGGAATCATTTTACTTGTTATTATTGGAATCTTTATCTTAAAAGGAAGTAAATTCATTCCGTTAAAACCGTTTTTTACAATTGCAAGTTTATGTATTTATTACTTAACGTTTAAATTCATTGGTCAAAGTATTCATGCATTACAAGGAATTGGCTACTTGCCTGACCATATGAGTACTATTTTTCCAACAATACCTAAATTAGGGATTTATCCTTCCCTAGAAAGTATCATTCCACAACTAATTTTATTACTATTTGTCATTTGGTTGTTTGTTGGAACAAGAATCAAAAACAATAATAAATCAATTGCTGCTTAATTTACGTTAAGAAAACAGACATGATTGTCATTAATATAGACAATTAATGTCTGTTTTTTCTCGTCTTTTCTGCGTATTTATTATCCAATCAGATTTACAGAATAGATATAATAAAAAATTGGTAAATTATGAGCTAAAATATTTAAAAATTCTTTTAAAAGAGATAAGATAAGATTAAAGAAATATGAAGGTTTCACATAATGATATTATGTAAACTAGGTAATGTAAGGAGGATTTAAAATGATTCAAAAAGCTACTTTTGCAGGTGGTTGTTTTTGGTGTATGGTAACACCGTTTGAGGATTTACCTGGTATACATGGTATTGTTTCAGGTTATATGGGTGGAGAACTAGAAAACCCTACGTATGAAGAGGTTAAAAAGGGGACTACTGGTCATTATGAAGTGGTTCAAATTACGTTTGATGATGAATTATTTTCATACAAAAAACTATTAGAATTATTTTGGCCGCAAATTGATCCAACAGATCCAGATGGTCAATTCCAAGATAGAGGTTCACAATACCGTGCCGCAATCTTTGTTCATAATGATTCACAGCTTAAGGAAGCAATGGAATCAAAAGAAAAATTAATTGGAAGTAATATTTTTAAGAAACCGATTGTAACCGAAATATTACAAGCAACTACTTTTTATGAGGCTGAAGAATATCACCAGGACTATCATAAAAAAAATCCAAAACACTATAAAGAAGACAGAGCGATGTCTGGAAGAGACGAATTTATTGAATCAAATTGGAAAAAGTAGGCAAGGAAATAATAGAAGCTCCATTAGAGCTTCTATTATTTTTAAGGAAGCATAGGAATATTTATCTATTCTAATAAAATTCAATCCTTAAATCTGCTCTCGAATGGAGGTATACTATGGAAACAAATCGGAAGTTAGTGACAATCGGTTTGTTGGTAGCTGTTACATTGTCTGCGATTGAAGGGACGATTATAACTACTGCCACACCTACGATCACTACGGAATTATCTGGTGTTAAGTTGATGAGTTGGATTTTTGCAGCATATATGTTGGCAATGACTGTAACGACACCGATTTATGGAAAGTTATCAGATTTATTTGGTCGTAAAAACTTATTAATGTTTGGCATCATTTTATTTATTTTAGGTTCAGTTTTATGTGGTTTTTCACAAAATATGGGTCAATTAATATTATTTCGTACAATTCAAGGGCTAGGTGCTGGAGCTGCATTACCCTTAACAATGACGGTAATAAGTGATCTGTATCCTTACCAAGAAAGAGCTAAAGTGCAAGGGTATATTAGTGCGGTATGGGCAGTTTCAAGTGTAATTGGTCCATTAGTTGGAGGGTTTTTTGTAGACTTTATTTCGTGGCGTTATATCTTTTTTATTAATTTTCCATTTGGAATCATTTCTATTATTCTATTTTGGAAATATTATCATCAAAAAATTGACCGTAAAAAAACAATTTCAATTGATTATTTAGGGTCCATTCTTTTTATATTAAGTACTTTATCTGCTTTATATGCTTTAGTAGTAGGAGGAGAGCAACATAACTGGACTTCTCCAAATTTATTATTCCTTTTTGCATTTGCAATCATTTTATTTGGGTTATTTCTTTATATTGAAACAAGAGCAAAGGAACCATTATTACCACTATCTTTATTCAAAATCCGTCATTTAGTCGTAACATATGCAGCAATGTTTATCGCACATGCACTTCTAATATCGATTGAGGTATATTTACCTGTTTATAATCAAAGTGTGTTTGGTTTAAGTGCGACACAGTCAGGTTTAATGTTAATTCCTCTTTCATTTGCTTGGACATTAGGTTCGTTTCTATCTGGTCGTTTCATTAAGAAAATGAAGGCAAAAAACATTATCCTAATAGGTGCTTTCTTATGTATTATAGGTGCATTAGGGATGAATTTTTTCCATGATTCGAAACTATTAATTTATCCATTTAATGCATTTTTAGGACTTGGCTTTGGGTTATCTTTTCCAATTTATATGATCCTTATTTCATCAGCTGTAGGAATGAACCAACGTGGTATTGCAATTGCCGCAAATTCCTTTTTAAATACTTTTTCGCAAACAATTACAGTTGCTGTGTTAGGAACGATTTTTACGATTAAGGCATCCGAAGTTTTGAATGGTCATAAATTAGTTCTAAATGCTCAAAATCAAATCAATCATCTTTCGACAGTAAAAGCTGTAACGGCTGGTTTTGAAATCATCACTTTATTTATGGCGGTATTTAGTATTATTACGTTTATTTTCGTCTTATTTTTACCGTCTGAACAATCTGAAGAAAAAAACGTTGAAATAGCACACTAATATAGAAAAAGAAAGCTGGGAGAGAATGAACAACACACTTAAAGGGATTTTGTACGGTGTTCTCGCGTATGTGGTATGGGGTGTCTTACCAATTTATTGGAAACTAATTCAAGATATTTCTCCTTTTGAAATATTAACACATCGTATTATTTGGTCTTTTGTAACGTTAATACTTTTCATTCTTCTTACAAAAAAATTAAAGCAATTTAAAATAACTTGGAAGCAGATTGTAAGTAATAAAAAAGTATTGGTCTCAATGATTGCTATTTCACTATTAATTAGTACCAATTGGCTAATCTATATTTGGGCAGTCAATTCAAATCATATTCTTGATGCAAGTTTAGGCTATTATATTAATCCATTAGTTAGTATTATACTTGGTGTGATCGTATTAAAAGAGTCATTGTCAATTTGGCAAATCGTTTCAGTTTGTTTAGCAACAATAGGTGTAGGATATTTAACAATCATGTCAGGTACATTACCAATCGTAGCAATATTATTATCTTTAACATTTGCCTTTTACGGATTATTGAAAAAGATTTTAAATATCGATTCTTTTTTAAGCCTTACAATAGAGACATTATTAATTTTTCCAGTAGCCTTACTTTATTTTGGTTTCCTAGCTTATAAAGGCCAAGCAGGACTTGTACAAAGTGCACCAATTGAGCAATTATTAATAGTAGGTGCTGGATTAGTAACAATCATTCCTTTATTATTTTTCGGTAAAGCAGCACAATTAATACCGTATACTTATGTTGGTTTTTTACAATTTATTTCACCAACAATTAGTTTATTAATAGGGATTTTATTATACGATGAAAGTTTTTCAAAGAAAGACTTTATCTCATTTTCATTTATTTGGTTAGCATGTGTCGTATTTGCGATCTCAACTACACCGTTTATGAAATCAATTGAACAAAAACTTAAAAATCGAAATAAGAAGCAATCAATATCTGCCTAAAAATATATTATTTTTGTAGCATTGAAAGGAGTAAAAATGGCTGTTAGTAAAACGAATGCAATGAGAATGTTAGATTCAAAAAAAGTTAGCTACACAACCTTAAATTATGAGTCGAATGATGGGAAAATTGATGGGGTTTCTGTAGCAAATAAAATAAATAAAGATCCCGAATTAGTTTATAAAACACTTGTATCAATCAGTCAATCCAAGGCGATTTATGTATTTGTCATACCAGTTGAAAAAGAATTAGATTTAAAATTAGCCGCAAAAGCTGCTGGAGAAAAGAAAGTAGAATTATTACCAGTGAAAGACCTTTTAGCAAGTACTGGGTATGTTCGAGGTGGCTGTTCACCGATTGGAATGAAAAAGCAATACCCTACTTTCATTGAAGAATCTGTTAATGATATAGAAGAGATTATTGTTAGCGGTGGAAAAATAGGTATACAACTTCAATTGAATGCAAAAGATTTAATACAAACAACTCGTAGCAAAATAGCAAAAATTTCAAAATAAACGAGTCTTATGAGGGATCTAAATGGTAGGGTATTTTATGTTTTATCTAGTAATCGTAAACATTATTTCATTCGCAATTATGGGAATTGATAAGTCTCGTGCAAAAAGAAAAGCATGGAGAATTCCTGAACGCATATTATTTTTATTTGCAATTATCGGAGGTTCGATTGGTTCAATTTTAGGAATGTATTATTTTAGACATAAAACAAAGCATCCAAAATTTGTTTTTGGTTATTGGATCATCCTATTTATCCAATTTGTAGTCTATTTTTTCTTCCTATAATTTAGTGGGATAGTCTTACCTTAATTGTATAAAATATTTTTATGACAATTTAAGGAGGCGAAAGAAATGGGACGTGGAAATGGTGGAAGAAAAAATAACGGCGGTCAAAAACAACCAAACTACGAAGATAAATCAAATTTATCTGAATCAAAAAAAGCACAAAAGTAAAAAAGTTAGCCTGTGATCACTTGGTTGATGCAGGCTTTCTTATTGGAAATGGGGAATAACAAATGCAAAACGAATGGTTTTCAAGAATTAAAGGAATAGATATAGATGAAGTCTCAAATGAAAATATGACAATCTATTTTATAAAAGAAGAAGATTTAAATGAGGCTAAAAAGGACTTAAGTAAAAAAATACAATGGCCAGAAAATTGGTTAATAATTGGCTTCGATGACGAAACGGATGATGTTATTTTTATCAACGAGGAATCAGGGGAAGTATGCACTACTTATGAATTTGAACGAAAATGGGAAGTCGTAACACTGTATTCAAGTTTGAATGAATTTTTAGCTGCATATGGATATTGAGTTTTAATAAAAACTAAGGGTGTTCCAAAGCTGAAATATGGATGGGACCCCTGTATTTTATGGGTAGTTAAGTGTAATTTGCAAATAAGTAATCTATCTGTGCAAATAAATGATGAAAAGCTGCAAAAAAACAGTGAACTGCAAATAAAAATTCGAAAATCGCAAATAAAAAAAATAATTACCTTTACCAGTTAGGGTATTATGTCCTTATATTTTTAAAATAGTTGATATGAATATGAAACTAGTAAAAAAGTTTGAATTCTTACTAAATCTAATAAAAATCTATTCATTCTTTTAAAAAAAGATCGAATATATCACCTACAAACGAAAAGCGGTGTTGAGATACCCCTAATTACTGCTATTAAGTATAAGTTTGCTTTAGTTTTAGTTAAAATGGAACAAAAAAGCCATATCATTGATATGGCTTAAAACTTAAGTTTTCGACCTTTTATGAAAATCAAAACTTTATATTTAATTGATTTTTTAAATAAGTAAGTAATTCTGGATGTTTTTCCTTTGACCAATACATCATTTCTTGCCCTTGGCCATTAGAAGTTACTTTCTTTCCATTTGGCTTTTGAAAAATTATCCTTCCATCATTAAAAAAATTCATTATATATACTTTATTGTCCATTGATTCCTTATCCGACAATACAAAGAAGTAATTCCCCTTGTTATTTAATTCTTTGTTTTTCTTCATTAATTCTTCTTTTGAAGGCTGAACTACTTCCATTTTGTTTACTTTTTCGATAAACGCTTCAATTTTTTTATTATCCTTTATAGTCATTGATGTTTTCTCAGAGGATACTCCTTTATTAACACCTTGAACCATTAAAATAACATATTCACTTGAATTTGGAATTTCTAAAATTTTATCATCAGACTTTGATTGGCACGCACATAATAAAATTGTAATTAATATAATTACAGAAACTTTTTGTATATATTTCATTTGATATCATCTCCCCTATGTACATATACGACATTAATGATTAATTTCCTTTTTTTACCATTATAATAGGAGTTTTAATAAAAAAAGAGGTGCCCCAGTGTCAGCTAACCTGACTTCTGAGACAGCCTCTTTAATTACATTGATAAGTTTTGATTTTCGTTCACTAACTCTACTTTAGATTTTTTATCTTTATACAATAATCTACCAAGAATTAAGAGCGAAACCGTTCCAAATATTAAAACCATATATTGTAAACCAATTGTATCTAAAAATAATCCTGTACTTAATAGTACGATTTGAAATGTTACACGGTCATACATACTTCTAAATGAGAAAAGTCGACCATGATAAGATTTGTCAATTGAAGTTTGGAAAACAGTTGAACAAACAGGAAAGAAGCAACCAACTGAAAATCCGAAAATTGCAAATGAGATAAGTGTCAACCAATGGTGATCTGCAAAGAAAAGTGATAGCTGAGCAAAAGCTACTAAAAAAGTTGAAAAGTATAGTAATTGTTTATTCGTATACTTTTTTGTTAATCGTTTAATGACAAATGCTCCAATCATGAATGAGATACCTTCACTTGTATAAATAAGGCCTTTGATTGAAGGATCATGTTGAATATCACTTATTTCAATTACCATTAAATTAAATCCACCAAGGAATAGTACCGGGACTAAGTTCAAGATAAATAAATTTAAGATTGTTGGACTTTTTCTAATAAGTGCAAATATTTCAGCAAATCCTTTGTCAGTTTTAGATTTATTTGTTTTTTCTACATTCATTGGTTTGATCGATGGTTCTTCAATTCGTAAAAAGAACGTCATTAAAAATAAAAATGCATATGCTAACATACTCATTCCGTATACATTTGTGAGACTAGTTGATACAACTAAAATACCACCAATTGAAGTTCCGGCAATTCTTGATATTGTAGAAATATTCATATGAATACCGTTTAAAGTTAATAACTGTTCGTTTTTCACAATCATTGGTATGACAGCTTGAAGCGCTGGGAAGTAAAATGCAGCAGAAATTTGTAGCATAACTAAAAATAAGACCATGAAAATAATACTTCCGTATTGAATTGCGAAAAACATAAGAATCACACTTAACGTACGACCTAAACCACTAATTAATAAAATCCTTTTCTTTGAATATTGATCAATTAATCGTCCAGCCAACGGACCAACAATAACTCCTGCTAATAAACCGAAAAAAAGAATTAACGATTTAAAGAAATCAGAAGGTATATGTTTTTGCATAAATTCTAAATTTCCGATAATTCCGAACCAAAGACCTATACCGGCTCCAAATTCACCGAACAACACGATCCAAACGTTTCGGTTTTTCCACATAAAAATTTCTCCCCATTTAACCTAATATAATTCGACAAAATCTATTATCTCATCAATAGTTAAAAAAGACTATGTAAAATCGAAATAAAAATAGAAAAAGTAGTTTATAGGTATCGATTAATTGGGGTGTCGAAGTGCTTAATCAGTTAAATGGTAGGTTAGTGACTCAAGAAAAGGATTAAATAGAAATAGATTAGTGAAATAAGAAGGGTATTGTTGAATTTGAATTAATAAATTAAAATTTTCATAAAGTTAATTATTACATAGGGGATAAAAATGAATAATACTTATAAAAACTTATTTGATGAATATGTAAAAGAACTAGATAAAGCTGTCTCATTTGAAGAAGATAAATTGGATTTTATTAGAGAAAAAATGTTAATTGAAGGAAAATCAGAGGTAGAAATTGAGAATTATATTATTGGGAATTTTGACCCTATATGTTGTTCAGGAAGAGTTATTGCAGTGTTTAGGAAATATTGGTTAAAATGCAATGACTTAAATGTTAATTACAAAAATAATGGTTCTGATGAATATATTAACCCTAAGGTCTTTACTATTGACTGGCTTTCAAATGATGGAGACCCTTATGAATTAGTTGAATTAATGAATGGTATGCCTTACTTTCCAATTGGAATAGATGAAAATGGCGATTATTGTTAAATTTCCATTATTTTATAAATAATAGTTTCGCAAGTTCATTTTGGACATTTCTAAAGGCTGATTTAACTAACGTATTGTATTTTTCCCACCATTTGGAGATTATTTTTTGAGGAGAAAAAAATGAAGAATAATAAAGAGAAAATCGATACTTTAATGATTGAATTAGGATTTGAAAAAATAAAAGTGAACAATGTCTTAAACTATTTTTTAAAAGGATCTTATTATAAAGTAAACTATTGTGATGAACTAAAATCATATATCATTGAAACTGCAAGTAGTTTAACTGAAGCAGAAAATAATGTGTATGAAGATTCTGATGTATATCCAAACTCACTTGGAGAAAAGAAAATTCTTGAAGAACTTCGCAAAGACTTAATTTGGTTTTACATTAGTGATTAAAGAACTTATGCAACTAATGAGATGCGATAGTTGAAGATTAAGTTGGTAATCTTATATCATATAACTTATTTAATCCAACAAAAAGAAACATAATTCCTGCTAACATACAGGCATCCAAATTATGGGTTCCTTTCTTTTATCATATAGGTATTAAGAGTATCCTTCAAGAGAAAAATAAAGGAAGAAATTACAAAGGAGATACCAAAAAGTTGAACATAAAATACTTAGATTTACTGGCTCATAAATATGATAGTGAAGAAAAAGTTGTAACTGAGATTATTAATCTTGAAGCCACTCTCAATCTGCCAAAGGGAACAGAGCATTTTGTTAGTGACTTACACGGTGAATATCAAGCTTTTCAACATGTGTTAAGAAATGGTTCGGGTAGAGTGAAAGAGAAAATAAGGGACCTATTTCAAGATGAACTATCTGATATGGAAATAAATGAATTTGCAACGTTAGTTTATTATCCTGAAGAAAAATTAAAGTTAATTAGAAATAAGTGTGTAAATAAACAAGAGTTACAACAGTGGTACACAGAAACCATTGACCGTATGATCAAGCTAATTTCTTATTCCTCAACTAAATATACACGCTCAAAATTACATAAAGCATTGCCTCAAGAGTTTGTTTATATAATAGAAGAGCTACTTTACAAAATAGATGAATCGATCGATAAGAAACAATATTATTCAAAAATAGTCCAGCAAATTATTTCTCTTGGTCAGGCAGATAAGCTCATTACAGGTCTGGCCTATTCTACTCAGCGGTTAGTAGTTGACCATCTTCATGTCGTGGGTGATATTTATGATCGCGGACCTGAACCTGATAAAATTATGGACACTTTAATTAATTATCATTCTGTTGATATTCAATGGGGAAATCATGATGTCTTATGGATCGGTGCCTTTGCTGGATCAAAGGTTTGTCTAGCTAATATTATTCGAATCTGTGCTCGATACGACAATTTAAATATAATAGAAGATGTGTATGGAATAAATCTTATACCACTTTTAAATCTTGCAGAAAAGTACTATGTGGACAATCTAGCGTTTAGACCAAAGAGCAATTCGGATAAAAAAAAGTCTGATCATGAAATTTTGCAAATCACTAAAATCCATCAAGCGATTGCAATTATTCAATTTAAGCTTGAAATGCCAATCATAAAGCGACGCCCGTATTTTAATATGTCAGAAAGGACTTTACTTGAGAAAATTAATTATGACCAAAATGAAATAACAATTAATGGGGAAACTTATCCATTAGAAAATACTTGCTTTGCAACTATAAATCCAGATAATCCTAGTGAATTATTAAAGGAAGAAGAGCAAGTTTTGGACAGACTATTGTTTTTTGTCCAGCATTCAGAAAAGTTGGCCAGACATATGAATTTTCTCATGAAGAAAGGCAGTCTTTATTTGAAGTATAATGGGAACTTATTAATACATGGATGCATCCCAATCGATGAAAATGGAAATATGGAAAAAATGTTAATTGAAAATCATACCTATGCAGGTCGTGATTTACTTGATATTTTTGAACATTATTTACGACATGCTTTTGCACATCCTGAAGAGA
Source organism: Gottfriedia sp. NPDC058432 (assembly GCF_042721555.1). Lineage (NCBI taxonomy): Bacteria > Bacillati > Bacillota > Bacilli > Caryophanales > Bacillaceae > Gottfriedia > Gottfriedia sp. NPDC058432. Next base: position 147,207 of record NZ_JBHXLC010000009.1, read on the forward strand.
TGGATGATCTCGCAACAGATATGGTCTGGTATTTATGGACAGGAGAATATTCATCATTATTTGGAAAAAGAGCAATGACGACCTTTGAAAGGTATTTTATAAAAGATAAACAAACCCATAAAGAGATTAAGAATCCCTATTACCATTTACGAGAAAAAGAGGAAATCTGCAGTAAAATTCTAGCAGAAATGGATCTTAATCCAAAAGTTGGTCATATAATAAACGGCCATACACCTGTTAAAGAAATAAAAGGAGAAAATCCAATTAAAGCAAACGGAAAGTTGATAGTCATTGATGGAGGATTTTCCAAGGCTTATCAATCAACAACTGGTATTGCTGGATACACTCTATTATATAATTCCTGTGGTATACAACTTGTTGCACATGAAAAATTTAATTCAAAAAAAGATGTTCTACTTAAAGGATCAGATGTTTTATCCGTCAAAAGGTTGGTGGGAAAAGAACTCGAGAGAAAAAAGGTTCTAGAAACTAATGAGGGAGAGCGATTATTACAGGAAATATCCGTTTTAAAAAGTCTGTTGGAAAATCGCTATAGGAGTTTAGATCACTCATTACAATCTAACGATTAAAGACTTTTATAAGCATAAAAGCACCATGAACTTTATTAAATCATGTTAAGCAGCTAAAAATACTGAATGTGGTAGTCATTTTAATCTCAATGTTAAACATTTAGTAAGAAGATCATTTTATTGATGGTCTTGTTTTTAGTACAAGTAGAAAATACACATTATATTTAAACTTTAAAAAATAAAGTTGACACTCTTAACTGTTAAACTCCATGAGGGAACTTGTGAATGGTGTTAAGTATGATCTTGAATCGATGATAGACGAGATTCTACTTCGTTGAAAAATGCTATTTTCAAATGCTCCAAAAATAATAACGTTTTGATCTAAAATAAAATATCCTAAACACATGTTTTAGTTGAAGAACACGAGTTGCTTGCAGCTCGGTTTTTTTTTGAAGAAAATGGTTGTTTAGTTACATAAGAAAGGGAATATGATTACCTTTATAGAATTATCATTATGAATCCATAACATAAGGCGGGAAATAAATGAACATTGAGAAATCAAACTAGACGATGCAGAAAATTTTGTAAAACTCATTAAAGAAGTTGAAAAACAGGCTGATTTCATGCTGTATGGAGCTGGAGAAAGAAATATTACTGCCGAAAAACAACGTAAACAGTTAGAAGTTATTGAAAAATCACCGAATTCAACCATATTTATTGCAGAAAATTCTTCTGGAATATTAGTCGGATATGCGTTTGCGATTGGGAGTAGTGCGATAAGAAAAAAACATTTAGTCTAACTTGCCATTTGAATCTTAGAGGAATACAAAGGTAAAGGTATTGGTACTAAATTATTTCAAAACATAGAAGAATGGGCAATTAAACATAGTATTTCAAGATTAGAACTAACTGTTGTAAAACAAAACGAAGCAGGTGTAGGTTTATATAAAAAAATGGGATATGAAATTGAAGGAACAAAAAGGAACTCACTAATAATAAACAGTAATAGTTTTGATGAATACTACATGGCTAAATTATTATCTTGAGTTCATATGTAACTAAAACATGCAATAGTTGAATAACACTGAGGTGCTTTATGATCAGCTCCTTTTTCACTTTCTTGAAGTAAATATTAATAAAAGGACTCTTAAAATAATATTGATGAACTTATGAAAAGAGGATTAAATATGATATTGGAAGCCGTTATGCTACAAGTTAAGCAAGGTATGGAAGAGGACTATGAAGAAGCATTTCGTGGTGCATCACAAATAATTTCTTCAATGAAAGGCTACATATCTCACGAATTACAACGTTGTATAGAAGTAAAGGGGAAATATTTACTACTAGTTCAATGGGAAACATTAGAAGACCATACAGTTGGTTTTAGACAATCTAACGAGTATCAAGAATGGAAAAAGCAATTACATCATTTTTATGATCCATTTCCGACTGTTGAACATTATAATTGGGTTAAACTTTAGTAAATCTTATTCAGCTACTTGGATGTACGATCTAAACTTCGATTCACTGTGGTGAATTTGAGGATTCATGGTTGGCTAAGGCATGCGATAGTTGAAAAGGAATTGACTGCTTCGGTGTTTTTTAAAATTAAAGTAAATGTCAGTTTAGTTGAAGATGGATTTTCTAAAATTCTATTAAATATGCAAAAATACTCCAAGTTACAGAAGTCAATCTTAGCTGTATAATTAGCCTATTATTAAACATGAGACTAGATAAACTATCAGGAGGATTATTAGGGGGATCAACTGGATACTTCGATTAGGACTGATAATTACAGGTGGTCTTCTATTCATACAAGGAATGATCACAAATGAAAAAAATAAAGAAAACTTATGGAATGCTACAGATATAACTGTATACGCAAATGAGTTTTTAGGCTGTATCGGGTTTATAATTACATTTTTTCTTGGAGGTTTTTTAAAATTTTTGCCTGCTTGGTTAGTAAAATCACTATGGTTTTCATTAGGAATTGGATTTATAATTCTTGGATTTACTTTCAAATTTAGAATTTCTTTTAAATTATTGATCTAAAGAGGAATCCAAGAATTAAAACGATTAATTTCATTCCTTATTAGAATAGTATCTTTTAAATTTATAAGAGGAGAAAAATATGAAAAAAGAAGCATTTCGAATTAACGGCTACATCGTGTTGGTATTAATAATAGGATTATTATTGTTTGGAGGGATAATTTCTTTAACTAGTGGTAATGCATTTTTCATGATTGCTTCATTTTTATTCGTTTGTTTGATTTCATCTGGATTTGTAATTAACCAACCTAAAGTAGCAGTTGCTATGGTATTTATGGGGAAATATTTAGGGACAATCTACGAGGATGGATTCTATTGTACTATTCCATTTACAAGTAAATCAAAAGTTAATCTAAAGGCTGTTAACTTCAATAGCGATGTATTGAAAGTAAATGACATCGATGGGAATCCAATCGAGATTGCAGCGGTTGTAGTATATAGTGTAGTTGATGTTGAAAAAGCATTGTTTGATGTTGCAGATTATCAAAAATTTGTAATGATTCAAAGTGAGACAGCAATTCGTCATATTGCAACGAAATATGCTTATGACACGACAAATAAAGAAGAATATTCTTTAAGAGGGAATGCAGAAGAGATTGCAGTAGAATTACAAAATGAGTTACAAGAAAGACTTCAAAAAAGCGGAGTAAAAGTTCAAGAAGCTCGATTAAGTCATCTTGCTTATGCTCCTGAGATAGCAAGTAGTATGCTACAAAGACAACAAGCGAAAGCTGTTGTTCAAGCTAAAAGAGAAATAGTAGAAGGCGCTGTTGGTATGGTGGAAGATGCCTTGAAAATGCTTGAAGAAAAAGGATTATTAACTGCAACAGATAGTCAAAAAGCCGATATGGTTACTAGTCTACTTGTAACAATTATTTCTGAAAAAGGTGCACAACCTATATTAAGTACAATGAAAAAATAGAAATTAAAAAATTGTGGTTTCTATTTTAAGTTCAAATATACATATAAAAAAGAAGGACTACCTAGGTAGTTTTTTTTATTGGACTAATTTCATTATCTTAATAATGGCATTTCTTCTTATTTTTTCTCCTATAAAAACAGGAGCAGTTACTGTAGAAAATAATCCGCTTGTTTAATTAATTGACACGATGTACATAACTTCACATTTTCTAGTGTTTAATGTATAATATGAATATCCTAGGTAAACTTAAATGTTTTTGTAAACACTATTTTTTTAATAAATGAGATAGATATTTAATCTTTTTGAGAGGATGATTATGATGGGACGTTTAGCAGGTAAAGTAGCAATTATCACTGGTGCAGCTCTTGGAATGGGGGCATCAGAAGCAAAACTTTTTGCTAAAGAAGGAGCAAAAGTAATCGCAACAGATATTAAACAAGATGCGTTAAATGAGTTAATTAATGAAATTAAAGCAGATGGTGGAGATGCAATCGGTTTAAAGCATAATGTTACATCTGAGAAAGAATGGAAAATTGTAATCCAAGAAGCAATAAATCATTACGGTAAAATAGACGTATTAGTGAATAATGCTGGTGTAGCTAGTCCAAAAACGATGGCTCAAATGGAAATGGATGAATGGAATAAAGTAATGGATATTAATTTAAATGGCTGTGTTCTTGGAATGAAACATGTCATTCCAGAGATGCAAAAAGTCGGTGGTGGTTCTTTGATTAATATTTCATCTATTGGTGGGATAGTAGGTATGGCTGGATCAAGCCCATATACTGCTGCAAAAGGTGCATTACGTTCTTTATCAAAATCAGCTGCTGTAGAATATGGAAAAGATAAAATTAGAGTGAATTCCGTTCACCCTGGTATTATTGAGACACCAATGACAGCTGAATCGTTTAAAGAGGCTTTACCATATTATCAAACGTTTACTCAACTTCCTTATTTCGGAAAACCTGAAGATGTTGCGTATGGAGTACTATTCCTTGCATCTGATGAATCACGCTTTATGACCGGAGCTGAACTTGTTATTGATGGTGGTTGGACAGCCCTATAATTTATTGCGATTACGGATAGAATGACGGCTGTGCTAGAAAGAATTTATAGAAAACATGACTTGTTTATAAATTTCAATCCAAATAAAAAGTCGATCATTAGTTGATCGGCTTTTTATTTGCATCATTTTCAGCAGATAAACTTCTGTATTTCAGAGGATTATTTTTATAAGGCCCTTTAATAGACAAAGTCATTAATTGAAATGCCATTTCATGTTCAGAATAATGCATGTTATTTTCAATCCACCAAATAATAACTTCTAAAAAGGCAGATTCCACATATTTGATAATTAAATCTCTTTTAGCAAAAAGGTTTTGATCACTAGGTTCTATTTGGTTAATCCCCTCGGAAACAAACTCATGAATAATTTCTAAAAGTCCCGAAGTTAAATAAGGAATACGGTTAGTAACAAGTAAAGCTCTATAAAATGCGAAATTTTCCGCAATCTGGTGAAATAATTGAACAAAACTTGGATGAGGTTGTTGGTCTAAATAATCGAAGTTATCTAAAAATGATATTTGGACATTTACTTTTTCACGTAAATCTTTTAAAGTTTCATCAATATATTGAATCATAAGTTCATTCTTATCTTTATAGTGAAGATAAAATGTAGCACGTTTCACAGTTGCTTTATCAGAAATATCCTGTACAGTAATTTCATCAAAAGCTCGTACTTCCATGAGGTCAATAAAGGCCTGCTTTAATAACCTTCTAGTTCTAATAACACGTGGATCAATTTTTTGTTTTGTCATAAATTTCTATTCCTTTGCAATGAAATAATATTTGTTTTTATAATCAACTAAATAAAATGCTATAAAAAACAGATTTTTATAGCTGTTAAATCTTAAAAGTTCTAATCTTATTTATTATAAAATCGACTCTTGTTCAATAAGATTATATCTATTTTTTTGTTTAATAATAAAGAAAGAACAGTACGATCGATTAGAATCAGAAAGGGGATAATTGGAATAACATATTACCAATATTGTAATGGCCCGCTTAATTCACCTCATAAATTGTATTCTTCAATATCTTACTATACTTATAAGATTTGATATACAATCACTTTTTAATATCAATCATAAAATGCTGCTTTCTTAATTTTAGGATGATAAACTGGAACAAAATTGCGTCAACTTTACTTTTTTATTCAGGAAAGAATTTATTGTTGATGATACTAATTTGAAAAAAGGCTATGTGGTCTTAGGCTATGAAACTAATACGTTCCATTCTTATTTGTGTAACGGATTAGAAAAAGAGTTTAAAAATCAGTTTGATTTTTCATTGAATGAAAATGGTTTTATTAAATCACTTGCTGAAGCAGAGAGATGTTGTGACATTGCAAATGACGAAAACATTGAACAGAACCAGTTTTTTGGCTTCCCTGGGCTATTTTTGAATACAATTCTTATTGAACTAACGCATTGCAATACTTACATAAATATATGCCTATATCCAACTTATTACTTATTCTCTATTTTTCAGGTGAATTATTAACCTCTTTATCGATAATAAATTTGTTTAGAATTTAAGAACATTAAGATTAATATTTGTTTAGAGTTTTCTGGGGAAAATGCATTTCTAACTTTACAAAATGGACATTATCGACAATTTAAAAAGGAACTGCAGTTTGCAATTCCTAAACTAAAGTCTTTTATTTATTAGCAGCGTTTATTACACTAAGTGAATTATTTATTGCCGTTTTGCATTTACTTACATCAGGTTTTGATGAACGAACTGTTGCTAATACAACGTCAATTGTTCCGTCAATTTTTGTCCATGTTGTTCCATCTATTTTTCTAAGTTTAGCCTCTGATGAATCCCATTGATGTTCCAAATTATCAGCATTTTTATAAGCTGAAGTAAAGTTCTTTGAGTTCACATCTGTTAGAATTTGATTTTCAATATTTACAAAATCCGTTAATTGACCAGATAATGTAGTTTGAGTAGAAGCAGTTTGTGATGATAATTTTACATAACCGCCAATACCTACTGCTAAGAAAATAAACAATACTAAAATTGTTTGTGCCATAACATTTTTCTTACTATTATTTATTTCTTTTGTTTCACTTCTTGCGGAAATATCAATTTTTGTGACAGCTAGGAAAATGATGATAGCTAAAATTGCGGTTAGAAAAATTACACTTGTAACTGTTGTACCTAAGCCTAACCCGCCATTTACTTTTGGCTGAGATAAGTAATCCCCTAATGAAGCGCCGAGTGGTCGAGTAAGAATATACACTATCCAAAAAGCTAACATTCCATCAAGCTTTAAAAACTTCCATGCTAAAAATACACAAAGTATGATACCAATTACTGTTACTCCGGTCTTAAAATACCCAAGTCCAAGTTGTTCTGAATACAAATCTCCTACTGCAGTTCCTAGAGCAAATGTGAAAAGAATGGAAAACCAATAGAAAACTTCTCTTTTTCTTGTGAAAATTGAGTGTATAGAAAGTGTTTTTTCACTAAGATACCAAAAAAGGAAAGTTAATCCTAGTAGTATTGAGAAAACAATTGTACTTGTCTCAAGAGGTACTCCCATTGCGTCAGTCAAATTATCTGTTACCAAAGTACCGAATACACTTATTAACACAACAGTTATCCAATAATAACTAGGAACATATTTTTTTGCTCTGAATTGAAAAAATAATGAGATAAAAAATGCTAAACCCATAATGATCGTAGTAAGTCCTAATCCAAGACCAAGGTTAAAATTCAGGAAATCAGCAAATGTTTCACCAACGGTTGTACATAAAACTTTGATAATCCAGAAATAGATTGTAACTTCTGGTACCTTGTTAAGTAAAGCTTTCATTTTATTTTGGGTTGTTTCCATAAATAAATTCCTTTCATTTGATTTAAATCTATTTTTATAGTTACCAATAGTTATGAAAAAAATGAACAAATAGTAAATTGAATAATTTTTTTCAAACTTCTTAAATTTTTTTGTGCTATTTTATTTTTTCGTGATTTAACAACATATTTGCAACAAACGCATGCGATAGTTGAATTAGATGTGACTTTTAAATAGGAGGAAAATAGAAGGGCAATGATGAACTATTATCAATCACAAATATTTAAACCCTTATTCAACTAACATAATGCGCTAGTTGAACAACCTTAAAGTTGCCCCGGTAGCTTTTTTTATCAAGTAAATGGTAGTTTAGTTGAAATAAAATGGGCTTTTTCAAGCATTTGAACGCGCTTGCCGATTTGTTCCAGCGGTTTTTCTAGTATTCTTGTTTTTTAATGTAAATTTTATCAATCCAACTAGCAATGGATTGTCGTTGTTAATTTCACAAATAATCTTATTAACAGTTGTTGCACTACCACCTTTGACAAGTGTGATTGGAAATGAAGTGAATTTTTGCAACATTTATTATGGGGTTATTATTAGTTCGATTAAAAATGAATCACGTTCTCATAGTAAATGTACTCGTACTTTTATTATCTATTATTTTAGTGAAAATTTTTATACCAGAAAATGGTCCATATAAGTTAATTGAAAGAAATATTTCTTCAATTTTCTATTTTATATTATATTTTCTAGGTCAATTAATCATTAGATTTATACTCCACGTTATAGCTATTAATAAATCAGTGTCAAAAGTGGAGTAAAAGTTTATATTCCCAAGCTAAAAAAACTTAGAAATTAAAACAGTGGGTTTGGTGTTATGCAAGTAACTCATTCGTTAGTTCTATAAGGAATTAACAACTACTCAACCCAAAAATAAATTTAAAATGATTACGTTTCTTTTTTATTTGTTTAAAGCCTTCTTTAGAGTCAATTATAATAACTGTTTTAGCTAGGCAAATTCTTATATAGTATTGGTTCCGGTTAAATAAAAGCCTTTGACAAAGGAAAAAACACCCCCAAAGTCGTATAAATAATTATCGACATTTTGGAGGTGTTTTTTTTAGGTTAGAGGTCAAATAATAAATGAGTGTGCTTGTTTAAAATTGGTTTGCTTAAAAATAGGAGAAAATATACAAAATGAGAAGGGATTATGAAATGAATAAAGAAGACCTACTAAGTAAAGGATATCGGAAATATTCAGGAGAAGAGATTGAAGTTTATTTCAGCAAAGAGATCTGTACACATTCAGGTAATTGTGTAAGGACTTTGCCGAAAGTGTTTGATACAAAAAGAAAGCCATGGATTCTTGCTGATAATGGAGAAGCAGATTCAGCTATGAAAACGATCGATTTATGTCCAAGTGGTGCACTACAATATATTTATAAAAGGGATGATAAATAATATGAATATTGAAAAGGCAGAAAAAAAACACTTCATTGAGAATGAGGAAGGGAAAATTGTCGCTGAAATTACATTTGTACAAGCTGGAACATCAAAAGTGATCATTGATCATACTTTTGTCGAAGAATCCTTGCGAGGACAAAATATTGCCAGTAAACTTGTTGCTTCTGTTGTAGAAGAGATGAGAGAACAAGACAAAAAGATTGTGCCACTATGTCCATTTGCTAAGGCTGAATTTGAACGCAAAAAGGAATATCAAGATATGCTTGCGTAAATATACACATTGTTAAATGATGTCAACAATCGTCCTTTTTTACATTTTTTTCTATCCATCATGTTAAAATATCTCAATATTGAATAAAGAGGTAATCGTATCTCAAAGATTAGTAGTTAAATTGAAAAACAGTAAGATCTAAATATATTAAAGGCGGTGTAAATTTATGAACAGCAGCCCTATTGTGAAAGAATACTCAAATGAATATCAAGCTCAAGTAGTTGATTTAATTCTTGCTATTCAGCAACAAGAATACAGTATAAAGATTACCAAGGATGATCAGCCTGATTTGTTTACGATAGAAGAATTTTATCAGAATGGAAACGGGAACTTTTGGGTGGCTCTTTCTGGCGATAAAGTAATTGGTACAATCAGTCTTTTAGACATAGGGAATGAGCAGGTTGCGTTAAGAAAGATGTTTGTAGATAAGGATTACAGAGGTGCAAAATATAATACTGCTAGTCTCTTATTAAATAATGCTATTGAATGGGCGAAAGAAATGTCAATAAAAGCAATTTATCTTGGAACAACCCCTCAATTTTTAGCCGCTCATCGATTTTATGAAAAAAATGGATTTACAAGTGTAGAGGGTAATGATTTACCTGAGAATTTTCCAGTAATGAAGGTCGATAAAAAATTCTATAAGTATTCGGTAGAATAGATTTAAATGATTTTAATTATTTAGCACAAAACAAGAAAAGAACAACTGTGGACCTGAGAAGTCCGTCGTTGTTCTTTTTTCATCTAAATATAATGTTTATACATTTACCTGAGGAAGCAAAATATGTTTTAAAGTATTTTCAGCTTCGTTTAATCGGCTTGAAGTTTCAAATGTCGCTTGTGCTTGCCCTGCACCGCCGCCACCTTTTCCTTCAACCTGTTTTAGTAAATTTTTAATTAGTTCCCCACAATGTACATCATTTTTAAGTTGATTAATTAGCAATAATTTTTGCTCTTTTACACTTGAAAATACAAGTAAAGAAGGTTTTTTAGTCTGTATTGATTTTGCGAGTAACTGTAAGTCTTTAACTGATTCTTCTTCAAATGTTTTAATAATGATATCATTTGGTGCATTTAATAATAACTCATTAGAAATTGAGTTAAAGATCGTTTCTTTCATTTTCTCGATTTCTTTTTGCGCTTCTTTTAATTCATTAATTGTCAATTCGACTTTATTTTTAACTTGATCAGTATGTGTATTAAATAATTGATTAATAGTTGATAATGTTTTACTAGTTTTTTGAATTTCCTCAAGTGCTCTATAGCCACATTTAAAATGAAGTCTAGTAGTTTGTCTTACTTTTTCAGTTTTAATTAATTTGATAAATCCAATTTCACCCGTTTGTTTTACATGAGTACCACAACAAGCAGATAAATCAGTATGTAAAATCTCAACAATTCTTATATTGTCTTCAACTTTTGGTAATTTGCGAAGTTGAAGTGCATTTAATTCTTCTTTATTTACGAAGTAGGTTTTAATTTCAATATTAGCAAGAATCTTTTCATATACTGCTCTTTCAATTTGATTTAATTGTTCAGCTGAAAGAGAAGGGGTATCTAGGTCAATCGTAACTGTCTCTTTTCCTAAATGAAAACTTACAGTAGGAATATCAAATAGTTCAATAATGGTTGCTGAAAGTAAATGTTGGCCGCTATGATGTTGCATATGATCAATTCTACGGTCCCAATTTATTTCACATGTTGCTTCCAATGATTCCGGTTTTGCATTTAAGACATGGATTACTTCTTCATCATCCTCTATTAAATCAACGATTTCGATTCCATTAATTGTACCGAAATCAGATGGCTGCCCGCCACCTTCAGGATAAAAAGCAGAATCTTCAAGTTTGATATGAAATAATGAATCAACTTCTTTAATTTCAGTAATTTTAGTAAACCATTTTTTTAATGAGGGGTGTTCAAAATATAGTTTATTTGCCATGATATTACCTCTAATCTTTTAATTTCCTAAATTTGATGTTTAATTTAAATTATATAGAAACGAAATAAAAACTTAAAATAATATATATCTAATCTTAGCATAATTGACTATTACACAAATAGATTTTAGTATTTAGTTAATTAACTAAATACTAAATCTTAGGGGTGTGAAAGGTGAATGAACTATTTAAAGCATTATCGGATCCAACTAGAAGGAAAATTTTAGATTTATTAAAAGAGAAAGATTTAACTGCTGGGGAAATTTCAGAACAATTCGATATGTCAAAACCTAGTATTTCTCAACATCTTAAAATATTAAAGTCAGCCAAGTTAATTCAAGATGAAAAGAAGGGGCAATTTATTATTTATTCTTTAAATATGACGGTTTTTCAAGAAATTATCAGTTGGGCATATAGTTTTAAAGAAAATAACCTGAGAGGAGACTTAGATTGAAAAAGCATATTATTGCAATTTTACTATTTATTTGTTCATTAGTATTTTGGATTATTAACTTTCATGATTTACCAAGTCAATTACCTGTTCATTGGGATTTTTCAGGACAAGTTAATAATTACGATTCAAAAATGCAAACGTTTATCGAGCTACATGCGATCATGCTTTTCGTTTATATATTGCCAATTGTTACTCCGAAGATTGATCCAAGAAAAGAGAATTATAAGTTATTCCAGAGAAGCTTATACTTTATGGCAACAGGGATTTTATTTATTTTCTTTTTAATTAATATGAGTGTTTTATTTTATGGATTAGGTTATGACGTTCATATCGGCTCAATGAGTTTTCTTTTTATTGGCCTTTTGTTTATGTTTCTTGGAAATTATATGCCTCATGTTCGTTCAAATTATTTTATCGGGGTCCGTACACCTTGGACATTAAGTAATGAAAATGTTTGGAAAAAAACACATCGTGTTAGCGGTAGAATATTTATGATCATTGGTTTATGTTTTTTATTGCTTTATTTTATACCAATGAGTGATAAGGGAATAATTGTCATTCCATTGATTATATTATTAGTTGGATTCCCAACTATATACTCATATATTGCCTTTAAAAAGGAAATGAAAAACTAAATTAAGCTGTTTTTTTACAAAATTTGGAGATTGTTTTTGAATTTATTTTAGAAAAAATTTAATTTCCTTTTAAAATATGGTATTGTAAAGAGTAGAGCAAAAGAGTTGGAGGAATATAATTAAAATGATTACAGTTTCTAATGTTAGTTTGCGTTTTGCGGACAGAAAATTATTTGATGATGTTAATATAAAGTTTACACCAGGTAACTGTTACGGTTTAATTGGTGCGAATGGTGCGGGTAAATCTACTTTTATTAAAATTTTATCTGGTGATATCGAGCCTTCTACAGGTGATGTAATTGTAACACCAGGTGAGCGTCTTGCAGTATTAAAACAAAACCAGTTTGAGTATGAAGAGTTTGAAGTTCTTCAAACTGTAATTATGGGTCATACTCGTCTTTTCGAAGTAATGAAAGAAAAAGATGCAATCTACATGAAAGAAGATTTCACTGAAGAAGATGGCATGAAAGCTGCAGAACTTGAAGGTGAGTTTGCAGAGTTAAATGGTTGGGAAGCAGAATCAGAAGCTGCGATTTTATTAAAAGGTCTTGGCATTACAGAAGACTTACATTATAAAAAAATGGCTGAATTACAAGCAGGCGAGAAAGTAAAAGTTTTACTTGCTCAAGCATTATTTGGTCAACCAGATATTCTTTTACTAGATGAGCCAACGAATAACTTAGATCTTAAGGCTGTTCAATGGTTAGAAAACTTCTTAATTAACTTTGAAAACACAGTTATCGTTGTATCACATGACCGTCACTTCTTAAATCAAGTATGTACGCATATGGCTGATTTAGATTTTGGTAAAATTCAACTTTATGTTGGTAACTATGATTTCTGGTATGAATCAAGTCAATTAGCTCAAAGATTAATGTCTGATGCTAATAAGAAAAAAGAAGAGAAAATTAAAGAACTACAAGGATTTATTGCTAGATTTAGCTCAAATGCTTCAAAAGCAAAACAAGCTACTTCACGTAAAAAACTTTTAGATAAAATTACACTTGATGATATTAGACCATCTTCTCGTCGTTATCCATTCGTTGGATTTACGCCAGAGAGAGAAGTTGGAAATGATTTATTAACTGTAGATGGAATTTCAAAAACAATCGATGGTGAAAAAGTACTAGATAACGTACGTTTTACTGTAAACAAAGGCGATAAAATTGCGTTTGTTGGTAAAAATGACGTTGCGATTTCAACTTTATTTAAAATTTTAATGGGTGAAATGGAGCCAGATACAGGTTCATTTAAATGGGGTGTAACAACTTCTCAAGCATTTTTCCCTAAAGATAACTCAGAGTTCTTTGAAAAAAGTGATATGAACTTAATCGAATGGTTACGTCAGTTCTCTCCACAAGATGAGTCTGAAAGCTTCCTACGTGGTTTCTTAGGACGTATGCTATTCTCAGGAGAGGAAGTAATGAAAAAAGCTTCTGTTCTATCTGGGGGAGAAAAAGTTCGTTGTATGCTTTCAAAAATGATGTTAAGTGGAGCAAACGTATTAGTATTAGATGATCCTACTAACCACTTAGACTTAGAGTCAATTACAGCATTAAATAATGGTTTAATTGCATTCAAAGGTACTGCATTATTTACATCTCATGACCATCAGTTCATTCAAACAATTGCAAACCGTGTCATTGAAGTGACACCAAACGGTTTAGTTGATAAAGAGTGTACTTATGATGAGTTCTTAGAGAACAAGGATTTACAAAAGCAAGTAGAAGAGTTATATAAGAAGTAATTCCATATACACAGGCCTTTCGTATTGAAAGTGAATATTTGTGAAAAAGGTGAAACCACTAATCAATTGATTAGTGGTTTTTTGTACTTTCATCTTTTTTTCATATTTGTTAAACTATAAAAAAGGGAGGAGAAAAAATGTCTGAGTTAAATGAAAATAAGTTTTTTAAAAAGTATTTAAAGAAAGCTTCTTCCTATTTAGGAAATAAAGAAAAATCAACGAATTTATTGAAAAAAGCAGCTAAGCTCGCACCGAATAAAAAAGGTGCGTTAGGTGAAGCTTGGGAAAAAGTAAATTTATTTATAGATCTATTTAAATCATACATTAATGGCAGTTATAGAGATATTTCCACAAAATCAATTTTGACTGTAATTGGGGCATTAATTTATTTTGTCAGTCCAATCGATGCCATACCAGATTTTATCGTAGGCTTAGGCTTTTTAGATGATGCAACGATTTTAGCGTATACATTTAAACAACTTAACAAAGATATCGAAAAGTATAAAATTTGGAAAGAAAATAATAACGAAAAAGATGACCCATCAAATATAGTGGAAATTGAAGAGTCAGTACAAGATCATGAGCTAAAAGATTAATATTTATTAAAAAAGGTTGCCCATTAGTTATTAATGAGCAACCTTTTTTATACTGATTAATAATGTATATGACTTTCTTCTTTTGACCAAACAATGAAAGGGTTTTCAATATCTTTGACTTTAATCATAATTTGTTCACTTGGTATCGTTCGATCTTCATATGGCAATGAAAGTTCATCATAAATATGTGCATCATCAAAACCAATTTTTGCAGCATCATCTTTTGTGAAAAAATAATATATTTTTGAAATTCTAGACCAATAGGCTGCACTTAGACACATCGGGCATGGTTCACAACTAGTGTATAAGACAGCATCCTTTAGTATATATGTACCTAAATTTTGACATGCGTTTCGAATTGCTTGAACCTCTGCATGTGCAGTTGGATCATTTAATGTTGTGACACCATTTACTCCGGCACCAATAACTTTTCCATCTTGGACAATAACTGCCCCAAATGGTCCACCATTCTTATTTAATAAGTTTTCGTAAGCAAGTCTTACACTTAATTTAATCCAATCAGAGTGATTCAAACTAACACCACCTTTATAGTAATAAGGGCGAAAGGTATTTACATTTATTTAGTTTCTTAAATTAATATAAATAAACATTCAATCAAATTGGTTAACCAAATCGATTTACTATTCTTTCAATCAACCATTAATATTAAAAAGGGTATCTTACTTATTTGTACACTCTCTTACAGTATTTAAGAACAAAAATAATAGTGTAATATTATACAATTAAATATTTTTAATATAAAATTAAGTGATTAACGAGATAGGAAAACTTATAAATATTAAAAATGTCGAATGATTTATTCAGAAATTTAAAGGAGTTATTTGAACCGAATTAGAATATGTAAACGGTTACAACTTTTTTAAGGATGTGTTTCGAATGAAGAATTTCGGGAATTCTATTCAATTGCAAGTGTATAGAAGTGGGAAAAAAAGTGAGATTCCTGTTAGATTTGAGGATTTAGAAAAGTTAGCACATGATCAATTAGAAGAGGGACCTTTTTATTATATAGCAGGTGGCGCAGGTAGTGAGCGCTCGATGAATGAAAATCGATTAGCCTTTGACAAATGGAAAATTGTACCGCGAATGTTACGTAATGTGGCTGAGCGTGATATTAGTATAAAATTATTTGGCAAAACATATAATTCGCCAGTTTTATTTGCACCAATCGGTGTCCAGTCGATTGCACATCCAGAAGGGGAACTTGAAACTGCTAAAGCAGCAGCAGAATTGAATATTCCATACATTACTAGTACTGCATCAACTTACTCATTGGAAAAGGTTTCAAGTGTTCTAGGAAATTCTCCTAAATGGTATCAATTATATTGTAGTAGTGATATGGAAATAGCAGCAAGTATGATTAAACGTGCTGAAGCAAATGGCTATGAAGCAATTGTTATTACACTTGATACTTCGATAATGGGCTGGAGAGAAAAAGATATTGAAAATGCATATTTGCCATTCTTACAAGGACAAGGTATCGGGAACTATTTAGAGGATCCAGTGTTTTGCTCAAGATTAAATAATTCACCAAAAGAAGATCCACAGTCAGCAATTCTATTATGGACAAGACTTTTTGGCAATCCTGCATTAACGTGGGAAGATTTAGCATTTTTGCGAAATCAAACTAAATTACCAATTTTATTAAAGGGCATTTTACATAAGGACGATGCGATGCTTGCACTTGAATATGGAATGGATGGCATCATCGTTTCAAATCATGGTGGTAGACAAGTTGATGGAACAATTAGTACTTTAGATGCATTAGAGAGCATTTGTAGTGAATTAAAAGGTGAATTACCAATTTTAATGGATAGTGGCATTAGAAGGGGATCGGATCTATATAAAGCATTAGCAATCGGTGCTGATGCAGTATTAATTGGTCGACCGTATATGTATGGACTAACTCTTGGTGGTAAAAATGGAGTAATTCAAGTAATGAAAAATATTTTAGCTGATTTTGATTTAACGATGGCTTTATCCGGACAAAAAAGTATTAGTGAATTAAAGCCATCTTTGTTAGTAAAAGAAAACTTTAGTAAACATTTTTAAAAATTAAAAAGAGCGACCTCAGTAAGTGCTTAGACTAATGAGCCGCTCTTAATTTTTGAAAATTAAATTATGCTGCGTTTTTTACTTCGGTATATTCTTTAACGAAAAACTTCTCCATCATACACCCAATTACAAAACCAAGTAAAGCGGGTATTACCCAACCGAATCCTTTACTTTGCATTGGAACAATCGATAATAATTCATTAAGTCCATTATTTAAAAATGATGAATTGATAATCTCAATTAGGCTATAAATTCCAACAAACAAAATTGTTAATAAATAAACAGGTCTACCTTTAAATGGTAATTGATCGTGTAAAAGTGCTAGAACAATGAGTGAAATTGCCATTGGATATAAAAGACCTAATATTGGAACGGAAACTTTTAATATTTGAGTAAGTCCTAAATTTGCTACGAATCCACTTATAAAACATAATAAGATTGCCCATTTTTTATAAGATAGTTTAGGGAAAATACTATTAAAATACTGAGAACATGATGTGATCAAACCAATACAAACACTTAAACATGCAAGTGTAAAAATAAGTCCTAAAACAATCGTTCCACCATTACCAAATAATTGATTCATTACAGTCGTTAAGACGATTGCTCCATTGTCAATTTGTCCAGTAATCGTTGCTGAAGCACCTAAGTAGCCAATTATAAAATAAGTTAACGATAATAATAATGCACAAATTAAACCGAAAATCATTAAATATTTAATTTGTAATTTTTGATTTGTAACATTTAATCTTTGAAAAATATTGATGAAAACAATCCCGTAGATTAATGCACAAATCCCATCCATTGTTTGATAGCCATCTAAAATTCCTTGTGAGACAGGATTAGATTTATAAGTTAAGGATGCATCCTTAAAACTAGATAAGTCTGTAAACATTGCTTTCATAAAAACAATTAAAATTAAGATTAGTAAAGCTGGAGTTAAAATTTTACCGAATCTGTCAACTAATTTTGAAGGTGATTTAGCAAACCAATAAACGATACTAAAAAACACAATCGTATAAACTAATAGTCCTATTGGAGAAACAGCTAAACCTGCAGGCAAAAATGGTTTAACTCCCATTTCATATGCCAGACTACTAGCTCGTGGAATTGCAAGCCCAGGTCCGATCGACAAGTAGATTGCCATCGGGAAGAGAAGCGCAAAAATAGGATGTACTCTCTTTACAAGCGTATCAAAATTACCGGATTTAGCTATTGCTATAAATGCTAAAATCGCAATACCTGCATCTGAAATAATAAATCCAATTATTGCTTGCCATACATTCTCTCCAGCTGCTTGTCCAATGTATGCTGGAAAAATTAAATTACCAGCTCCAAATAACATAGAAAATAACATAAATCCAATAAACATAATTTCTTTTTTTGTTAAAGTATTCAAATAATTCCCCTCAATCATCGTTGTAATTTAAAAATGATTTTCTCATTCTACCAAAAATTAGCTCTATTTACTACAAAATCTATTAATATTCTTACGATTTTCACAAATGATGAAAAAAATTTTCTTTTGTCCTAATTTTAATTACTTAAAGCATAAGAAAACTTGTCCTCTAACTATATATACTTATAGGCTTTTTTAAGGGAGGACTAGAATGATCCAATTTCAAGATATATCTTTTAAGTTTTCAAATGGAAAAAGTGCAGTTCAGGATTTATCTTTTTCAATTCAAACAGGTGAATGTTTTGTTTTAATTGGCCCAAGTGGCTGTGGAAAAACAACAACAATTAAATTAATAAATAGATTAATTAAACCGACTGATGGTGAAATTTTTTATCATGATAAAAACATTAAAGAGTATGATGAACATAAGCTGAGGAGGGAGTTTGGATATGTACTTCAACAAATTGCATTATTTCCCCATTTGAATGTTGAAGAAAATATTTCAATCGTACCAGAATTAAAAAAATGGAACAAAGCACAAATAAAAGAGCGCACTAAAGAATTATTAGAATTAGTAAAATTAAATCCTTTGGAATTTAGTAAAAGACCGATTTCAGAGTTATCTGGGGGTCAACAACAGCGGGTAGGTGTAGCGAGAGCTTTAGCAGGGGATCCGGACTTATTACTAATGGACGAACCATTCAGTGCATTAGATCCGATTACAAGATTACAATTACAAAAGGATCTTAAGCAATTAAAAACAAAAATTAATAAAACGATCCTTTTCGTCACTCATGATTTAGACGAGGCATTTTATTTAGGAGACCGGATCGGGATTATGCACAATGGTGAACTAGTTCAAGTAGGTACGAAAGACGAAATTTTAAATAATCCTGTTAATCCTTTTGTTGAACAATTTATAGATCATTATCGAGGTAAGGCTGTTGTAAAGGAGAGAATATAAGATGATTCTAACTTCATTTACGACGACTCTTGCAAATAGAAAAGAACAATTATTAACTGCTTTGTTAGAGCATATTCAAATTTCAGTATTTGCACTTATTATTGCAATAATTCTAGCTGTCCCGATTGGAATTTACTTAACGAAGAAGAAAGTACTCCCTGAGTTTGTAATTGGAACAACAGCAGTTATTCAAACCATACCTTCATTGGCGCTGTTAGGGATTTTAATACCATTAGTCGGTATTGGAAAGATTCCAGCGGTAATTGCGTTAAGTGTATATGCATTATTGCCGATCTTGCGAAATACATATACCGGAATTAAGGAGATTGATCCGATCCTATTAGAGGCAGCAACCGGTTTAGGAATGAACGGTAGACAAAGGCTTTTTAAGGTTGAATTACCATTAGCATTACCAGTTATGATGGCGGGAATCCGAACTGCGATGGTCATAATTGTTGGAACTGCAACAATCGCTGCTTTAATAGGAGCTGGTGGATTAGGTAGTTTAATTTTATTAGGCATTGACCGAAACGATATGAATTTAATCATAATAGGGGCAATACCATCAGCGCTTTTAGCAGTTATATTTGATTTAATTTTAAGATTAATAGAGAAGAAGAGTTTTAAGAGTTTTTCATTAAGGATCATAACGGCTAGTTTTATTTTATTAGCATTATTATTTTCTCCCTTAACAATTAAATCTTGGAATAAAACAGATCTTGTCATTGCTGGAAAACTAGGTGCTGAACCAGAAATAATAATGAATATGTATAAATTATTGATTGAGGATGAAACAAATCTAAATGTTGAAGTTAAGCCTAATTTTGGTAAAACGACATTTGTGTTTAATGCATTAAAAAAAGGTGATATTGATATTTATCCAGAATATACAGGTACAGTCGTTTCTACTTTTTTGAAAGAAAAGGCTGTTAGTAATGATGCAAAAGCTGTATATAAACAAGCTGCTGACGGTTTAGCAAAAAAATATAATTTGAGCTATTTGGAACCTATGAAATTTAATGACACTTATGCATTAGCTGTTCCAGATCACATTTCAAAACAATTTGGAATCGAAACGATTTCAGATGCAACTAAAGTAGCAAACCAGTTAAAAGCAGGTTTCACTTTAGAATTTACTGATCGTGATGACGGATATTTAGGATTGCAAAAATTATATGGTTTGAAATTTCAAGATTTAAAAACGATGGAGCCAAAATTGAGGTATGACGCAATTCAATCGGGGGATCTCTCAATAATTGATGCATATTCAACTGATAGCGAGCTCAAAAGTTATAACATGAAAGTGTTAGTCGATGATAAACATTTATTCCCACCATATCAATGTGCACCACTTCTAAGAAAAGAGACACTTAAAAAGTATCCTGAAGTTAAAAATATTTTAAACAAATTAGAAAATAAAATAACGGATGATGAAATGCGAGAAATGAATTATAAAGTAAATGTTGGTGGAAAATCTGCCGAAAGTGTTGCTAGTGAGTTTTTGAAGGATGAGGGATTGCTAAAATAAACGAATTGGACTGTTTGGTCAGGGAAACTGATCTAAGCAGTCCTTTTTTATTGCAAACATCGTAAAGTTCTATGCATTCACAGTTAATAATTAACAGATTCATAGTGACTTTTTATTCGATTTAGTCAGAATTAGTGGTAATTCACTAGTTTTCTTTTTGAGAGTATTAACCTTTGAACAGTTTTTGTGGTGAAATACCTTAACTGGTATGGGTAATATTGTGGCTTAATTGCACTTTTACTAGATTTAATTGCAGATTCGCTAATTTTATTTGCAGTCCGCCGTTTATTTGCAGTATCCAATGATTTATTTGCAGTCCAGACTAACAAATAAAAAAGAGGGTTGCCTAAAAAATAGGCTACCCTCGTCTTTATTATCATACGATAAGAATTTTAGTTTTTAATCATTATAGGCTCCAGTTAACATCTCACTTACGAAAGAATCATTTTCCCATTCTTCATAAGAGAAATCTACTGAATACTCCTGATCGGATTTTTCGTCTTTAATCTGAATGTCAAAATGATTACTCATTACTTTCAACACTTCATTGATTTCGTTAACAGTCCCATTAATTTGTAAAGTAGCCATTTTTACTCGCCTCCGATTTTAATTTACAGAAAATTCTGTTTAAAGTAACCATATGATAATCCTTTTAAAAACATTTTTCAAGGGTAGAATTTTGTCGAAAAAATATTTTAAAAAAATGTAAAGGTTTTCATTGTTGATTTACCAATATTTGTACGACATTTGAATAAATTGTGAATTTTAAATTTTCTAAAAACTTGTTGATTTATTTAGTAGATTGGAATAAAGTAAGTACAAATATTTTAACTCTTGAGGAGGATTAACCGTGACAGAGCAACAGATTTTTTTAAATGGTGAATTCGTTCAAAAACAAGATGCAAAAGTTTCTGTATATGATCATGGATATCTATATGGAGATGGAGTATTCGAAGGGATTCGCGTATATGATGGCAATGTATTTCGCTTAAAAGAACATCTCATTCGATTATATGAATCAGCAAAATCAATTTTATTAACAATTCCTTATTCATTAGAAGAGTTAACACAAATTGTAGTTGATACAGTAAATCGAAATAATTTACATAGTGGTTATATTCGACTCGTCGTCTCAAGAGGTGAAGGAAATCTTGGATTAGATCCAACTTCTTGTCCAAGAGCAAATGTAGTTGTCATTGCTGAACAACTAGCACTTTTTCCACAAGAACTATACGAAAATGGTATGGAAATTGTAACTGTAGCAACGAGAAGAAATCGAAGTGATGTATTAAATCCACAAATTAAATCTTTAAATTATTTAAATAACATATTAGTAAAAATTGAAGCGAAGCTAGCTGGTGTTCAAGAAGCACTCATGCTAAATGATCAAGGCTTTGTAGCTGAAGGTTCAGGAGATAATGTCTTCTTAGTAAAAGGGAATAAGTTAATTACTCCACCGAGTTCAGCAGGTGCATTAGAAGGAATTACTCGAAATGCAATTATGGAATTAGGTGACACATTAGGTTACGAAGTTGAGGAAAAATTGTTCACAAGGCATGATGTTTATATCGCCGATGAGGTTTTCTTAACAGGAACAGCAGCTGAAGTAATTGGCGTATCTAAGGTAGATGGACGAGTGATTGGTGATGGAAAACCAGGACCAAATACACAAAGATTATTAAACGCATTTCGTCAATTAGTAGTAGAAGATGGAGAAAAAATTTACGTAAAACAAGGGTGATAAATTGTGCGAAGTGACATGATAAAAAAAGGTATCGACCGTGCGCCGCATCGTAGCTTATTATTAGCGGCAGGTGTTAAAGAGGAAGATTTTAATAAACCATTTATAGCGATTTGTAATTCATATATTGATATTGTTCCAGGTCATATTCATTTAAGGGAAATGGCTGATGTTGTAAAACAAGCGATTCGAGATGCTGGTGGAGTACCATTTGAGTTTAATACGATTGGTGTCGATGATGGAATCGCAATGGGACATATCGGAATGAGGTATTCTTTACCAAGTAGGGAAATCATTGCCGATGCAGCCGAAACTGTAATTAATGCACATTGGTTTGATGGAGTATTTTATATGCCAAACTGCGATAAAATCACACCTGGAATGCTAATGGCAGCTGTTCGTACAAATGTACCGGCAGTGTTTGTATCAGGTGGACCAATGGCAGGTGGACTATCTAAAGATGGAAAGGCTCTATCTCTTGCTTCAGTATTTGAAGGTGTAGGTGCTTTTAAATCAGGAAAAATGAGTGTAGAAGAATTACTCGATATTGAAAAGTCAGCATGTCCAACATGTGGATCATGTTCTGGAATGTTCACAGCAAATTCAATGAATTGCATTATGGAAATGCTTGGTGTAGCACTACCATATAACGGGACAATACTTGCAACTAGTAAAGACAGACATCAATTAATCCGTGATGCAGCTTTCCATCTAATGGATTGCATTGAAAATGATATAAAACCAAGAGATATTATTACAAAAGAGGCAATTGATGATGCATTTGCACTGGATATGGCAATGGGTGGATCAACAAATACTGTTTTACACTTAATGGCCATCGCAAATGAAGCAGGAGTGGATTACGACTTAAAGGATATAAATGACGTAGCTAGAAGAGTACCTTATTTATCAAAAATTAGTCCCGCTTCTCACTATTCAATGCATGATGTTCATTTAGCAGGTGGTGTTCCAGCCATTATTAAAGAACTGACTACCATTCCCGGGGCAATTAATAGTGACCGCATTACAATTACTGGAAAAACTTTATTCGAGAATGTGCAAGAAGCCACAATCTCCAATAGTGAAGTGATTCGTAAAAAAGAAAATCCTTATTCACAAACTGGCGGATTATCGATCTTACATGGGAATCTAGCCCCAGATGGAGGAGTTATTAAAGTAGGTGGCGTTGACCCTTCAATTCAAACATTTATTGGTGAAGCAATTTGTTTTGACTCACACGATGAAGCGGTTGAAGCGATTGACAAAGGTCTCGTCAAAGAGGGTCATGTAGTTGTCATTCGATATGAGGGTCCAAAAGGTGGACCTGGAATGCCAGAAATGCTTGCACCAACTTCATCAATTGTTGGAAGAGGTTTAGGAACAAAAGTTGCGTTAATTACAGATGGCCGTTTTTCAGGTGCTACTAGAGGAATTGCAATTGGACATATTTCTCCAGAAGCGGCTGAAGGTGGACCAATTGCATATATTGAAGATGGCGATGAAATCATCATCGATCTTTTATCAAGAAGTATTACTTTATCAATTTCAAACGAAACGTTGGAATCTCGTAAAACATCTTATAAATTACATGAACCAAAAGTTAAAACGGGTTATTTAGCAAGATATGCAAAGTTAGTTACTTCTGCTAATACAGGCGGAATTTTAAAAATATGAAAAAGCATTGAAAGAGAAAAGTAGTTATGAAAAGGATCTTCAGAGAGTCGGTGGCTGGTGTGAACCGATGACCTTGATTAATGAAACTCACTCTTGAGTGTCAAGCTGAATTATTTTGTAAGGTAAGCTTGAACGTTGGTCACGTTATAACCAGATTTTGGTTAGCCAAAATCCCAAAGTTAGGTTATTAACCTAAGAAGAAGGGTGGTACCGCGAAAAGTCTTTCGCCCCTTCAGCATCTGCTGAAGTGTGGAGTTATGGCTTTTTTATTGCGAATAAATGGGTAAATTTTATCCGAAAATGGAGGGGAAAGTAGAAATGAGTCATCATTCGATGAGAACTCTGTCAAAAGAATTGTCAGGTGCAAATTTACTAATTGATGCTTTGAAAAATGAAAATGTTGAAATGATTTTTGGTTACCCTGGAGGGGCAGTATTACCATTATATGATGCACTTTATGATGCTGATATTCCTCACATTCTAGCAAGACATGAACAAGGGGCCATCCACGCTGCAGAAGGTTATGCACGAGTAACTGGTCGTCCAGGGGTTGTTATCGCAACAAGTGGTCCAGGGGCAACAAACGTAGTAACTGGTTTAGCAGATGCGATGATGGATTCATTACCACTAGTTGTTTTTACTGGTCAGGTTGCTACAAATGTAATCGGAACGGATGCCTTTCAAGAAGCAGATGTTATTGGAATTACAATGCCAGTTACAAAACATAACTATCAAGTGCGTAATGTTGAAGATGTTCCACAAATCGTAAAAGAAGCATTCCATATTGCTTCAACAGGCCGTCCAGGTCCAGTCGTTATCGATCTACCAAAAAATATGATGGTTGAAAAAGGAGTGAAAAAAGACGAGATAGAGGTTAAATTACCAGGCTATCAACCGACATATGAACCAAATTATATTCAAATAACAAAGTTAATAGGAGCAATTGAAAAAGCTAAAAAACCAGTCGTATTAGCTGGAGCAGGTATATTACATGCAAAAGCAGCTGATGAGTTTACTGAATTTATAAAAAAGTTCAATATCCCAGTTGTCAATACGCTTTTAGGGCTAGGTGGATTTCCAGCAAATGAGGAATTATTCCTTGGAATGGGGGGGATGCACGGAACTTATACAGCAAATATGGCAATGTATGAAAGTGATTTACTAATTAACATCGGAGCACGATTTGATGATAGGTTAACGGGTAATTTAGCACACTTTGCTAAAAATGCGATTGTAGCACATATCGATATAGATCCTGCCGAAATTAACAAAGTTATTCCTACAAATATTCCAATCGTTGGATGTGCTAAGGAAGTTCTGAAAGTTCTATTAAAACAAAAAGTAGATAAACAAAATCACAGTGAATGGTTAGAGCTACTTAAAAGTCGTAAAGAAGCCTTTCCACTACAGTACGAAGCGAGTAGAGAAGTCATTAAACCACAAACTGTCTTAACTTTACTCCATTCGATTACAAATGGGAAAGCGACGATTTCGACGGATGTTGGTCAACATCAAATGTGGGCAGCTCAGTATTATCCTTTTGAAGAACCCCATAAATGGATTACTTCAGGTGGACTCGGGACGATGGGATTTGGATTACCAGCTGCAATAGGAGCACAATTTGCTAAGCCTGATGAATTAGTTGTAGCCGTCGTTGGGGATGCCGGATTCCAAATGACATTGCAAGAATTGAGCATGATCAAGGAACATAATTTGCAAGTAAAAATTTTAATTTTAAATAACGCAGCCCTAGGAATGGTAAGACAGTGGCAATCAGCATTTTATAATGAACGCTTCTCTAGTTCTCTATTAGACTGCCAACCTAGTTTTACGAAACTTGCTGAAGCTTATGGGATTAAAGGGATAACAATTTCAGATCCAAATTTAGTTGAAAGTCAATTAAGAGAAGCAATTGAGTTTGATGGGCCAGTTTTAATTGATTGTCGAGTTCATCAAGCTGAAATCGTTACACCAATGGTTCCACCTGGTAAAGGAATTCATGAAATGGAAGGGGTGAAATAATGAAACGGGTCATTACATCGACTGTATTAAATAACAGTGGCGTACTTAACCGAATTACAGGAGTGATCTCTAGAAGACGATTTAATATTGAAAGTATTTCTGTAGGACATACGGAACAAGATCATATTTCAAGAATTACGTTTGTCGTTCACGTAGAGGATTTACAACAGGTTGAACAATTGATTAAACAGCTTCACAAGCAAATTGATGTGATAAAAGTAGCAGATATAACAGAAGAATCAGTTATTGCTAGAGAACTGGCCTTAATAAAGGTGAGTACAAATGCAGCTACAAGAAATGAAATTTATAGTCTAATTGAACCATTTAGAGCCTCGGTTATTGATGTAAGCCGTGATCAGATTGTCGTTCAAGTAACTGGTACTTCTGATAAGGTAGAGGCTTTGATTGAATTATTAAGACCTTTCGAACTAAAAGAAATAGCTCGAACTGGTGTAACCGCATTTACTAGATCTGCTAAACATAAGGAGCATGCTCAAAAGCTACTCTCTTATTAAATAAAAATATAAAAATATAAAACAAAAAAATTGGAGGAATTTGAAAATGGCTAAAGTATATTATGGTACAGACGTGAAGGAAAATGTATTAGTAGAGAAAACGATTGCGGTAATTGGTTATGGATCACAAGGTCACGCACATGCTTTAAATTTACATGAAAATGGTCATAAGGTAGTTGTTGGTTGTCGTCCAGGTAAATCATGGGACGCTGCAGCAAATGATGGACTACATGTAACTACGGTTGCAGAGGCTTCAAAGGCAGCTGATGTAGTAATGATTCTATTACCAGACGAGCATCAACCAACTGTTTATAAAAATGAAATTGAACCGCATCTAGAAAATGGTAATGCGCTTGCGTTTGCACACGGATTTAATGTTCATTTTGACCAAATTGTTCCTCCTGCAAATGTTGATGTATTTTTAGTAGCGCCAAAAGGGCCAGGACATCTTGTTCGACGTACTTTTGTCGATGGAGCAGCGGTACCAGCATTATTCGCTGTTTACCAAGATGTAACAGGTGAAGCAAAAAATGTAGCACTTTCTTACGCTGATGGAATTGGTGCTACTAGAGCGGGTGTACTTGAAACAACATTTAAAGAGGAAACTGAAACAGATCTATTCGGAGAACAAGCGGTACTATGTGGTGGTGTAACTTCATTAGTAAAATCAGGATTTGAAACATTAGTAGAAGCAGGTTATCAGCCAGAAGTAGCATACTTTGAGTGTTTACATGAGTTGAAACTAATCGTTGATTTAATGTACGAAGGCGGAATGAGCTATATGAGATACTCAATCTCTGATACTGCTCAGTGGGGAGATTTTGTATCTGGTCCTAGAGTAGTTGCGAATGAGTCAAAATTAGCAATGAAAGATATTTTAGCAGAAATTCAAGATGGTACGTTTGCTAAGGGCTGGATTAACGAAAATAAAAATGGTCGTCCAGTATATAACGAAATTAATGAAAGTGAAAAGCAACATCAGTTAGAAGAGGTTGGAGAAAAACTTCGTGCAATGATGCCATTTATCCAAAGAAAAGAAAAGGTCGAGGTGAAATAAAAAATGAGTAAAATTCAGTTTCTTGATACAACATTACGTGATGGCGAACAATCTCCTGGGGTTAATTTAAATCGATTTGAAAAGCTCGAAATTGCAAGACAACTAGAAGCTTTAGGTGTTGATATCATTGAGGCTGGTTTTGCCGCTTCCTCGGAAGGTGACTTTTTAGGTATTCAAGAGATTGCGAGACAGATTCGTTCTGTCTCTGTCTCTAGCCTTTCTCGCGCAAAAGATTCAGATATTAAGACAGCATGGGATGCGTTAAAAAATGCTGCGGAACCGAGACTGCATATATTTCTAGCAACAAGTGACATTCATATGAAATATAAATTAAACATGACGAGATTAGAAGTTTTGGAAACTGCTAAACATTGTGTGCAGCTTGCAAAATCCTTTTTTCCAAAAGTCCAAATTTCAGCTGAGGATGCATGTCGTACTGATCGAGCATTTCTTGCCGAATTTGCAGAGACTGCTATTAAAGCAGGTGCAGATGTGATTAATATTCCAGATACTGTCGGCTACACAAGTCCTTCAGAATACTACGATCTATTTAAATATTTACAAGAAAATGTACCGTCTTATCATAAAGCAATTTTTTCTTGTCACTGTCATGATGACCTAGGAATGGCAGTAGCGAATTCATTAGCTGCTATACAGGCTGGAGCAACCCAAGTTGAATGCACAGTCAATGGAATTGGGGAAAGAGCAGGAAATGCTGCACTAGAAGAAATAGCAGTTGCACTACATATTAGGGAAGATATTTACCGGAAAAATACTAATTTACGATTACATGAAATTACGAAGACAAGTGAACTTGTTAGTCGTCTTACAGGTATGGTTGTCCAGAAGAATAAAGCAATTGTTGGTACAAATGCATTTGCTCATGAATCGGGTATTCATCAAGATGGAGTACTAAAAGAACCAACAACATATGAAATTATACCCCCTTCATTAATTGGACTTTCTACAAATTCATTAGTATTAGGGAAACATTCAGGCCGTCATGCTTTTACTGACAAATTAAAAGAACTTGGATTCAACTTTTCAACCGAAATTATTAACGAAGCGTTTGTTCAATTTAAAGCTTTAACAGATTCAAAGAAAGAAATTACAGATGCAGATTTATTAAACATTATTAGTAAGTGGAGCAAAAAGGAGGTTCTAAAATGAAATTAAAGATCGCATGTCTTCCAGGAGACGGAATCGGACCAGAAATTATGAGTTCAGCTGTACAGGTTTTAGAACAAATTGCAAAATCTTATCAACATGATTTTACTTTTTCAACAAATTTATTCGGAGGTCACGCGATTGATGAAACAGGTACTTCTTTACCGAAAGAAACATTAGATAATTGTTTAAATTCAGATGCCGTATTATTGGCGGCAGTAGGTGGACCAAAATGGGATCAAGGTGTTGAACGGCCAGAAAGTGGCTTATTAAGGTTAAGAAAATCACTTAATTTATACGCAAACATTCGACCAGTCGATGTTTACGATGAACTTGTAAATCATTCTCCTTTAAAATCTGAACAAGTAAGAAATGTAAGCTTTGTCGTCGTTCGAGAATTAACAGGCGGAATTTATTTTTCCGAACCTCGATTCCATAATGAAAATGAAGCAACCGATACGCTTTCCTATACTAGAGAAGAAATTGAACGAATTGTAACGTATGGATTTGAGTTAGCAAAAACTAGAAAAGGCAAACTTACATCAGTTGATAAAGCAAATGTATTAGAATCTAGTAAACTTTGGAGAAAAATTGTAAATGAATTAAGTTCTAACTATCCAGAAGTAGAAGTTGAGCATATTCTTGTTGATGCAGCCGCGATGGAGTTAATTCGAAACCCAAGAAGATTTGATGTAATCGTTACTGAAAATTTATTTGGAGATATTTTAAGCGATGAAGCTTCGATGATTACTGGTTCATTAGGAATGCTACCTTCTGCAAGTAGATCTGGTAAGGGTCCTTCATTATATGAACCAATTCACGGTTCAGCACCAGATATAGCTGGACAAAATAAGGCTAACCCGATTGCAATTTTAAGGTCAGTGGCGATGATGCTTCGTGATTTTAACTTAGTTGATGAAGCAAACTCAATTGAAAACGCGATTGTTAATTCAATAAATAATGGCTATTTAACTGGTGACCTAGGTGGCAAAAGTTCAACGATTGAATTTACTGAGCAAGTAGTAAAGGAATTACAATTTCAAACAGTTGGAGGAACAATTCGATGAAACAAACATTGTTTGATAAACTTTGGCAAAATCATGTTGTAACTGGTGAAGTAGGGAAACCCCAGCTATTGTATATCGATTTACACTTAGTTCATGAGGTAACTTCACCGCAAGCTTTCGAAGGATTGAGATTATCTAATCGAAAAGTAAGAAGACCAGAATTAACCTTTGCGACAATGGATCATAATGTACCAACACAAAATCAATTAGTCATCACTGACTTAATTGCTAAACAACAAATGGATACATTAAGAAATAATTGTCAGGAGTTCAATATACCTTTAGCAGATATTACAGATGAAGACCAAGGTATTGTTCACGTAATTGGACCAGAGCTTGGATTAACTCAGCCAGGGAAAACAATTGTATGTGGAGATAGTCATACATCTACTCACGGTGCATTTGGTGCTTTAGCTTTTGGGATTGGAACAAGCGAAGTCGAACATGTGTTAGCAACACAAACTTTATGGCAAGTTAAGCCGAAATCAATGGGTGTGAAACTTGAAGGAAAGCTTCCAAAAGGTGTATATGCTAAAGATATCATTCTTCATTTGCTAGCAACTTATGGTGTATCAATGGGAACTGGCTATGTCATTGAGTTTTATGGTGAAGCCATTACAAATATGTCAATGGAAGAGCGTATGACTCTATGTAATATGGCGATTGAAGGAGGAGCAAAAGCAGGATTAGTTGCTCCAGATCAAAAAACTTTCGAGTATTTAAAAGGCCGAAAATATACTATCAATTCATATGATGAAAAATTAGTAGAATGGAAGAAATTATATACAGAAGAGGGAGCAACATTTGATAAAACAATCGAAGTCGATGTAGCAACCCTTGCACCATATGTAACTTGGGGAACAAATCCTGGAATGGGCGTAAGAATTGATGAAGTCCTTCCAAAAGCCAAAGATGAGAACTACGAACGAGCTTATGAATATATGGGATTAAAGCCAGAAATCACACCGAAAGAAATTCCTGTTCAGCATGTATTCATCGGTTCATGTACAAACTCTAGATTGTCAGATTTAGAGGAAGCGGCAAATTATCTTAAAGGAAAGAAAGTAAAATCTGATGTGCGTGCATTAGTTGTTCCAGGATCAAAAAAGGTTCGAAATGCAGCGATGGCAAAAGGACTACATAAAGTCTTTATAGAAGCAGGATTTGAGTGGAGGGAAGCTGGTTGTTCGATGTGTCTAGCAATGAACCCAGACCAAGTGCCAGCTGGCGAACATTGTGCATCTACTTCAAACCGAAACTTTGAAGGAAGACAAGGAAAGGGAGCAAGAACACACTTAGTAAGTCCAGTAATGGCAGCGGCTGCTGCAGTACATGGTCATTTTATTGATATTCGAAAGGAGCAAGCAAATGAAACCGTTACGTACGCATAAAGGCACAACTGTATCAATTATGTTAGATAATATCGACACAGACCAAATTATTCCAAAACAATATTTAAAGCGAATAGAACGAACTGGCTTTGGAGAATTTTTATTTGATGAATGGCGATATCATGATGATCGCTCACCTAATAAATCATTTATATTAAATGATGATGATCGAAAAAATGCTTCAATCTTAATAAGCGCAAATAATTTTGGTTGCGGTTCATCTAGAGAACACGCACCTTGGGCATTAAATGATTATGGATTTACAATTATTATTGCCGGTAGCTTCGCAGATATTTTCTACAATAACTGTATAAAAAATGGTATGCTGCCGATTGTCTTAAATGATGAGATTCGCTCAAAATTATCTACATTAAATGGAAATCAAGAAATTGAAGTGGATTTGGAAACACAAGTCGTAAAAACAATATTTGGAAACTTTGAATTTTCAATTGATCCTGTTTGGAAAGAAAAATTACTAAATGGCTTAGATGATATTGCGATTACGATGAAATATGAAAATGATATTGAAAAATATGAAAAATTACACGCATAACTAAAAAAGGAAGTGTCTTATAAGACACTTCTTTTTTATCTGGTTTGGTGTGTAAGCATGGGTATAAATAGGACGGTAAGTTAAGTCGAATATTGAATTTTGAATTTTAAAGAGCACTTTCTAATTTGACTGTATTTATAATAACGCGTTAGTTACATATAAAATTACAATGCCAATCAGGAAATTCCTGGTTATGTTCAAGAAGGTACTCGATCATAATTTTTGAATCTTCTGGTAGTTTTCGCTCTAATTCTGACCAACCAATAAATTGAAGTTTCTTAGGTAACTCAACTTGGCATGCAATTATAGCCCAAAAGTCATCCCAATCTTCACTATAATTATCTGGAAATGATAGTTTTTCTTTCAATACTTGATGCAATTCGTGACTGTTGTTGATTAACGATACATCAATCGTTATACTTTTTTCTTCTGATCTGCTAAATTCTTTTAGAAAATCAGTAAAAAACTTTCTAATGACAAATCGATATCGATAAACTAAATATCCTAACACATTAAAGAAAGCAAATAGAATAATCCATCCAATATTTATTCTTTTATGTTGGTATGTATTTTTCGTTGTCCATATAGTAAATAAGGTTAAATAGATTAATAAGCCTACTAATAAAACAAATCCTGCAAATGTACTAAAACTCCTATGTTTCATCTCAATATACCATTCGCGTTCTCCTTCTCCACTATGGAAAAATTTAGGAACTAACCATTTAGGGGACCATACAATTCTTTTAAATTGAAAATCTGGCTCCATGTTTTCAGTATGATAAGAAGTCAAATTTATTCCTTCATTCCAAATTTTCATCGAATTGAATACTCTAACTTCAGAAATATGATCGGTACTTTCTATTAAGCTTTCTATGTTTTTGATCAATTCTGGAGTAATTAATTCCTTGTTTTTTAATTCATCAGCTATTTGCGTAAAGATAATTGATTGTTCTTGAGAATTTTGTTCTTCGTTTATCCAAACGAAAGTAAAAATTGATAAAGATAATATAAGTACTGTAAACGCAATGTAAAGAATCCCTTTTGCACATATTTTTTGTTCATTAAACAATTGGTTATTGATCAATCGCATTTCCTTTTCTGAGCCATAAAGCTCGAAATCAAGCTTAACCGGTACTTTCTCTGATTTTACTTCTGCATTTAATTCCACTAGATACCTCCGAAAATTCCATATAATTCCATTTTACCATAAAATTAAAAGCGAAATAATTCATAATTTTAGAAATGCTAATCAATTTTTTAAATTATTTTATTGGAATTCGCTTTTTATACATCGAATTTCTGACATTCTTATTCAATTAAACTACCATGTTGTAGAACAAGTGAATTTTCAATGTACTTTTCGTGAAATTAATTTTATTTTTGTCGATAAAATTAACTTAAAAGAAAAATGGTTGTTTGAATATTTAGATTGTTGTTTAATAAGATTAAAAATACATTATTTTTGTAAAAAGAGGTGATTAAGTTGAACCTAAAAATAATTGTGGATAGCTCTTCTGATCTTCCAACTGAGATATTGAAGAAATACGATATTTCAGTCATACCATTAAGAGTCTACGACCAATCAGATAAAGAGTATCTTGATGGAGTCAATTTACAATCAAATGAGCTAATGCAAAGAATGAAAAATGGAGAGAACTTTACTTCATCTTTACCTTCTTACGATGCAATTTATCAAACTTTAGTCTCATGTAGTGCAAATAAAAATTGTATCTATCTTACTTGTTCCGGTGATTTATCTGGTACGTATAATTTTGCACAATTAGTAAAACTAGATATTTTAGAAAACAATCCAAATGCCTCTATTCATATAATTGATACTCGTTCAGTATCACTTGGAATTTGTGTACTAGTGATGGAGTTAATCGAAGGCTTAAATAATGATGAATCATTTGAAAATCTAATCAAAAGATTACATCACAATATAAATAAGATCCAACATATTTTTACGATAGAAGATCTCCAATATTTAATACGAGGCGGTCGTGTTGGTAAGTTTGCAGGATTTTTAGGAGGCATGCTAAATATAAATCCGATTATGGAAGTTAGCGAAGGGAAATTTAAACCACTTGAAAAGGTACGAGGTCGAAAAAAAGCATTAAATCGCATGCTTGAACTAATGAAGATTCGAAAAGATGAACTCAGTAAAAATGTTGCAGTTGTATACGGGGTAAAAGATGATTCTACCGAACAATTTATTAAACAATTAAAGGATTTAATTGGTATTGAACAGATTATAGAAAACTCAGTTGGTTCAGCAGTCGGCGTCCACACGGGGCCAAGTGCAATAGGAATCTTTTTTCTATCAAATTAAGAAAATTCATTTCGACTCTCAAAGTGGTGAGAGTTTTTTTGTTTTAGTAAAACTTTTAAAATAAAAAATATATAGATATAATAAATAATAGTTTAGTAGGAAATAAGAATACATTCCTGTATGTTATAAAGAGACAGATTTATTAATAATAAAACAGGTTTTGACAAAGTGGAGTGTAGAAAAGTTAGAAAGTTTGTAATATTGAAATATATAAATTCTTCTATTTTGAATTCAGTAGATTATTCCTGTGGAAATTAATTTTAGTAGGATAGAAGTTTAAGTTGCCATTATTTCAATAGGAAAGAACGCTTGAAAAACTAGGTTGATAATATTATTGAATTAAGGACTATTGGTGGATTGTTGTTTCTAATAACTGCAAATTAAAACGTCAAAAGTGCAAACAAAATATCCCAAGCTGCAAATAAGATGTTCCAATCCGTATGTAACCTACAAAAATTAACTTGAAATCTAGAAGATCTTTTATAAAAAAGTTTCAAATAGCACAAAAATAGGAGAATTTTGAAAATAAATGACTAGTTTATCATGAATCAATCAATTTTAGATTCACACAATATCAAGGGTATTAAATGGAATTTCACGTACCGAATTAGTTTGAATAAATATAAAACCACATAATTAATAGGTAAAGCAAATCTAAAATCCTTCCCTAAAACTCATAAACTATAGCACATATATCCCAGAATCCATCTCATAATATCCCCCACAAACTTTCCACCCTAATCATTTTACTAAACCGTATTTAACTTTTTTGGTAAAATAAAAATGAGTAAGATTTGTATTTTACATATTTAAATTCTTTCATGAATAGGAGAGGTGTAATTGAAAGCTTATATTTTAAGAGACACTAAAGGGCCAGAGTCACTAAAATTGGAAAATGTTGAGATTGGTACTGTTCATTCGAATGAAGTAGTAATTAAGCTAAAGGCAGCATCATTAAATAGACGTGACTTTTTTATAACTCACGGCATGTATCCAGGAATGAAGCTAGATGGAATTTTAGGATCTGACGGTGCAGGAGTTATTGAGGCTATTGGAGATGAAGTAACAGGGTTTACTGTAGGTGATGAAGTGATCATGAACCCGAGTTTAAACTGGGGAGATCGTGACGATATCAATTCTGATGAATTCACTGTACTTGGTATGCCTTCTAATGGCACGTTTGCTGAATTTATTAAACTACCAGTTGAAAATGTTTATAAAAAACCTGAGTACTTGTCATGGGAAGAGGCTGCTGCAATTCCATTAGCTGCACTTACTGCATATAGAGCATTAATTACACGCGGTCAATTACAAAAGAATGATACAGTATTGATTCCAGGTATTGGTAGTGGAGTAGCTTTGTATGCATTGCAAATTGCTGTAGCATTCGGGGCAAAAGTACTAGTTACATCTAGTAGCAATGAAAAAATTGAAAAGGCAATTGAAATAGGTGCGACTGCTGGTTTTAATTATCGAGAAAATGATTGGTATAAAAAACTTCGTAAAGAATATGGATTTGTTAATCTTACGATCGATGGAGTTGGTGGAGAATCATTTAATCGATTAATAGATTTGACAGCTCAAGGTGGAAGAATCGTATCATTCGGTGCGACAAATGGACCAGTTCCTCAAACTGTTTTGCCAAAAGTATTCTTTAAAAATATGGACATTCGAGGGACAACGATGGGAAGTCCAAGAGAGTTTGAACAAATGTTAGCATTTTTTGAAGAACATAAAATTAAACCAATTATAGATGAATCATTTGAATTTACCGATGTGCTTAGTGCATTACAACGTATGGGTGAAGGAAATAATTTTGGTAAAATTACAATTAAAATTGGTTAATTTGTCTTATTTTTCTGAGGTTTGTCTTCAATCAAAAGAACTGAGCTATTCAGTTCTTTTTTTTTTGCTCCTTGATAAATTACAATTAACATCATATGATTATTACAAATGTAATATTTAAAAAATTTAGTATTTTGAGTATTGTAAGCGTTTTAACGAAATGATTAATTATTTTGGGGGGCTTATTATGAAACATTCTTACTTAACTAGAGAACATGAAATCTTCCGCACGGCTCTTAGAAAGTTTTTACAAAAAGAAGCTGTACCATTCTATGAAGAGTGGGAACAAAACAAAATGATACCTAGAGAATTCTGGGATAAATTAGGAAATGAAGGATTTTTATGTCCTTACGTTGACGAAAAATATGGTGGGTTAGGTGTAGATTTTGGCTATTCAGTCATTATTATAGAGGAACTTGAGAAAGTTGGTTCAAGTTTAGTTGGTGTAGCATTGCACAATGATATTGTTGTACCTTATTTGACTGCTTATGCAAATGAAGAGCAAAAAATGGAATGGTTGCCTAAATGTATTTCAGGTGAATATATTAGTGCTGTTGCGATGACTGAACCAGGTGCTGGATCGGATTTAGCAAATATTAAAACAACTGCGGTAAAAGAAGGGGATTACTATATCGTTAATGGTGAGAAAACGTTTATTACGAATGGGATTCATTCAGACTTAATTATCATTGCAGTTAAAACTGATACGACAATTCGACCTGCTCATAAAGGAATAAGCTTGCTAGTTGTCGAAAAAGATACAGTTGGGTTTTCTAGAGGAAAGAAATTGAATAAAGTAGGACTTCATAGCCAAGATACGGCTGAATTAATTTTCCAAGATGCTAAAGTACCTGTAAAGAATTTATTAGGTGATGAAGGAAAAGGCTTCTATTACTTAATGGAAAAATTACAGCAAGAAAGATTAGTAGTTGCATTAGAAGCATTAGTTTCAGCTGAACAAATGTTGAAAGTGACAACTGAGTATGTAAAAAGTAGAAAAGCATTTGGAAAATCAATTGCTGGGTTCCAAAATACTCAATTTAAACTTGTAGAATTGGCTACTGAAATTGAAATTGGTCGTACTTTCATTGAGGACTTAATTTATAAGCACATAGAAGGCGTAAATGTTGTTAAGCAAGTATCGATGGCAAAATGGTGGATTACAGATTTAGGCAAAAAAGTTGCTTCAGAGTGCCTCCAATTGCATGGTGGATATGGATATATGGAAGAATACGAGATTGCTAGACGCTTCAGAGATATTCAGATCATGTCAATTTACGCAGGGACAAATGAAATCATGAAGACGATTATTGCAAAACAAATGGGATTAAATTAATCCAGACTTAAAAATGGAGGATCAAATTTATGAGAGAAGTAGTTATTGTTGATGCTTTAAGAACACCTATTGGAAAAAGAGGCGGCAGCTTTAGCGAAACAAGACCTGATGACTTAGCTGCAATAGTACTAAAGGAATTAGTAAGTCGAAATGAATTTGATCCAAAAGAAATAGATGATGTGATTATGGGCTGTGTTACTCAAATTGGAGAACAGGCTGGTGATATTGGCAGAGTTGCCGCTTTATTAGCAGGTCTACCAATTGAAGTGCCTGGTGTTACGATTGACCGTCAATGCGGATCAAGTCAGCAATCTGTCCATTTTGCATCACAAGCCATTTTAAGTGGAGATATGGACATTGTCATTGCAGCTGGTGTTGAAAGCATGACACGTGTACCAATGTTTTCGAATTTAAAAGGATCAAAATGGAATGAAAAACTAACGAATAGGTTTGGTGACTTTAACCAAGGGATCTCAGCAGAACGCATAAATGAGAAGTGGAATATCAGTCGAAGTGAGCAAGATGAATTTGCTTATAATAGCCATCAAAAAGCATTAAAAGCAATGAAACAAGGCTATTTTGAAGACGAAATTATTGCAGTTTCTGTTACGAATCAAGAAGGTGAACTTGTTAAAGTTACAAAAGACGAAGGACCTAGAGAAAACTCTTCTATTGAGAAATTAGCAACTTTAAAACCAGCATTTACTGAAACTGGTTCGGTTACCGCTGGAAATGCAAGTCAAATTAGTGATGGTGCTGCAGGCTTACTTTTAATGAGTAAAGAGAAAGCTCATCAATTAGGATTTAAACCTAAGTTTCGAATTATTGGGAGAACAGTAGTAGGATCTGACCCTCAGTTAATGTTAACAGGACCAATTCAAGCTACTCAAAAAGTTCTACATAAATGTGGTTTAACAATCGATCAAATCGATTTATTTGAAATAAATGAAGCATTTGCTGCAGTACCTTTAGCATGGCAAAAAGAATTAAATGTACCATTTGAAAAATTAAATATATTCGGTGGTGCGATCGCATTAGGTCACCCACTTGGGGCTAGTGGAGCAAGGGTTATGGTTACATTGTGTAATGCTTTAGAGAAAACAGGCTCACGTTTTGGATTACAAGCGATCTGTGAAGGCCATGGTATGGCAAATGCAACGATTATTGAGAGATTAAATTAATAAACAACAACAAATTGGGGGATTTAAAAAATGAACATTCGTGATAGCATAGCAATCGTTACAGGTGGAGCATCAGGACTAGGTGCAGGTACAGTTAGAATGATCGTAGAAAATGGTGGAAAGGCTGCTATCTTCGATTTAAATGAAGAAAGAGCTACTAGCTTAATTGCTGAATTAGGTGAAGACAATGTTTGTTTCGAAAAAACAGATGTTTCTTCAGAAGAAAGTGTAAAAAATTCAATTGCAAATGTTTTAACGAAATATGGTTCAATCAATACAGTAGTAAACTGTGCGGGTATTGTTTTAGCCGAAAAAGTAATTAAAAGAGACGGAATTCATTCATTAGAATCTTTCCAAAAAATCATTAATGTAAACTTAGTTGGTACGTTTAACGTTATTCGTTTAGCAGCTGAACAAATGATTAACAATGAACCAAATGAATTTGGTGAAAGAGGTGTTATTATTAACACCGCTTCAGTAGCAGCATTTGATGGCCAAATGGGGCAAGCAGCATACGGTGCATCAAAAAGCGCAGTAGCTGGAATGACATTACCAATTGCTAGGGATTTATCAAGATACGGCATCAGAGTGATGAGTATTGCTCCAGGTATATTTGAAACACCAATGTTTGATGTATTACCAGAAAAAGCTAGAGAATCATTAGGAAACATGGTTCCATTCCCATCACGTCTTGGTAAGCCATCAGAATACGCACACTTAGCGAAGAGCATTGTTGAAAATCCAATGTTAAATGGTGAAGTGATCCGTTTAGATGGTGCAATTCGTATGCAACCAAAATAAGAGTGACTACAAATGCAGGAAGAGCAGGGTATTAACTTGTTCTCCTGCTTTTTTTATGTTTGGAATTAGTAGTTGTTTTAAGTGGAGATCGTTTTAAAGAAGATTATTGATATTCTTATTTAGCTAACTTGGAAGATTAGTTGAATAAGAATTTTCAAAAAAACAACCATAAAATTTCCAATATATGGTAAAATATATCAGTGCAGTAATTAATTTTTAGGAGTGTTCTAACTATGAAAAATAAATACACAGTATTATTTTTACTTTTGTTTATTGCTTCAATTACAGGTGGATTAGCGCTTAAAAATGTACTTGAGTTTTCAATGATATATGGTGTAGGATTAGGTCTTATATTTTTAGCTTGCTCTATCTATTTTGTAATAAAAAGTGAGAAGAAAATAGGTGTACGCTAAATTTACTATTACTATGAAACTACCGAAATTTCATTATACGGACCAAATTATTTTAAAAGAGTAGAGCAGGGTTTCGACATAATAGGATATGTTGATAAAAAGAATAATAGATTAATTGAATTTTGGTTGGGGGATAAAGTAATGGAAAGTCGTTTAGAGGATATAAACATGGATTAAGTTCAATAATAAAGAATTAGATATACTTGGATATTAATTTTTATAGGGGAATTTTAAATTATGATTAAACGGAAAGTAGTCATATACACTATTATTGTAATTTCTATATACATTGGTGCTTTTTATTTTTTTAGTACTAATCAGACAAACGCCATTACAGCATTGGAGGATGTCAATGTTAATAATCTTGATGAAATAAAACAACTTGAATCTCCTGACAAGAAACATAAACTAACGATTTATTTAAATGGTGGAGTATTTATGAAGTCAGATTATAGTTATATTGGTCAGTTGAGTTCCAAAGATAAGAAGGAAAAAGAAAAATTTATATTGTGGCTGCCAGGTGAACCTTTTAATATTCAATGGGTAAATAATAAAGAAATATTAGTGAATCAGAAACAAATTAACATCAGCAGTGAAAACTATGATTTCAGAAATATGTAAAGTCTTATACAATTAACAACAGCATATTACCTTGTTGTAGTAAACGAAGCGTCAATTATTGAAAATAGGGGGATATAATGAAAAAATTATCTCAGACAGGAAAAACGTTAATTGTTATTGGAACGATTTTATTTGTTTGGGGATTTGGTTTGATTACAAATACTATTTCCTTTGGACTAATAAATACAACTATTTCATTTAGTGTACTTATTGTTGGAATAGTTTGTTGCATTGCATCTAATTTTTTTAAACTAGCTAAAAGTTAATAAGTAGATTCAATAAACTATTATCAAAGTATTGAATATAAGAAAATAAATAATTTGTATACATTTATGAGAAACGAAAAAAATGAATAGATAGAACGTTTTTTTGAAATCGTATACAATGTAGTTAGCCACAAATTTTGATTATTTTAAAAAATATTGGTATCAAGAGAGGCGGTATTAAAATGGAAACATCTAAACAAGTTACAGTAAAAGCAACTATTAATGCATCAATCGAAAAAGTATGGGAATTTTGGACAGAACCTGAACATATTAAAAAATGGAACAGTGCTTCAGACGACTGGCACACACCAATTGCAGAAAATGACTTGCGTGTTGGTGGAGAATTCCGTTCAAGAATGGAAGCAAAAGATGGCAGTTTTGGTTTCGACTTTGGTGGGATTTATGATGAAGTAAAAAAATATGAGGTTATTGCTTATACTCTAGGTGATGGAAGAAAGGTTAATATCACATTTAGTGGTAAAGAAAACGAAACGGAAGTAATTGAAACATTCGATCCTGAAACAACTAATCCTGTTGAGTTTCAACAACAAGGATGGCAAGCAATTCTAGACAATTTTAAAAAATATGCAGAACAAACAAACATTTAAGTAGATATAAAGAGAATGATGTTATTGAATCATTCTCTTTTTTTTTGCTTAGAATGCATAATTCATACCAAATCGATATATGTGGCCTTTTATTTAAGGTTTTTGGCTGATTAGTTGATCAAGACTAAACAAATTAATCATGGTATTCTATTTATAAATATAAAATGTAATAATTTACCAAAAAAAAGAATTTAAGGAGGTATTTAAATGAAAAGGAAAACTTTCTGGATTCCAACAATTGTATTCATTGTTACAACTTTTGTATTGTACTTGTGTGGTTATTTATTTAACATCGAATATTTAAAATGGTCAAATTTGAGGAAACTTCAAATGGCGGATTTTCCTTTGGTGGTTCATTGAATCCAATTATCTTTGGTTTTGTTATTGGAAAAGTTGTGGAATGGATATATAAAAGCAGGGAAAAAAACAACATAGCTTAGTAAATTACTAGGAGTTAACTTAAGGGAAAAAAGGAGCGGAATAAATGGAAGTTATTGTCCGAAAGTATAGAACAATTTTCTTTTTACTAATAATAATTGTAAATATAATTTATATGACTTTAGACAATAAAAAAATAGAATTAATGACATCAATCGTAACTGTAACGATTGCCTCAATATTGTACATTTTAAAATTGAGATATGATAATAAGGGCAAAAAGAACAATTAGAACCACGTTGATTTTTAGCGGTAGTTGAAAATATGATTTGTAATAAAATTAAGGCAGCTCATTTTTTATGGGAAAATGATGAAAGTTTAATAAGTTTTAAGAGATTATTAAATTCAAAAATGAAAAATCGCTTAAAAGGGAGTAGTAATATTGACTAAATCAAATACTAAACTCACTGATCGAATTCTAAGAATTATAAGAAACGCAGAATGCGAAGTTAAATCTTCAAAAAATGAGGTCTTAAGACCAGAACACTTACTATTAGCATGTTTTCAGGAAAATACTGGTACGCTTGGCGAAATTACTTTGAAATGTAATATTGATTTAAACTCTTTAAGAAATTTGATTGATCAATCGGATATTGTTCCAGTTCAAAATTTGGTGAGTGAATTTTTTAATGTATCTGTATCCAGTGAAGTATTGGCAGTAATGGAACTTGCTACTGAATATATGAAAAAATACAATCAAGTATATCTCAATGTAGGTCATTTATTAAAGGCATTAATTAATAAAAATGTAGTTGAAAACTTTCTCACAGAAGAGCAAAAACAAACTATTTTAGAACTTGGTACTACTTCTCGTGATATGATCACTCATCTTGATCATTACATATTTCCAGATACTACTAAGCAAATAATAGTTCGAAAAATAAATAGAAATGATTATATCAATCTATTTAATTTTGTAAATCATAACTTTTCAAGTGATTGGATCCAAACAATAAAAGATGCGTTCGTACTAATTGAGCCTTCGATATTTATTGCTTTAGATAAAGATGGAGAAATTGTCGGGTTCGCTTGTTATGATGTATATAAAAATAAAAAATGTTATTTTGGACCAATGGGAGTCTCGTTAACTAAGAGGATTAACGGAATTGGATTTTCTTTACTTCATCACTGTTTAAAAGATATGAATGAAATTGGTTATGAGTATGCAATAATCGGTGGAGCGGGACCAATAGAATTTTATGAAAAAACATGCAATGCAGTTGTAATTCCTAGAGCATAGATTGTGGTTTGTTATTGAACTAAAGCATTGCCATAATTGAATGAAAAGACGTTTTTTCATATCATAACGGTAATAATAGGTCTATCCATTTTAACTTTAGTTGAATTATTAAGGAAAAAACAAAATATTAAGGACATTAGATAAAATGAATAAATTAAAGCGGTTTTCAATATTTTAGGAATATACAAAAGTTCAGATTTGAAAGGATTTCATTTGCAATTGTGCAAGACATTAGGTGTAAAGAAGGGCTACTATGGTAGCCCTTTTTAATGTTAATGACGGATCAAGAAATGATATAACTGAAAAACACAGAAAACTTGACCCCTTGTAATTAGATAGCTAGTTAATGCTTGAAAGCAAAGGATCGATATTTACTTTCCATGGAGAAATAGGAGACGTTCTCACCAATGAAAAAGAAAGTTTCTTTCTAATCCGGCCTATATCTTTTATAAAAAGATTAACCTCAACTGGGATTTCAGTTGCAATAGAGTTTGCTCTTAATTCCTTGGTTTGGGGCAAAGTCCACTGAATCGCATCAATTTTTTCTAATTTCTTAAGTTCTTTTTTCATATTTTTTTGATTACTTATGGCAATATTTTTAACCAAGCCTTTATCTCTGTTTTTAATCGTAACAAATAATACATTTAGCAGTTGGGACGGTGGAAGGTTACTCATATATTCATTAATCCTCCCAGCAGCTTTAAGGATCATCACATGATGAGATAAGTCTGCCTTACCTGTCCGATGTGTCGTACTTCCCATAAAATGAATACAAAAATGACCACAGAAACCGTTTGGAAGCGAACCTGCACCATGTGGCATTCCGTGCATGGAGGCAGGGATTAGGTTGTCATCAGCTAAAATTAATACAGCCCTTCTTCGCCAACTCCAGTTCCCTCCGTATATTTCTTTCATTATCCTAGTATCTTCTCTTGTTAAAGGCTGCACATCTGCATGCCTACTACCAGCTCTTCTTTGTACATTAAAGCTCTTGCCACTTTCAACATCGATTACAGTGAACAATGAGTATTTTGGGATTATTTTGTTTACAGCTTCCCAATCCTGAATTTCTATTTGAAAGCTAATTGGGGTAAGTACTGGTTCGTCTGTTATAGCGTAAGTAAAATCTGTAAAGCTAATTAATGAAAGGGACAGGATTACAATAAATAAAACTTTTTTCACAACTATAAGTCAACTCCGATGATTAGAATACATCTATTTTGTGTTATTTTTTAGAAAAAATTGCTATTAAAAATTTGGAAATATAAGGCATCCTTCTTAAAAAGGAAAATGAGATTAGTCTTTTGGGGCTTTACTCATACTTAACTAAATAATTTATTAATAAATCTTATAAAACTAACAACTGCTGAGCTGCACAACTTGACGACTGTTTAGTAGAATTTTTTTGAACAAAATAGCGGGGAAGTTGAAAAAACAAACATATTTGGATTAATAAATAAATAGTTTAAGGTAGATATGGTGATTAAATGAAAAATGGAAGTTCTCTAATTTTTTTATATGTTTTAGTAGAATTGACAGAGCAAGATGCATAATATATTATGAGTGAGTAACTCACTCACTATTTGACATTAGAAAGGAAAGACTCTAAATGACAAAATCCAATATTTTACCTGATATCTTTTTTCGTAAATTTAATCAAAGGAAAAATGAAAAGAAGTTAGAAATTAATTCTGAATATATGATTAATGATGAAAAGTATGTAACGATTGGGGGGATTGATCAATGGATTACAATCCGAGGAGAAGATAGAAGAAACCCTGTTCTTTTATTG
Organism: Gottfriedia sp. NPDC058432; assembly: GCF_042721555.1. Classification (NCBI taxonomy): domain Bacteria; kingdom Bacillati; phylum Bacillota; class Bacilli; order Caryophanales; family Bacillaceae; genus Gottfriedia; species Gottfriedia sp. NPDC058432. The sequence goes on from NZ_JBHXLC010000009.1 coordinate 191,704, forward strand.
GTTCATGGTGGCCCTGCCTCAACTTATACTGTTTTTAGTTCTTTAATATGTTCTTGGGAAAAGCATTTTACGATTGTTCAATGGGATCAGCGTGGTGCAGGAAAAACTTTTAAAAGGAATGGTAAAGAAGGCTGTGGTAAAATTACATTAAACCAGTTGGTAGAAGATGGAATTAAATTATGTAGTCTAATTTGTAATGAACTTGAAAAAGATAAAATTATTTTGGTTGGAAGTTCCGTCGGTAGTCTTATAGCCACATTATTAATAAAGGAAAGGCCAAATCTCTTTTATGCGTATGTAGGAACTGATCAAAACTGTTTTGATTATGAAAATATCACATACCAATTGGCGATTGATGCTTTGACTGATGCAGGGAATACGAGGGGACTAAAGTTTTTAAAAGATTTAGGACCAGATCAATCAAAATGGACACAAAAAGAGTTCGATAAAAGAAATCAGATATTAGTAAAATCTACAAAAAATGTTCCTAATATGGTAATGGACCTTATATTGCCTTCTATGCTTTCATCACCTCAACATAATGTAAGCGATCTATTCGATATATTTAAAGGGATGAAATTTTCGGGAAATCAATTGTTTAATGAACTGATAAACTTTAATTATGGCCGGCTAGGAACGGTATTTTCAATTCCTTTCTTTATTTTTCAAGGAGACCATGATATTATTACGCCTACCGAAAATGCAAAACGGTTTTTGCAAGAAATCGAAGCACCTTTAAAAGAGTTTATTTATATAAATAACGCCGGACATTTAGCTTGCTTTGCAAGACCTGAGCAGTTTTTACAAGAATTAATAAATAGAGTAAGGCCATTAGCAATTAACTAAAAAAATAAATAAGTAAGAATGTATAAATTGGAGTGAGTAAGTTGTTACCAAAAGATCATAATCAACAAACTGATAGAAAGGTGCTTATAAAACAATCTGCCTTGAAAATATTCGCATTGAATGGTTATAAAAATACGAAAACAAGTGTAATTGCAACTGAGGCAAAAGTTAGTGAAGGTTTAATATTCCGTCACTTTCAATCAAAGGCAGAACTGTTTTTTCAAATTATCGAAGGTTTAATGCTTGAGTCTGAAAGAGAGCTAAGTTCATTGCAATTTTTTCAAGGAACTCCATACCAACTACTAAAATTATTAACTGAAAAAATGTTAGACGAAAACCATAAATATGCATTTATGATTGTCCAACAAGCGAGGAAAAAAACAGAAGTACCAGAAAAAGTGACTGAATTATTATCTGAATATTCGCCTGATTATTTAATTGATTTACTAGTACCAATATTTATAAAAGGTCAAGAAAGTGGTGAATTTTTAAAAGAAGATCCACGAAAAATATTAGTATGGTATATCAATGTGATAAATAGCTTAACCATTCAAGATCTTGTGGATGATAAATTTGGCTTACCTACTTCTGATTTTTTGATGAAAATGTTAAGGGCTTAAAAGGTACGCTGATTGAAATAAAAATTCTTAGTAATAAAAGTCCTTAAGGGTTGTCTAGTTAGACAGCCTTTTATTTTCCATAATTAAAATAAATATGGATATTTAAGACATTTTATTCAAAAAATACTCTTATGCCAAACCTATGTAAGAGGAATCTATGAAAAAAATATTAAAATTCATCTTTAAAACTTTAGTTCTTCTATTTTCACTTTTAGTTATTTTATTTGCTTTAAATGAGATTGAAATGGAAATAGCTCAAAAAAAGAATGTTTTTGCTGAAAAGCCAATAACTTATCCAATTGGACATAGTGATTTGTCGATTTATATGAACGGAAAGAAATTAAATAACCAATTATTTAATGATATTAGGAATGCAAAAAAGGAAGTCCATATCTACTTTTTTTCAGTTTCTAATGATCGTGTATCTCATGAATTTTTAGATGTCTTAAAAAAGAAGAGTGATGAAGGAATTCCAGTTTATTATGCAGTTGATCGTCTTGGTGGAATTTTATTAGAGCGAAAAGAAAGAAAATCTTTGATCAATCATGGAGTACATTTTACATATTTTAATAAACCGCAATTATCTTATTTTTTTGCATCGTTAAACAACAGAAATCATCGTCGAATGACGATTATTGATGGAGAAATTGGCTATATTGGTGGGTTCAATATAGGTAAAAAGTATATAGATGAAAAAAAAGGATTAAAACCTTGGGAAGATGTTCAACTTAGGTTAGTAGGTAGTGGTGTTGAAGGCTTAGAAAAACAATTTGTACATGATTGGAGAAAAAATTCAGACCAAAAAATTACACAGATGGCCATCAGTAAAAAAATTGGGAAAAGCCAGCATCAATTTGTTTCTTATACTAAAATAGGGATTGAGCAAGAATATAGTAAATTGTTTAAACAAGCAAAACATTCGATTACAATTTATTCTCCTTATTTTATACCGAATAATAAAGTAATATGGGATTCATTATTAGATGCAGCAAATAGAGGAATTGAAGTAAAAGTATTATATTCTCATAAGTCAGATGCACTTTTAGTACAACAAGCAGCATTTCCATATATAAAGCAAGCTTGGAAAAATAACATAAAAGTTTATGGGTTTAAAAAAGGTATTTTTCACGGTAAAGTAATTAAAATTGATGATAAAGTTCTAATGATTGGCACAACCAATTTTGATTCCAGGTCATTTCATTTAACGGATGAATTGAATTGTTATATATATGATCAACAGTTTATCAAACAGGTAGAACCAGAATTAGCCAATGTATTCAATCAATCATTTGAAATTACGCCTACTTATATTAAAAATTTACCTTTTAAAGAACGAATAAAAGAAAAAATTGCTAAAGTATTTGAATTTTATTTATAGGGCAAACAACTAGTTGTACTGTATTTTAATTTAAGGAATACAATGAAAAAATAATGAAAGATTAATCAAGAAAATTGGTTAATCTTTTTTTATTTTCAAATATTTATAAAAATACAATTGATTTTATATTTATTCATAATTATAATGAAG